>JAAWHO010000037.1 GCA_022795905.1 Oscillospiraceae bacterium
GGGCTGGCAGAAGAACTCCAGCTCCATCTGCTCAAACTCCCGGGTGCGGAAGATGAAGTTGCCCGGGGTGATCTCGTTGCGGAAGCTCTTGCCGATCTGGCACACGCCGAAGGGCAGCTTCCGCCGGGTGGAGCGCTGGACGTTGAGGAAGTTGGTGAAAATGCCCTGGGCGGTCTCCGGACGGAGGTAGACGGTGTTCTTCGCGTCCTCGGTGACGCCCTGGAAGGTCTTGAACATCAGGTTGAACTGCCGGATATCCGTCCAGTTGAACTTGCCGCAGCTGGGACAGGCGATCTGGTGCTCGTCAACAAAGGCCTTCATCTCCGCCTGGCTCATGGCGTCCACGCTGCGGCCTAAATCAAAGCTGTTCTCCTGGCACCAGTCCTCGATGACCTTGTCGGCCCGGAAGCGCTCCTTGCACTCCTTGCAGTCCATGAGGGGGTCGGAAAATCCCCCCACATGGCCGCTGGCCACCCAGACCTGGGGGTTCATGAGAATGGCGGCGTCCAGCCCCACGTTGTAGGGGTTCTCCTGGACAAACTTCTTCCACCAGGCCCGCTTGACGTTGTTTTTCAGCTCCACGCCCAGGGGACCGTAGTCCCAGGTGTTGGCGAGGCCGCCGTAGATCTCGCTGCCGGCGAAGATGAAGCCTCTCCCCTTGCAGAGGGCGACGATCTTCTCCATGGTTTTTTCGGTGTTTTTCATGTGAATATCTCCTTTTATCGGTTTTTTCGGCCCAAAAACGAAAAACGCCCTGAGCCTCTCGGCTCAGGGCGAACAATTTCTGTCCGCGGTTCCACCTGACTTCGGGATCGCTCCCGCACTCTCTGTCCGTAACGGGGACCAACCGGCGGGGCATTGCCTCCCTGCGGCTCCGGGGCGCCCTTTGCCGCCTGGCGCGCAGGGACTCTCAGCAAACGTCCCCTCTCTTTGGCGCAGCGCTGGCGGGTACTCCTCCCCATCCGGGCCTTTGTGGGTCCCACTGTATCATTTTTTCAGGGGATTGTCAAGGGGGTGATCTGCTTAGCTGCAATTCGCAAAGTAACCGGTATTATAGGGGCGGATATCATCCGCCCGCTCGGTAATGCCCCTTTTTCCTCAGAAGCGGGCGCATATTCCACAAAAAGCAGACGGGAACTTTGGTGAAAACGCCGGTTGCATTCTCAAACAGATAGTACTATACTTGTAGAACAGACTACAAATGTAAACTAAATTTGAGATGAAACGGAGGACATTTTATGAGACGGAAATGGTTTCTTTGCGCGCTGCTGGGCACGCTGCTGCTGTCGGAGCTGGTCCCTGCCGCCCAGGCTGCGGGGCTTCGGGCCTCCATTGCCACCGGAAGGGTGGCCCTCAACGGCCAGGCAATCGATAATGCTGCCGCCGAATATCCTCTCCTGGTCTACAAGGATATCACCTATATCCCCATGACCTTCCACCTGTGCCGCTTCCTGGGCCTCGCCACGGAGTGGGACGAGTATTCCCGGACCCTGACCATCACCAGGACCGGCGGGACCGGGGAGTATGTGCCCGACACGGGCCATAGCCGCAGAAGCGGCGGCGTGTCCGTCACCCCGGTGGACTACCCGGTCATCGTAAACGACGAGAAGATAGACAACAGCACCGCCCGGTGGCCCCTGTTCAACTATGGCGGCGTGACCTATTTCCCCCTGACCTGGGCCTTTGCGGTGGACGATTTCGGCTGGGACTACCACTGGAACGCGGAGAGCGGCCTGGAGATTGACAGCGCCGGCGGGACCCCCTACGTCACGCCGCCCATTGTCAACCCGGCCAATCCCCCGATTTCTACCAGAGAGCTGAGCGAGGGGGAGCTTGTAAACGCCGCCAGCCGGGCCTGGGTCACCGCCGCCTGGGGCAGCTGCCCGGAGGACCTCACGGTGGAGCTGACGGGGGAGTGGACCCTGGAGACCATCAAGAGCGCTATTGGGAAGGGCCTCGGCGAGCACGTCAAGGGCACCCTTTTGGAGGGACGGCTGACAGAGGTAAGCATCCCCTACACCTTCCAGCTTCCCGCCGCTATGAGAGCCGGGGACGTGCTGAAGGTCCCTTATACGGCGTCCTACCGAGGCAACGAGATCGTTTTGCCCTCGGGCCGGAGCTTCGTCCCCTCCAGCTCCTCCGAGGAGGCCACGGCCACCGTCCGGCTGGGCCAGGGCTGGCAGGGGGCGGCGGATATCGGCTTTCAGGCGGGCCAGGAGCTTTACAAGAGGCTGGCAGAGTGCGCGAAAATCGCGGACCTGACCGCCGTCTCCGGAAGCGAGGGGTACTATGACGCCTCTTCCGCCATCCTTGCGGCGGTGAACGCCAACCTGGACGCCGCGGGCCTGCCCTACCGGGCGGGGTCCATGTCCATCGGCAGCTACGTCAATCCCTACTGGACCAAGCCCGGGTACAGTCAGACCTTGGAGTATACCGTCGGCTTCTCCCCCAAGGAGGAGTACGCCCCGGCGGACCCCTTTTTTGAGGTTACTGCCCAGTGTACCCTGCTGACGGTAGAGGGATAAAGACGCCCCCGGCTTGCGCTGCAATTTTTCGGATTTTGCGAATTATTGAAGTGTATTTTTTGAAATTTTGCTTTACAATGAAGAAAGGCTGTGTTATAGTATCCTGGAGCGTAAAAACGCTGCCTTCCCCCGCCTCGCCGCCGGCGACACCTGCCTCGGCGCGGCCTGCGGAGAACAATTTTTAGATTTGGAAAGGTGGAACCCTGCCATGATGCAGAAAGACGCAAAGACGGCCATTATCGAGGCCAACCGCACCCATCCCACGGACACCGGCTCCCCCGAGGTTCAGGTGGCGATCCTCACTACCCGGATCAACGAGCTGACCGAGCACCTGAAGGTCCACATCCACGACAACCACAGCCGCCGGGGCTTGTACAAGATGATCGGTAAGCGCCGCAGCCTTCTGGACTACCTGGCCAAGAAGGACATCGAGCGCTATCGTGCGCTGATTGCGAAGCTGGGTATTCGTAAGTAAGTGAACAGCGCGGGGAGGAGGGGGAAATACCTTTCTCCCCGCCTTTCCGTCCCCAGCGCCCCCCTAATTCCCAGAAAAAGCCGCCATTTTAGCAGTTGATTCTGCCGCCGAACCGTTTTCGGCAGCGCAATCAAGTGCTAAAAAGCGGCTCTCACACAACAACCGAACAGAAGAAAAGGAGTACGCTATGTCAACCATCATCACCAAAAAGCAGTTTGCCAACTACCGCAAGTACACCATGGACCTGGCGGGCCGCCCCCTGACCCTGGAGACCGGCAAGATCGCGGAGCTTGCCAACGCCGCCGTGATGGTCACGTACGGCGAGACGGTGGTCCTCTGCACCGCCACCGCCGCCCCCCGGCCCCGGGACGGCATCGACTTCTTCCCCCTGAGCGTGGACTTTGAGGAGAAGATGTATTCCGTGGGCCGCATCCCCGGCAGCTTCATGCGCCGGGAGGGCCGCCCCGGGGAGAAGGGCATCCTCACCAGCCGGGTCATCGACCGGCCTATCCGCCCCCTGTTCCCCGGCGACTTCCGCAACGATGTTGCCATCATGGCCACCGTTATGAGCGTTGACCGGGACTGCTCCCCGGAGGTCGCGGCCCTTATCGGCACCTCCGCCGCCCTGGCGATTTCCGACATCCCCTGGAACGGGCCTGTGGGCGCGGTGAAGATGGGCCTGGTGGACGGCAAGCTCGTGGTCAATCCCACCCAGGAGCAGAATGAGGTTTCCGACATGGATGTGACCGTGGTTTCCACCGGCAAAAAGGTGGTCATGATCGAGGCCGGGGCCAACGAGGTTTCCAACGACACCATGTTCGAGGCCATCAAAATGGCCCACGAGGAAAATCAGAAGCAGATCGCCCTCATCAACCAGATGGTCTCGGAGATCGGCAAGGCCAAGTTTGACTACCCCCACGCCGATTTCAACCAGGAGCTCTTCGACGACATTGTGGCCAATTTCATGGACGAGGCCAAGGCCGCCATGGACACCGACGACAAGAACGTCCGGGAGGCCCGCTGGAACGCCATGATCGAGCACTGGCATGAGAAGTATCTGGAGCAGTACCCCGACATGGACAAGTACCTGGAGGAGTTCACCTACAAGTTCCAGAAGAAGATCGTCAAGGCATGGCTCCTGGAGGGACACCGGGTGGACGGACGGCAGAAGAACGAGATCCGGCCTCTGGCCGCGGAGGTTGGCGTGCTGCCCCGGGTCCACGGCTCCGGCCTCTTCACGAGAGGGCAGACCCAGGTGCTCAGCGTCTGCACCCTGGATATGCTGGGCGCGGCCCAGAAGCTGGACACCATCTGGCCCGAGGAGTCCAAGCGGTATATGCACCACTACAATTTCCCCGGCTACTCCGTGGGCGAGGCCAAGCCCTCCCGCAGCCCCGGCCGGCGTGAGATCGGCCACGGCGCCCTGGCCGAGCGGGCCCTGCTGCCGGTAATTCCCTCCGAGGAGGAGTTCCCTTATGCCATCCGCGTGGTGTCCGAGGTGGTCAGCTCCAACGGCTCCACCTCCCAGGGCTCCATCTGCGGCTCCACCCTGGCGCTGATGGACGCCGGCGTGCCCATCAAGGCCCCGGTGGCGGGCATCTCCTGCGGCCTTATCCAGGACGACGACGGCTCCTTCACCACCTTTATTGACATCCAGGGCGTGGAGGACTTCCACGGCGAGATGGACTTCAAGGTGGGCGGCACCAAGAAGGGCATTACCGCGATTCAGATGGACCTGAAGAACGACGGCCTGACCATGGAGATCATCAAGAACGCGCTGGAGATCACCTACGACGCCCGGTGCGAGATTCTCGACCAGATTATGCTCCCCTGCATCGACAAGCCCAGAGCGGAGGTCAGCAAGTGGGCCCCCAAGATGATCACCATGCACATCGACCCCGACAACATCCGGGATGTTATCGGCAAGGGCGGCAGTGTGATTCAGAAGATCGTGGCCGACACCGGGGCCAAGATCGATATCGAGGACGACGGCACTATCCGCATCGCCTCCTCCGACTCCGCCTCCGCCGAGGCCGCGAAGCACGCCATTGACCAGATTGTGTTCGTGCCCGAGGTGGGCAGTCTGTACTATGGCCGGGTGGTCCGGCTGATGCAGTTCGGCGCGTTTGTGGAGCTGGCCCCCGGCAAGGATGGGCTGGTGCATATCTCCAAGCTGGCCAATCACCGGGTGGAGAAGGTGGAGGACGTGTGCAAGATCGGCGACATGATGTGGGTCAAGGTCACGGAGATCGATGAGAAGGGCCGCGTGAACCTCAGCCACAAGGACGCCCTCAGGGAGATTGAGGAGAAGAAGGCCCGGGGCGAGGTTATCAAGTAAGTTTTATTGACAACGCAATTTTCCTATGATATATTTGATTATATGATATAGGTATTGTTACTTGGACGAAAGGAGGATCGATATGCCAACAGATAGGGAATCTAACGAAATCAAAAAGTCCATGGCCTATGATTTGATTGACATTATCGAATCTGCGGACGGAAAAGAATCCTATACCCCGGAAGAAATCAAAGCACTTATCAAAGCGTATATCACGGAAATGTCGCAAAGGTAGACAAGACCGGGCGGGCCTGCAGCCCGCCCGGTTTTCACTGAACAAGGAGAAAATATTATGCTCTGTCTTCGCCCCCTCTCACTGACCGATGGCCGTGACGTCTACGATATGCTCCAGCGCATCGGCCCCAACGAAAACGGCTTTATTAACAAGGCTCACGGCATTCCCTATACAGATTTCCCCGCCTACTTGGCCCAAAAGGCCGACATGGCCCAGGGGATCGGCCTGGAGGACTGGATGGTCCCCGCAGGCACCTACTGGCTGATGGACGGCGATACCCCTATCGGCCAGGGCAATCTCCGCCGCCGCCTCACCGACGCGCTCCGGGAGAGCGGCGGCCACATCGGCTACGCCATTGACCCCATCCACCGGGGCAGGGGCTGCGGCAGGGTTCTCCTGCGCCTCCTTCTGGAGGAGGCCCGCCGCACCGGAATCACAGAGGAAATCCTGGTAACCGTCCACCCTGACAACACCGCCTCCCGCCGGGTGGCCGAGGCCTGCGGCGGCGAGCTCCGCCGGGAGACCCCGGAGCGCGTCTACTACTGGTTCAACTAACACACAAAGGAGCACTCCTATGGACCCCATTGCCGCCATCTCCACCGGAAACACCCTCTCCGCCGTGGGCATCCTCCGCGTCTCCGGCGAGGGCTGCTTCGCCGTCTGCGACAGAGTTTTCCGGGCCAGCAATCAGAAGCCCTTTTCCGCCCAGCCCCCCCGGGAAATGGTGCTGGGCGCCCTTCTGGGCACGGACGGCCAGCCATTGGACCAGATTCTCGCCGTCCGCTTCCCCGGCCCCCGCAGCTACACCGGGGAGGACTGCGCCGAGTTCCACTGCCACGGCTCCCCGGTGGTTCTGGCCGAGGGCCTGCGGGCCCTCTTCGCCGCCGGAGCCCGGCAGGCCGGGCGGGGGGAATTTACCAAGCGGGCTTTCCTCAACGGACACTTGGATTTGACCCAGGCGGAGGCCGTCATCGACCTTATTGAGGCGGAGACTGCCGCCGCCGCCCGGAACGCGGCGGAACAGCTGGGGGGCTCCCTGCGCGGAACGATGGAGGCCGTCTACGACCGCCTCCTGAACGCCGCCAGCCAGTTCTACGCTGTGGTGGACTACCCCGATGAGGATATCGAGGACCTCCGGCGGGAGGATATGCTCCAGCTCCTCTCGGAGGCAGAGGCCCGGCTGAGCGGTCTGCTGGCAACCTTCGACCGGGGGAAAATCCTCCGCCAGGGGGTCCCCACGGCCATTCTGGGGACGCCCAACGTGGGCAAGAGCTCCCTGCTCAACGCCCTCCTGGGCCGGGAGCGGGCCATCGTCACCGACATCCCCGGCACCACCCGGGACACCATCGAGGAAAAGGCGGTGGTGGGCGGCGTGCTCCTGCGGCTCATTGACACCGCCGGCATCCGGGATGCAGCTGACGAGGTGGAACGCCTGGGGGTGGAGCGGTCCCTGGCGGCGGCGGAGGGGGCGGAGCTGGCCCTGCTGGTTCTGGACGGCTCCCGGGAGCTGACGGACGCGGACCGGAGCGCCCTGGAGGCTGCGCAGAGGGTCCCGCGCCTGCTGATTCTGCGCAATAAGAGCGATCTCCCCCAGGCGTCCGGCGGCTTTGGCCGCCCCGCGATCCCCATCTCCGCCCGAACCGGGGAGGGCCTGCCGGAGCTGGAGGCGGCTGTTGCCGCCCTCTTCCCCGCCGGGGAGGCTCCCTCCGGCCACATCCTCACCAACGCCCGGCAGGCGGAGGCGGTCTCCAGAGCCCTCGCCGCCCTCCGGGGCGCGGAGGAGGCGCTGGCGTCCGGCCTGACCCCCGACGCGGTGCTCACCGACGTGGAGGCCGCTGTCAGCGCTCTGGGGGAGCTGACGGGCCGCACCCTCCGGGAGGACCTGGTGGGCCGCATTTTTGAGCGCTTCTGCGTTGGAAAATAAGGAAACGAGGAAATTCTATGACAGAAACCATACCGGTTATCTATATCAAATGCTCCTCCTGCGCCGCGCGGAACCACTGCGAGACCTGCGGCCGGGAGCTGAGCGAGGCGCTGTCCGCCAAGCCCGGCATCACGTCCGCCGGGGTGGACATCCCCAACAAGCGGGTTACTGTCACCCACACCCTGGACCCGGACGCCCTGGAGGATGCCTTGGATGCCATGGGGCTGCTGCTGGGGTGAGACGGTTCAAGGCGGGAGGTTGATCCTCCCGCTTTTTTTGTCACCAAACTGTAACTTGCTTTTCTTGTTATACGTTTGTATAATAAAATCAAGTTATACAGTTGTATAATAAATTCTATTCCGGAGGATGGAGGACATACTATGAAACGACTGGGTGACGGCGAGCTGGAGATCATGCTGGCTGTCTGGGGCGAGGAGGAGCCGGTGAGCTCCACCCTTGTCCAGGAGAAGCTGCGGGGGCGGCGGGACTGGGCCCTGCCGGCGGTGATCACGGCCCTGAACCGCCTGGTGGAGAAGGGTTTTCTGGCGGTGGAGAAGCGGGGCCGGAGCAACTGCTACCGCCCCCTGATTGCGGAGCGGGACTACAAGGCCGCCGAGGGCCGGGGCCTGCTGGACCGCCTCTACGGCAGCAGCTTCAAGGGCCTGGTGGCCTCCCTCTATGACAGCCGCGCCATCGGAAAAAATGAGCTGGAGGACCTGAGAAAATTTCTGGACGAATTGGAGGGAAAATAAATGGAACTGTTTCTCTGCGTATTGAAATGGGGACTGGTGGTGGGCGCCGCGGCCCTGATTCTGCGCCTCCTGCGCCCCGTCCTGGACAGACGCTACCGGGCCCGGTGGCGGACCTGGACCTGGCTGATTCTGGCCTGCGCCCTCATCCTGGGCCCCGGCGCCGAGCGGCTTCTCGCCGCCCGCCCCGTCTTCTCCACGCCGCCGGTGGTCATCCAGGTGCCCCAGATGGACGTCCAGTGGCAGGCGGACCGGGACGCCGGCGTGCGCCTCCGGGTGCTCCCCTCCGGCGCGCCTCAGTCCGCTCCCGCCTCCCCCGCCGCCGGCCCAGGGGACGCCGCTGTCCCCCGGACCGCCTCCGCCAAAACCCTCCCCATCAAGACGCTTTTCCCCGCCGTCTGGCTGGCGGGAGCGGCTCTGTTCCTGCTGTGGCGGCTGCTGGGCACCCTCCTCTTCTGCCGCAGGGCCCGCCGCTGGAGCCGCCAGCCCGGGGAGCAGACCCGGCAATTCTACCGGAGCGCCTGCGATGATCTCCACATCCAACGTCCCCCGGTCCTGCTCATCAGCGCCCCGGTGGGCTCCCCCATGATGACGGGGCTTCTGCGCCCCAGGCTCTACCTCCCCTCGGAGGACTGGGGCCCCCAGGAGCTGGCCTTTATCCTCCGCCACGAGCTGACCCACTACCGGCGGCACGACCTCTGGTATAAGCTGCTCATTCTTGCCGCCAACGCCGTCCACTGGTTCAACCCTCTCATTCACCTTCTCTCCCGGGAGGCGGACACCGACCTGGAGCTGACCTGCGACGACGCGGTGGTAGCCGGGCGCGGCCGGGAGGACCGCCAGGCCTACAGCGAGACCCTTCTGGGAAGCCTCCACCGCCAGCGGGGCCTGAGCCGTGCGGTCCTTTCCACTCATTTTTACGGAGGTGCAAAAATCATGAAAGAACGCTTTCGGAATATCCTGACCCAGAACAAACGGAAATTCGGCGTCACTGCCCTGCTTCTGGCCCTGTTTCTGACGGGCTGTGCCGCCGCCACCCTGGGTATCCGGCAGCAGGCCGGTACCGAGCCGGCGCCGGATGCGGAACAGGAGCCGGAACAGGACGATGCCGCCTACTGGAAGCCCGCCGCCCTGACGGCGGAGGAGATGGCGGACTGGGAGGAGCGGCTGAACTCCACAGAGCTCAACGGCTTTGTCTCCCGCATGTACAGCGATATCCGCTATCTGCCTCTGGGAGAGCTTTTCTACAATCATATGGGGGACCCGCTCACCGACAGTGAGCGCGCCGCCTACCGGGAGGCCTGGGGGGATGACCCGCCGGGGCTGGACATCAGCGCTGTCACCCGGCGGGAGGCCGAGGATTTTCTCGCCGAGCATACCGGTCTGACCCTCTCGGACTTCCCCGGCGGTCTGGACGCCCAGTGGAACTACAGCCAGGAGGGGGACCGCTGGTACTTCTTCCACGGCGACACCAACTTCACCCCTGTCACCGTCACCGGCGGCGTCCGGCAGGCGGACTCCCTCACCCTGTATCTGGAGGCCCGGGACGGCCAGTTCTCCAGCGGCCTGGCCTCGGGGGAGCTGACCCTCATCGACGGGAAGTTCTTCAGCTTCACCACTCCCCTCTATACCCAGGTGGAAGCCCTGGCCCGGGGGAAGATGAACAGCGCTTTCGCCTGGATGGAGGAGGACTACGGCGTCACCTTCACCGACCGCTGTCTCACCGATCTCTGGTGCGTCGCCTCCGAGACCATCGGGGAGGAGAGCTACAGCGCCTGGGCCATGACCTATCTCCTAAAGCCCGAGGACATCTCCAAGGTCCCTCTGGCGGGAGCGATGGAGACCTTCAATGGCTGGCTGACCCAGAGCGACGGCCCTGGGGACCCGATAGCCATTGTCAGCGTCAAGGACGGACAGGTTCAGCTCCGTGAGTGGACCGACACCAGCGTCAGCTGGGAGAGGAGCTACACCTGGGAGGAGTGGATTACCGCCCATTCTCACCTGGGTATGAACCTCTCCGCCAAGCTCAACGGCTGGCCGGAGGTAACCACGGAATTCCTTCCCTCCATTGCCGCCGGAAATGAGGAGTGGTGTACCGGCTGGGAGACCACAGCGGAGCGCTATCTCCAGCAGAAGGGCCGCACGCCGGAGGACGGCGGTCTGACCGTCGAAAAGACTTTCCGGCCCGGCTACGACGGAGATCAGAGCCTCCTTATCCGCGCCCTCTGCACAGAAGGGGAGTATCTTCTGCTCCTCAATCAGTTGGAATACCGGTATGGCGACAACGGACAATCCTCTGTGACCTTCTGGCAGGTCCTGGGGGAGGTCCCCGCCGAAGACGCCCCCACTGTCAGCTGAGGCGTTCCGCAAACATCAAAAGGCCGGCATCATTTTGAGATGATGCCGGCCTTTTTTATGAAATACTGATATTCTGCGGCCGTCAGACGCCCCGGAGGTCTTCGTCCAGCCAGGTGTCTGCGGGAGACAGCGGCAGCGTGAAGATCCGGGCGTTGTCGGCGTCGTCCTTGCTCTGGTGGAATTTGAAAACCGTTTCTCCGTTGGGGAGCTCTCCAATAATCTCGATCTTCCCTCTTGGATGGCTCATGGCATAGCGGATGGACTTGCCGAATCCATTCTGCCGGGCCTTGGCGGCATTCACAATGCGGACCCCCTCCCGAATGGGAACCTGGAAGTGCTCCTTCACCCCCGTCACCGGACGGCACTGAAACACATAATAAGGCGCGATCCCTACTCGAGTCAGCCCGGACAGCAGATTTCCCAGCACCTCGCCGCTGTCGTTGACGCCGCGGAGCAGCACCGTCTGGTTGCGGACCTGGACGCCCCGCTCGATCATGGCCCGGACCGCCCTGACAGCCTGGGGCGTCAGCTCTTTGGGATGGTTGAACTGCGTCACCAGATAGATGGCTTTCTTTTGCGCATAGCGGGCAAATATATCCAAAAATTCCTGGTCGTCATAGATGCGTTCCGGCAGGGTCACCGGCACACGGGAGCCAAACCGGATAAAGTCCAGCCGTTCAATGGCCGTCAGCTCCCGGAGGTAGCGCTCAATAATCCCGTTGGGGTTGATGAATGAGTCGCCGCCGGTAATCAATACGTTGGTAACGGTCTCGTGGCTTTTCACGTAGTCCACGACCTCGTCCACCCGTCGGTTCAATTCCTCGTCCGTCAGCCCCACCATCCGCTTACGGAAGCAGTGGCGGCAGTACATGGCGCACTGGTTTGAGCTGAGCAGCAGAACCGTTTGAGCATACTTGTGCTGCAGGCCCTCCAGCTTTGTGTTGGAGGCCTCGCCGCTGGTGTCGAAGGACCCGCCGGGGTCAAACTCATCCAGGGTCGGCACGCACATCCGGCCAATCGGGTCATTGGGGTCTGACGGGTCTACAAGGGACAAATAGTAGGGCGTAATCAGCATAGGGAAACGGTCTATGATCTCCGCCCGGCGGGCGGTCTCCTCCGGAGACCACCCCAGGACGGGCGCGAGCTGCTCTGCCGTTCTGATCCCATTCCTCAATTCCTCCTGCCAGCTCATCAGCTGCCACCACCTTTCTGAAAAATATGAAAACAGCGCGCAATCCGGCCTTGACAGCCGGGTCACGCGCTAAAATGAACGATTTTGATTTTTGTCTCAGGAACGATAAGAATTTCTGCTTTTATTTCCCTTCAAGTCCCATATAAAATACAAAAACGATCTCCTAGAGGCTGCCCTTGCCGTCAAATCAGATTCCGGTGCTAACGTATAAAACAGTATACTATAGATTGGTTTCGATTTACAAGGGATTCCCCCATCAATTTACGAATTGTTCACAAACGAACAATTCTGCGCCGACCGGGCGGTGTCCCTGTGCGAGCGGCCGGGGAGCTTGCGCTGTGAAGC
The DNA here is from genome assembly GCA_022795905.1 of Oscillospiraceae bacterium. Taxonomy (GTDB): domain Bacteria; phylum Bacillota; class Clostridia; order Oscillospirales; family Oscillospiraceae; genus Pelethomonas. Next base: position 12,142 of record JAAWHO010000037.1, read on the forward strand.
TAAAAATCCGACTCTCCGGCTGCAAGCGGCAGAAGCTGCGGCAGCTCCAGAAAACAGTTCATCTGGAGTACCCCATCCAACCGGCCAAAGCCGTAATTGGCATGGATAAAAGGGATCCCCGCAGCCCGCGCCGCCTCAAAGTCAAGCTGTGTATCGCCGACATACACCGGACGCCGCCACCCGTTTCTCTCCACAATCAGCCGGATATTTCCGGCCTTATCCAGCCCCGTGCGTCCGGGATGCTCATAATCGGCAAAATATTTTCCCAGCTTGTGGGCGGCAAAGAAGCTCTCTATGTAACCGTCCTCACAGTTGCTGACAATCGCCAGCGGAGTCTCGCCAGCCAGCCGTTCCAAGATTTCAGGAACACCGGGATAGAGAATCCCCCCATGTTCGGCAAGATAGATGTTCTCCAACCGCACGCACTCCCGCATCAGCGCAAGCCGCTCATCCGCGTCCATATCGGGAAGGACATCCGCCGCAATATCCGGAAGCAGCTTCCCCATCCAGCGCTCGACATGAGCCCTGGTGATAAAGGGGTCCAGGCCATGCGCGGCAAACCCTCTGTTCCATGATACGAGAATACCATCCTCCGAATTCCAGAGCGTACCGTCCAGATCAAAAATAACAGCGTCCCAGAACTGCATATTGCGCCTCCGCATTCCGTATTTTTTTCATTATACCAAATATTCAGATGCATTACAACAAGCAGATTGAGCGCAGGGCGCCTCGCTTACGTCCTGAGTTTTTTATTTCAAAGGATCCATCCTCGTCCGCTGAAAACCACTGCTTCACGGTATGGAATAAGCTCCCGTCCACATACCAACGGAGCAGCTCCGGCTCGTCGAAGTTATCCTCAAAGGCCAAGGGATACCCTTCATAAGAGATCATGCTGTTCATTTCGTTCAGCTTCCATATAATGCTTCAAATATCCTGTTCAGATAGAATGAGATCGCCCACGCTCCTGCCGCTAATCCGAACAGCAGCCAAAAAGCAAACGCCTTTGCCCGAGAGGTCTCCACTTTCGGGATCCTGCTCAAATTACGGGATTTCAACCTTGTCCCCACTTTCTAAAGCATAAATAAAAGCAGATTTAAGAGAGAAGCCATCTCCTTAAATCTGCCTGCTGACACTTATAATGTGATTATAGCTAATTTCAAGTTTTAATTTTAGTGCAATTCCGCCAAGAAAAAACAAAACCCACGTATAACTGTCGTTAAACGCAGGCTTTGTCTGCAATGGCGCAGCGGGTGGGATTCGAACCCACGTGCAGTGTTACCTGCAAACTGATTTCGAGTGTGTTGCGCCAAAACAACTTTGATGGAACATCACCGTATTTACTGGAAGATAGTATAAGCAAAAAATGTTGATACGTCAAGGGATTTTAAGGGGAAAGCTAGATATTTCAAGGCTTATTCGAACCAACGGAATGACCTTTAAAAACGGTCTGAAAATCGGAAAAATGAGAGAACTTGGAGAGAACGGAGAGAACTCAGGAGAGAACTCAAGCCCCTATCCCGCTTCTGTTTCCGACCCCTCAAAAAACATTTGGAGAGAACTATGCACCGACTTCTGCTGTTGACTGCAATATTGTCAGAGAGGTGCAGCCAATGATTACCGAAAAATACTGCCGGGAGGTTTTGACGGAATACCCCGAATATATAACCAAAGAGCAGATGTATCGCATTTGTCATATCAGCAAAAAGACGTGCTTGTTTCTATTAGAGAGTGGTCTTGTTCCAAGTGTGGACAGCGGTAAAAAAAACTCGCCGCTTCAAAATTAAAACCGCCGATGTAATACAATATCTACGAGAGCGGGACGATTACCCCGAATTATACAAAGCACCTGATGGCTTTTACAAAAGCACAGATTGTAAAAAAGCACCCACTTTCGATGAAGTTTTCATAAAAGGTGATTTGGTAAACACGCTGAAAACAAATCCTGCCCCGGTTGCGGCACGATTAAAATGCGGGAGTTGGAGGCGTTAGTTTACCAGCAGATGGTGAAGAAGCTGGAGGACTACAAAACACTGACGGGCCGCAAAAAGAAA
>JAAWHO010000038.1 GCA_022795905.1 Oscillospiraceae bacterium
CCGCCGCCTGAAGGGCGTGTGGGAGAACGGCGTGCTCACCGGCAAGGGCTTCAGCTACGGCGGCAGCCTGACCCGTCCCGAGGCCACCGGCTACGGCGCCATGTACTACCTCCAGGAGGTCCTGGAGCACGAGGGCGAGTCTATCCAGGGCAAGACCATCGCCTGCGCCGGCTTCGGCAACGTGACCTGGGGCATCTGCAAGAAGGCCAACCACCTGGGCGCCAAGGTTGTGACCCTCTCCGGCCCCGACGGCTATATCTACGATCCCGAGGGCGTGTCCTCCTCCATGGAGAAGGTGGACTACCTGGTGACCATGCGCAACTCCGGCCGCAACAAGGTCAAGGATTACGCCGACAAGTTCGGCTGCGAGTTCCACCCCGGCGAGAAGCCCTGGGGTGTCAAGGCCGACGTCATCATGCCCTCCGCCATGCAGAACGACGTGCACATGGAGCACGCCAAGCAGATCGTGGCCAACGGCGTGAAGTACTACATTGAGGTGGCCAATATGCCCACCACCAATGACGCCCTGTTCTACCTCATGGAGCAGAAGAACATGATCGTCGCTCCCTCCAAGGCCGTCAACGCCGGCGGCGTGGCCGTCAGCGCCCTGGAGATGAGCCAGAACAGCGAGCGCCTGGTCTGGTCCGCCCAGGAAGTGGACGAGAAGCTCAAGGGCATCATGAAGAACATCCACAAGGTCTCCGTGGAGGCCGCTGAGGAGTACGGCCTGGGCTACAACCTGGTGGCCGGCGCCAACATCGCGGGCTTCAAGAAGGTCGCTGAGGCTATGATGGAGCAGGGCATTTTCTAAGAAACCGCCATTTAACGGGAGCCCGGCACGGTAATACGCCGCGCCGGGCTTTTCTTCGATTGCAAAGGGAAGCAGGGCGGAGCCCTGCGCAGAAGTTCTTTTTGATTCTTTTTCTTTCAAAAAAAAGAATGAACAACCATGGAAAGTGAGGGAAAACGATGAACAAGCCGGTATTGGTCATCATGGCTGCGGGGATGGGCAGCCGCTACGGCGGACTCAAGCAGCTGGACCCGGTGGGAAACCATGGGCAGGTGATCCTGGACTACTCCATCTACGACGCCCGGCGGGCGGGCTTTGAGACGGTGGTATTCGTCATTAAGCCAGAAATCGAAGCGGACTTTAAGGCCCGGGTAGGGGACCGGGTCTCCCGGGTAATGAACGTCCGGTACGCCTACCAGCGCAGGGAGGACCTGCCGGAGGGCTATTCCGTTCCTGAAGGCCGGGAGAAGCCCTGGGGCACCGCCCAGGCTGCCCTGGCCGCGCGGGAGATCGTTGACGGCCCCTTTGCCGTTATCAACGCCGACGACTACTACGGCCCCGCCGCCTATCAGCTCATCTATGACTATCTCTGCGGCCATCCGGACGGGAATGTGTACGAGTACGCCATGGTGGGCTACCTCCTGCGGAACACGGTCAGCGAAAACGGCACCGTGGCCCGGGGCGTGTGCGAGGAGACGGGGGACCACTGCCTGGAGCGGGTCACGGAGCGCACCAAGATCGAAAAGGGCCCGCCTCTGCGCTTCACCGAGGACAACGGCGAGAGCTGGACGGAGCTGGCGGAGGATACCATCGTGTCGCTGAATATGTGGGGCTTCAACCGGAGCTTCCTGGACGAGGCGTGGGCCCGGTTCCCTGCCTTCCTGGACGATGCCCTGGCAAACAATCCGCTGAAGGCGGAGTACTTCCTGCCCAGCGTGGTCAGCCAGCTCCTGACGGCGGGTAAGGCCCGGGTGAAGGTCCTGCGCAGCGAGGACCGCTGGTACGGCGTCACCTACCGGGAGGACAAGCCCGCTGTGGAAGCCGCCATCCGCGCTATGACAGAGTCCGGTCTCTACCCAGACCAGCTGTGGGGATAAGTGCGGTATTATACCAATCATCAGAAATAGCGGCAGCTATTATGCGCAAAAACGATGCACGACCCCGATGGGCCGTGCATCGTTTTTTTGCTATTCTTCCGGCGGCAGCGAGGGCTCGTCCGGCTCATCCGGGGCCGGCGGGTCCAGCCAGCTGGGCCGCTGGGGGGGAGGCGTGTTGTCCTCCGGGGCGCCTGGTGTAGTAGGCTCCGTGGGCTGGCCAGGCGTGGTTGGATTGGAGGGCTCGGGGTCATTGCGGTTGGGCGGGACGGGCTGCGTGGTGCTGGGGAAGAGCCAGTTGGGCACGTCCTCGCTGCCGCCGCCCTGGGTGCCGTTCTCGTCCTCCTCACCCGCTTCCGGCGGGAGCTGGGGCGTGTTCTCGTCGTGGAGGGTGCAGACGCCCTGGGCCTGGATGCTGTGGACGGTATAGCCCTCATCCTCCGCCGTGATGACATGGGCGGGTACCACCACATAGTCAGAGGTAACATAGCCTGGGCTCAGCTCGATATAGTCCCGGTCCGGATTGATGTAGGTCCGGGTCACCCGGCTCTCCTCCGGGCAGAACTCGCTGGCCAGCATCCCGCTCTCGGAGCAGACCTCCACCGCCACATGGCAGGTACACTCCTCCGTGGGCACAGCCCCCTCCTGGACTTCCATGGTGACAACCCGGCTGCCTCGGACGTCGGCGGAGCAGAGGCTGGAGGCCTTCTTGCCGCAGTCCATGCAGACCGTGGCGGAGACAATGCCGGCGGGCCGCTCGGGGAAGGACTTGTTTTCCAGGTCCGCGTGGATGGGCTCCATCACCAGCTTCCACACCGCCGCCGCGGGGTTGACGCTGGCGTTGATGCGCTCGTTGGAGTCCTTGTACCCCACCCAGACGGCGGCGGCATAGTAGGGCGTGTAGCCCGCGAAGTAGCGGTCAAAGTTGTCGGAGGTGGTGCCGGTCTTGCCGGCGATGGTCATGCCGCTGAAGCTGGCGCCGCCGCCGGTGCCGTTGGTGACCACGTTGCGCAGCCACTTGTTGATGAGATACGCCGTGGTGGGCTTCATGGCCTCCCGGGAGTCCACGCTGTTCTCCACCACCACGTTCCCGTCGTTGTCCAGGATGCGGGTGATGGTCCGGGGCTTGTTGTACATCCCCTCGTTGGCGAAGGAGGCGAAGGCCGCCGCCATCTCCTGGGTGGTCACGCCGTAGGTCAGGCCGCCCATGGCCAGGGGTCCCACATCCATATCCGCCATCACCAGGTTGAAGCCCAGGTTGTTGACCATGAACTCATAGGACGCGCCGGCTCCCAGGGCCTGGAAGGTCCGGGCGGCGATGGTGTTGGTGGAGCTGGTGATGGCCTGGCTGACCAGGGTCATGCCCTTGTAGCGGCCGTTGGAGTTGCGGGGGTAGCCGGTGCCGGCGCTGCTCAGGGTGATGGGGTAGTCGTCAAGGACGCTGGCCGGGGAAACCACATTGGCGTCAAAGGCCGGGGCGTAGACGCTCACCGGCTTGATGGCGCTGCCGCAGGGCCGGCGGGCGGTGGCCAGGTTGAGGATACGGCTCTGCTCCTTCTCCCCCACGCCGCCGGCCATGGCCACCACGTCCCCGGTGTAGGGGTCCACCACCGTGATGGCGGAGTCCAGGGGCGTGCCCTTGGCGGAGGGGTAGTTGAAGTTGGCGCGGTCCAGGTAGACCCGGTCCACGATCTCCTGGATATCCGGGTCCAGGGTGGTGTAGACGTGGTAGCCGCCGGAATAGACCAGGGAGGTGGCTACCTTCTCCGAGCACCCCTTGGCCTCCATCACCAGCTTGATGGCGTCCTCGATGACGGCGTCCTCAAACCAGGAGTAGACCTTTCTGGCGCCGCCATCCTCCTCGCCGTCCTCGCCGTCTTCACTGCGGTGGGCGGCCTTATACTCGTCGGAGATGGTGAAGACCAGCTTCTCCGCCTTGGCGGCCTCGCACTCCGCCTCGGAGATTATTCCTAGCTCCGCCATGCGGTTGAGGACGACCTCCTGCCGGCCCTTATTCATCTCAATGCTGGTCTTGACGGAGCCGTCGGACTGCTTGAAGGTGAAGCCCAGGAAGGGGTCGTACCGGTAGGGGTTGTTGGTGATGCCGATGATGGCGGCGCTCTCGGCCAGGTCCAGCTCCGACACATCCTTGCCGAAGTAGGTCTTGGCGGCGCTCTGCACGCCGTAGCAGGACTGGCCGAAGTAGACGTAGTTGAGGTAGAGCTCGAGAATATCCTCCTTGCTGGTTTTCTTCTCGAACTCCAGGGCCCGGAAGATCTCCCGGACCTTCCGCTTGACTGTCACCTCATCGTCCTCAGTGATCTCCCGGAGGAGCTGCTGGGTGATGGTGGAGCCGCCCCGGGTGCTGCCGGAGGTAAAGGTCTTGTAGAACGCGGCCAGGGTGCCCTCCCAGTCCACGCCGTGGTGCTCCCAGAAGCGGTGGTCCTCAATGGCGATGAGGGCGTCGATCATGTGATCCGGGATCTTGTCGATGCTCACCAGCTCCCGGTTCTCGGCGCTGTAGAGGGTGCGCATGGCGTTCCCGTCGCCGTCGTACAGGGTGGACGAGAGCTGGAGGGTCATCTCCTCCACCGTCACGTCCAGGGTGGGGGCCAGGGTGGTGTTGACATAGGTCATGAAGATCTGGAAAAAGATCACCGTTGTCAGCACGCCGATGACTCCCAGTGTGAAGAGAAACAGGAAGAGCCTCCCGATGAGCCGCAGGATGCTGAAGCGCTTCTCCTTCACATTTTTCTTTTTCTTTGGGCTGCCGGCCGCCGGGCCGCCGCCGTTTGTATGCTCCATAAATTCGCTGGACCTCCTTTTATCTCGGGGTAAACGCCGCCTCCGGGGAGGGGGCGGGAAGGGACACACAAAACAATACGATACTCCAAAATATAGTATATCATAGCTTGTCAACATTTGAAAAGCATAAAAAATCGCAAATTTCGCCGGAATTTTAGCAGAAGAAAGTGGATTCGGCAGAAAATACAAAATTTTTGCCCAGAAATTGTTGAAAAACCACATAGAACTGGCCTTGCATTTTCTCCGCAAACAGGTTAAACTATAAGCACAAGGCGCGCGGCGCCCAATGCAGGAAGCGGAAGGAGAGAAGGACCCTATGAGCGAGGAATACGGCCCCGATTTTATCACCATCACCGACGAAGACGGCAATGACTTCGAGCTGGAGATGCTGGATGCCCTGGAACACAAGGGACAGACGTACCTGGCCTTCTGCCCTGCCGTGGAGGAGGGCGCCGATGAGGAGGACGACGAGTACGGCCTGGTGATTCTCAAGAGCGTGGAGGAGAACGGCGAGGAGTTTCTCTCCACTCTGGACAGCGACGAGGAGCTGGCGGAGGTCTACGACCTCTTTATGGAGCGGCTGTTTGAGGAGGACGGGGAGTAGCCCCGCCGGCTCTGGGAGAAAATATCGTGTTCTGTGCCCTGCGGGGTGCGTGATGAGTCTTTTTTTAACCCACATTTTGTTATACGGGATGCTGGTTCATCGTCTGGTTTGCAGGCCTCCCGGCTGCCACACCTGCGGTTGGAAGTTGGAAGCAGTAAAGGGCGATGCAGGCGACCCACCTGCCTTTTATGTGCAGGTTATAACAGGGCTCACACGGCTTCTGCGGGGCATCTTTATTTATGATAGCGAACGTCAAATGACATATTGAACAGGGGTGAGCGGAAAGCTCACCCCTGTTTTATTACTTCTCCTGCCCGTCGGTCTTTTCAGGCTCCCGCTCCTTTTTCCTTCTCCGCAAAACCGGCAGGCCCATCTTTTTCCGGCGCAGAACAGCAATCACCACAGCGATCACCGCAGTCCAGACCAGCACGGACACCCAGTTCCGGGCAAAGGCGATAAGGAGATCCTCCGCCCCGTCAATACCCCGCCGCAGCCCCGCGGCAAAAGCGCTGCCCAGCCGCTGGCCGAAGGTCATGGGGGGCTCCTCCTCGCTGGAGAGCTTGTATACCTCCTGGAGGTAAATCGTCACGGTGGAGAAGCTGATAAGGGCGTCATAGCTCCGCAGGCTTCCGGTGAGGTACTCGATCTGGAGCTCCGTCTCGCTCAGGGCGCTCTCCAGGGCAATGATGTCCTCCATGCTCTCCGCCTGGGCCAGCAGCTCCTGGAGCCGCTCCAGCTTGGTCCGCTGGGTGCTCAGCCGGACTTCCACGTCGTAGTAGGCCTCGCTGACATTCTCGGTATCCTCGCTCATGCGGGTCCGGTGGGCCAGCGTCCCGGCCCGCTCGCAGAAGGCCGCGTACTGCTCCGCCGGCACCCGGACGGTCATATTGGCGCTGCGGTAGCCGCCGTAGTTGTAGGTGGTCCGGCTCTCGTAATATCCGCCCACCTCCTCCACCAGTCTGTCCAGCGCCGCCGCGGCCTCGTCGTAGGTCCGGGTTTCCAGTTCCATGTCGGCGGTGTAGATGATCTTGGCGTCCGCCAGAGCCGGGTTCACGGCGGGGCCGGACGCTTCCGTATCCTCTGCCCAGCCGGCCTCTCCCTCCATGGCCATGGGCGCGTCATAGTCCGCCGCCCCGCCGCTGGGAGCGCTGCTGTCACTGCCGCTGCCGTTGCTGCTTCCGCCGCAGGCGGTCAGGCCCAGAAGCAGCAGCGCCGCCAATAAAAGCGCAAGTTTTCTCTTCATCCGATCCATCCTAAAAATCCTCCTTTCCTGTTCTCGGGAGCTTCTGTCTCTTTAGACGCAGAAAAGGAGGAAAATGTGCCGTTCCCCTCTATTTTTTTAGGCCGGGCTCCCAATGCCCCGTTCCGCATCCTCCAGCTCCCGGTTCTCCCGCAGGCACCACAGGTCCTCCACCGTCACGCCGAACACCTCCGCCAGGCGGTAGGCCAGCATCAGGGAGGGGCTGTAGTTCTCCTCCTTCTCGATGGAATTGATGGTCCGCACGGAGACATGGACCAGCTCGCCCAGCTGGTGCTGCGTCAGCCCGGCGACGGTACGGAGCTCTTTTACCCTTGTTTTCATGGAAATCGCATCCTTTAACTAGAATCCAGGTTTGAAAAACGGGGATATCCTATCATGAGGAGGCGAAAATGTCAAGGTAAAAGGAATACTTTTCCCATATTTTTATCCGTTTTGCGTTGTTTCTGGAAATCTTTTCAACTTCCTGGGGCAAAATCCGCCGCTCCCGGACTGCAGGGGACGACCTCCGCCGCGATACGGAGGTTGCTGGTGTAGCGGACAAGGTACCGCTGGGCGTTGGCCTCGTTCCACGGCACGCTCTGGTCCTCGTCGTAAAGCCGCTCCGGGTCCAGGGCAAAGCCCAGGCCGTCGGGGACGTAAATGCGCACCCACTGCCGGCCGGTATCCTCGCCAATGACGCCGTAGACGGTCAGGGGCTCCGGCATCCCTCTGCTGTAGGGGCCGGGGATGGGGACGGAGTGGGCCTTGGGGCTGATAAAGCACTCGACGACCTCCAGCTGGTCCGTCTCAATGCTCCGGAGGTCCTCGTCCACCCAGGCGATGCGCTGGGGGAGCTCCTCCATATGTACCAGCAGCCCGAAAATCAGCAGCTCCCCGCCCACGCACACCAGCGCCATCACCGCCAGATGGCCCCCCAGCACGGCCAGCAGTCCCCGCCGCCCCAGGCTCCGCCAGGCCAGCGAGGTGAGCCACGCCGCCAGCACCCACGCCGCCGCCAGCGCCGCCAGGAATACGATATACCACCGCCGGGCCGCCGCCAGCAGGGCAGGGGCGTCCGCCTCCGCCCCCGCCAGCAGCCATCCGGTGAAGGACGGGGAGAGCACCATCAGCAGCAGCCCCAGGGACGGGAACAGCGCCCACAGGGGCGTCATCGCCAGCAGCATCCCGCCCATGGTCCGCCGGGCCTCCAGGCGCTGGGCGCTGCGCCGCCTGGGCTTCTGCCCAGTGCCGTTTTCCATCGGATATCCCCCTCTCCTCAAATGGCCCGCCCTCCAAGGATATGCTTGCAAAAGGGGCGGGACTACGCTACAATAGAGATACATTTTAACGATTTGGGAGGACAACGACCATGACCTATCCGGAAGTGCTGGCCGCCGCCAGGGGCTGTATCGGCCCCTACTGCAAGGCCTGCCCCGTGTGCAGCGGCCTCGCCTGCAAAAATACCGTCCCCGGCCCCGGGGCCAAGGGCCTGGGCACCGGCGCCATCCGCAACTATCAGAAATGGCAGGACATCTGCGTCAATATGGACACCATCTGCCCCAATATCCCGGCGGACACCTCCGCGGAGCTCTTCGGGCGGAAGCTGGCCGCCCCCGTCTTTGCCGCCCCGGTGGGGGCCGTGCGCCTCCACTACGGGGACAAGCACGACGACAACAGCTACAACGCCCTGCTGGTCCCCTCCTGCGCCCGGGCGGGCATCGCCGCCTTCACCGGCGACGGCACGGATCCGGCGGTATTCACCGCCGCGGCGGACACCATCGCCGCCGCCGGAGGCGCCGGCATCCCCACGGTGAAGCCCTGGGACCGGGACACCCTCTTCGCCAAGCTGGACCAGGCCAAGGCGGCAAACCCCATTGCCATCGCCATGGATATCGACGCGGCGGGCCTGCCGTTCCTCCAGGGCCGCACGCCCCCGGCGGGGAGCAAGACTGTGGAGGAGCTGCGGGAGGTCATCGCTTACGCCGAAAAGCCCTTCATCCTCAAGGGCATCATGACCGTCCGGGGCGCGGAGAAGGCGGCGGAGGCCGGCGCGGCGGCCATCGTTGTCTCCAACCACGGCGGACGGGTGCTGGACCAGTGCCCTGCCACGGCGGAGGTGCTGGCGGAGATCGCGGACGCCGTGGCCGGCCGGCTCACGGTGCTGGTGGACGGCGGCATCCGCTCCGGGATGGATGTGTTCAAGGCCCTGGCCTTGGGGGCCAAAGGAGTGCTTATCGCCCGGCCCTTCGTGACGGCGGTCTACGGCGCCGGGAAGGAGGGCGCGGCAGTGCTGACGGAGAAGCTCCGGAGCGAGCTGGCCGACACCATGGCCATGTGCGGCGTCCACTCCATCGGGGAGATCAGCCGGGACTGCGTGCGGCTGTGAAGCTGTAAAAAGGAATATTCTGTCGAATAATAACTGTTTGTATTGAATGAGGAGGCGCTTTTGATGACCATTACCTGGCTGGGCCACGCCTGCTTCCTGCTGGAGAGCGGGGGCTTCCGCGTGCTCATTGACCCGTTTCAGAATGTCCCCGGCCTGCCGGACACGGAGGCGGAGGCCGACGCCGTCTATTGCAGCCACGGCCATTTTGACCACTGCTACACCGAGCAGATCCGCTTGAGCGAGGGAAAGGAAAATCCTTTTACTGTGGAGGAGCTCCAGACCTTCCACGACCCGGAGGGCGGCAGGCTCCGGGGAGAGAACACCGTCCGCCGCTTTACCGCCGGGGGCCTCTCGGTGGTCCACCTGGGGGACCTGGGCCATCCCCTCAGCGAGGAGCAGGTCCGGGCCATCGCCCCCTGCGACGCCCTGCTGATCCCCGTGGGGGGAACCTACACCGTGGACGCCCAGGGGGCGAAGGATGTGGCGGACCAGGTTGGGGCCAGGGTGGTTATCCCCATGCACTACCGCTCCGACTTCTGGGGGCTGGAGAGCATTGAGACGGTGGACCCCTTCCTGCTTTTGTGGCCGGCGGAGCGGATCCGCCGGTATCCCAGCGGCATTCTTCCCCTGGAGAAGGACACCCCGGCCCAGGTGGCGGTGCTGTCCCCGACGGTCTAGGCCGGCAGGCAGGTCCGCTCCAGATACCGGACCATCTCGCAGTACTTCTCCCGGCAGGCGTCATTTTCCCCGGCCTCGATGTACCCCAGGCAGGGGGCCAGGTAGTCCCGCCAGATCTGCGCGCACAGAGCGTCCGTGTCCTGGCAGAGCTCCATGGCGGTGACGATGGCGGGGGCGGTGCGGTAGTACGCGTCCACCAGGGCCCTCCCCTCCTCCGTGGGCAGGAGGACCTGGTCCCGGAAGCGGCGGAACATGGTCAGCTCATAGCAGTCGTCCCCCAGTCCCCGCTGGCGGCAGACGGCGGTGGTGATGAAGCACAGCTTCTTTTTGAAGCCCTCCACAATGGTGTCGTGGTCCCCCAGGCCGATGGGGGTCTTGGGCCACCGCGCCAGCCAGAGGTCCCGAACAGCCCGGGCCAGCTCCTCCCCGCACGCCTGGGGCAGGTCCCGGAGGGCCGGGATCAGATAGACGGCCATCAGGTGCTGGTCCTCGTACTGGGGGACGGGCTTTTTTCCGGACGCCGCCCAGCGCTCCGCCAGGGCGTCCAGGCAGGCCGCAGCCGTCTGGTCGAGCTGCTCCTGGCGGCAGACCGGGTCCAGGCTTACCTCCAGCTCCGCGATGGGGTCCGCGAGAAACAGGCGGCAGAGCTGAAAGCCGTCCTCATACTCCGATCTGCCGGACGCCTTCCGGGGGGCCGTCTCCATCAGCTCCAAAAGCCGCTGGGCCATGGCCTCCGGGCGGAAGGAGCTGGTCTCCGGCGGCGGAGCGGTGGGGCGCTCTACCTTGCCGCCGCAGTAGGTGCAGAAGCAGCTGTCCAGGTCCGGGGGGATGGTGATTTCCCTGCCGCAGCCAGGGCAGGTGGTTGTATAGTCCATAGGGGCCTCCTTTGGATTCTTGATGGACTATTATAGCATGTTTCGTGGTAGGAGACAACTTTTTATGAGCAGATGTTTTTTCCTCGCTTCCGACGCTCCGCTGGAGGCGTATTCGGATCCGGGACCGCTTATCATTGATGCGGACACAAAAGCCGTGACATGCGGAGGACTGCCGGGCTATTTCGCGGTCTGGCCCGCAGACGGAGTGCTGGAGCTCGCGTCCGAAAAGGAATACTGTGCCAGAGCGGACATAGAGTCCGGCTGTGAGGAGCGGGTCATTGCCTATTTGCAGGAACAGTTGAACTATTCCCGGGAAGTGGAGCTGTGGCACGTCTGGTTGGATGGGGACGTTGACCACCGGGTGCGAACAGCGGAGATAAGCGCCTCCGAGCTGTCTTTGGAGGATATACGGGAACTGGAACAGCTGCCGGTATCTCAGGAACCTATCACCAACTATTTTTACCGGATTACTGGAAGGAACTGATTTTTATGGATATCAAAACCATTCTCGCCGCCGTGGACCACACCCTGCTGGCCCAGGGGGCAACCTGGGAGCAGATCAGGGCCGTATGCGACGACGGCGTAAAATACGGCGCCGCCTCCGTGTGCATCCCCGCCAGCTATGTGGCCCAGGCAAAGTCCTATGCGGGGGACAAGCTCCCCATCTGCACCGTCATCGGCTTCCCCAACGGGTACTCCACCACCGCGGCCAAGTGCTTCGAGACGGAGGACGCGGTAAAAAACGGGGCCGATGAGATCGACATGGTCATCAACATCGGCTGGGTGAAGGACCGGAAGTGGGACGACCTCCTGGCGGAGATCAAGGCGGTGAAGGCCGCCTGCGGCGGGAAGCTGCTGAAGGTCATTATTGAAACGTGCCTGCTTACAGATGAGGAGAAGGTCAAAATGTGCGAAATTGTCTCCGCTTCCGGGGCGGAGTTCATCAAGACCTCCACCGGCTTCGCCGGAGGCGGGGCCACCCGGGAGGACGTGGCCCTCTTCGCCGCCCATGTGGCCCCCCATGTGAAAATCAAAGCCGCCGGGGGCATAGCCAGTCTCCAGGACGCGGAGGACTTTCTGGCCCTGGGGGCGTCCCGGCTGGGCACCAGCCGGGTGGTCAAGGCGGTGAAGGAGCAGGAGGGGCGCTAGGGCGCAGCCCACAAAACCGCTCTGAACGCGAAAAAACGCGGGATCTTCCACCTAGGAAGATCCCGCGTTTTGGTACTCAGTCAACCTTGGGCAGCTGGGCCAGGCTCCTGGCGATGTCCTCGTCCGTGGGGACGACGTTCTTCATCTCCCCGCTGTGGAACTTCTCGTAGGCCACGAGGTCAAAATACCCGGTACCGGTGAGGCCGAAGAGGATGGTTTTCTCCTCGCCGGTTTCCCTGCAGCGCTTGGCCTCGTTGATAGCCGCCAGAATGGCGTGGCTGGACTCGGGGGCGGGGAGGATGCCCTCCACCCGGGCAAAATACTCCGCCGCCTCAAACACGTCGGTCTGCCTGACGCTGACCGCCTCCATGAGCCCGTCGGCGTAGAGCTGGCTGAGAATGGAGCTCATGCCGTGGAAGCGCAGGCCGCCGGCGTGGTCGGCGCTGGGGATGAAGCCGCTGCCCAGGGTGTACATCTTGGCCAGGGGGCAGACCATGCCGGTGTCGCAGAAGTCGTAGCGGTACTCCCCACGGGTAAGGCTGGGGCAGGAGGCGGGCTCCACGGCGATGAACCGGTAGTCCCTCTCGCCCCGGAGCTTCTCGCCCATAAAGGGGGCGATGAGCCCGCCCAGGTTGCTGCCGCCGCCGGCGCAGCCGATGACGATATCGGGCTTCACGCCGTACTTGTCCAGGGCGGTCTTGGCCTCCAGGCCGATGATCGACTGATGCAGTAGCACCTGGTTGAGGACGCTGCCCAGCACGTAGCGGTAGCCCTCGCGGCTGACGGCGGCCTCCACGGCCTCGCTGATGGCGCAGCCCAGGGAGCCGGTGGTGCCGGGGAACTCGGCGAGGATCTTCTTGCCGACCTCGGTTGTCTCGGAGGGGGAGGCGGTGACGGAGGCGCCGTAGACCTTCATGACCTCACGGCGGAAGGGCTTCTGCTCATAGGAGCACTTGACCATATAGACCTTGCAGTCGAGCCCCAGGTAGCCGCAGGCCATGGACAGAGCCGTGCCCCACTGGCCCGCGCCGGTCTCGGTGGTCACGCCCTTGAGGCCCTGCTTTTTGGCGTAGTAGGCCTGGGCGATGGCGGAGTTGAGCTTGTGGGAGCCGGAGGTGTTGTTGCCCTCAAACTTGTAGTAGATGTGGGCCGGGGTCTGGAGCTTCTCCTCCAGGCAGTAGGCCCGGACCAGGGGGGAGGGGCGGTACATCTTGTAGAAGTCCCGAATCTCCTGGGGAATCTCAAAGAAGGGGGTGTCGCCGTCCAGCTCCTGTTGGACCAGCTCTCTGCAGAATACGCCCTCCAGCTCGGCGGCGGTCATGGGCTGGAGCGTGCCAGGGTTGAGGAGGGGGGCGGGCTTGTTCTTCATATCCGCCCGCAGATTGTACCAGGTTTTGGGCATCTCGTCCTCGGAGAGGTAGATTTTGTAGGGGATTTTGTTCTCGCTCATGGCTTTGTTCTCCTTTTTATAAAGTGCGCCAGGGAAAGAAAAACGCCTCTGTCCCTAGCATTGACTGCTGGGACAGAAGCGATACAAAACTTCTGCGGTGCCACCCGGCTTGGCGTACTAAACATACGCCCACTCATGCGCGCCAACACGCGCCGGCTTTGGTAACGGAGATCCCCTCCGGCTCGCCTAGTTGCCCGAAAGCGTTCGGTCCGCCCTCGAAAGCCCATTCCATCCGGCCATCCCCGCCGCAGTCCCACCAATCCGCGGCTCTCTGAAGAGTACCTGCCAGATGTACTTACACTCTCTCAACGGTTTATGGGGATACTTTAACACCGTAAATGGGAAATGTCAAGAGGAAATTTTGCGTGGTCCTCAATTCAGCAGCGGCCTGCTCAAACGCCGCACCTTAGAAGGGCGGCCTTTTTGGAAAATTTGCAAATAATGATTGAGGAAACGAAGCGGATGGTGTATAATGGCATTACTTAGGGCAGGGGACCCTGCCGTCTATCAAGAAAAACGGAGGAAGCAAACCATGTTTACCGCTCTTTTGAACAACTTGAAGGCCAACCGCCGCACCATTGTCTTTACCGAGGGCCCCGACGCCCGCATCCAGGAGGCCGCCGCCCGGCTCATCAAGGAGGACCTGATGAACGTCATCCTGGTGGGCAATGTGGACGAGGTCAACGCCGCCGCCGCGAAGAACGGCTTCGACGTCAGCAAGGCAGAGATTATCGACCCCGAAACCTACGCCGGCATGGACGAGATGGTGGCCAAGATGGTGGAGCTGCGCAAGGGCAAGATGAGCGAGGACGACTGCCGCGCCGCCCTGAAGAAGGGCAACTACTTCGGCACCATGCTGGTGAAGATGGGCAAGGCCGACGCCCTGCTGGGCGGCGCCACCTACTCCACC
>JAAWHO010000039.1 GCA_022795905.1 Oscillospiraceae bacterium
GGAGGCCGCCCTGCTGAGCCTGTTCACCTGCAAGTACGGCTCCATCGTGGTCTGCTCCGAGATGACCTACGCCAAGGCTCTGCCTCTGTACGGCCTGCGCCAGAACATCTTCACCGACCCCCAGAAGCCCATGAAGGTTCAGCCCGGCATCTATCCCATCAACGGCGCCGACGAGAACAGCCCCTGCTGCCTGACGGTGGACTTTGCCCTGACCTACTTCCTGGTTTCCGGCGAGCTGGAGCGGAGCAAGATGCCCATCAACCTGCTCATTACCGACGCCTCCGGTATGTCCGTGCTGACCGCCTGGGCCGCCGGCAAGTTCTCCAGCTCCTCCATCAAGAAGTTCTTTGATGAGTTCGACATCAACAACAAGATCAAGAACCGCGCCCTGATTATCCCCGGCAAGGTGGCCGTCATGAAGGGCGAGATCCAGGATAAGCTGCCCGAGTGGAGCGTTATCGTGGGCACCACCGAGGCCGTGCAGCTGGTGAAGTACCTGCGGGACGAGGAGTGGAAGAAGAGCTATGTGGATAAGTCCGCCGCTGCCCCCGCCGCCGGCGAGGCCGCTGCCGAGCCCGCTCCCGCCCCCAAGAAGGTCATGCCCGCGCCTCCTATCGTGGTCAACGGCCCCTACAAGATCGACGACAAGGTTGTCACCTACAAGGGCCACGACCCCAACGCCCAGACCTTCGTCACCATCGGCGAGCGCATCCACTGCATCTCCCCGGTCATCCGGAAGGCTATGGACACCTACGACGAGGCGCCCATCCTCAAGCGCGCTGCCGAGCAGATTGCCGCCGGCGCCACCTATCTGGATCTGAACATCGGGCCTGCCGAGAGTAATGGCCCCGAGCTGATGCAGTGGGCGGTCCAGCTGCTCCAGCAAAACTTCAACAACGTGCCTCTGGCACTGGATACCGCCAACATGGCCGCGATTGAGGCCGGCATCAAGGTCTACAACCGCACCAACGGCAAGCCCATCGTCAACTCCGCCGACGCCGGCAGCCGCATTGACTTCATCAACCTGGCCGCCGCCAACGACGCCATCGTCTTTGCCCTGTGCTCCGCCGACGGCATCGCCAAGGACAACGAGGAGCGCATGATGCACTGCCACAATATGCTCGAGCGGGGCCTGAGCCTGGGCATGGAGTCCGACGACCTGTGGTTCGACCCCCTGTTCCTGGTCATCAAGGGAATGCAGGACAAGCAGATGGACGTCCTCAACGCCATTAAGGCCTTCTCCGACGAGGGTCTGAAGTCCACCGGCGGCCTGTCCAACAACTCCAACGGTATGCCCAAGCACATCCGTCCCATCATGGACAGCGCCATGGTGGCTATGGCGATGATGCAGGGCCTGACCTCCGCCATCGTCAACCCCAACGACCTGCGGCTGATGGAGACGGTCAAGAGCTGCGACATCATCAAGAACAACAACCTGTACGCCGACTCCTATCTGGAGATCTAACCGGGATATACGAAGGCCGGGCAAGGGGAAATCCCCTGCCCGGCCTTTTCCCCGGCAGCTGCCGGTGGTGTTTTTTCGCAAAGAAGAGAGAGGGAGGCAGCCGCCTCCCTCTCTCTTTCCAGCTGTATCAGCCGTACACGTCGAAGCCGTACTGGCTGGGGGCAGGTACAGACTCCATCATCTCAATGAACGCCTCCGCCTGCGCCTCCATGCCTTCCATGCCCTTCTTGACCATGGCGATGTCATATGCGTTCTGGAACTGCATCTGACTCATGCTCATCGCGGCGGAAGCAATGCTGTCCATCATTGGCCCGTTCTCCTTTCCATTGGACTTCATTTAAGATATCGGCCAACGGGAGGGCCGGATTAAGCCCTTTCCCGAAATTTTCAGACTATTCTCAGCTCAGGACAACCTGGACAATATCCCCGCCGGCTGTCTTCTGGTAGAGGTGCTGAAGGTCGCTGCTGAGGTAGTAGGTACCCATATAGACATTGGTCCCGTCCCGGGCGTCCTCCAGATACACGTCCAGCTCCCGGCAGGAGAAGCTGTCCACCAGGACCCAGCCCTGCTTGGGATAGACCGTATAGTCGCCCATATCGTCCCCCTCCAGGCCGATGGCACCGGGGTTCAGGCCGTTAAAGAAGTCCAGTTGCTCGCTCATGGCGGTGGGCCTGGACTCCTCCACCGACGGCGCCTCCACCTCAGGCTCCGGAGGCGGCAGGATCTTGCCGCTGGGCTGGGAGATCTGGATGGCCATGGCGAACTCCGACCAGGCCACGATGACCTGGAAGAGCTTTCCCTCCATGCTGCTGGTCTTGGCCAGGTAGATCTCTCCGGTCAGCGTCTCCAGATTGGGTTTCTCCTCCAGGCGGTGACACTCCGAGTCGATGATGGTGAACCCCTGCTCTGCATCCGCCAGAACCTCAATATAGGCCGCTGCCAGCAGCGCCGGGTCCTCTATCTGGCGGTAGTGGTAGGTATATGTGGCAAGCTCCGCGTCCAGCGCCGCGTCGGTGGGCTCGTCGATGGAGGTCAGCAGGGCCTCCCCCTCATCCATAATACTCTCCAGGGAGACCACCTGGTCCTCCCCCAGCTGGTAGACGGCCAGCTCGGTATCGCCGCCTCCGCAGCCGGTCAGCAGCCCAATACACAGCACAGCGGCCAGCAGAACCGCTTCGATTCTTCTATTCATGCACTCTAGCCTCTCTTTGTCTTTCAATGACGCCCCTATGGGGACATCCGCGCCCTGCCGGTCAGATCCGGCGGATAACAACCCGGTCATTATTGCGGAGCTCCTGGGTAAAGGCGGCTTCGCCATCGTTCACCAGCAGCTCCACAGGGCCGTCCAGCGTATCAAAGTCGATGCCGGACCGGTCCAGCAGGTCCATCAGGTAGTAGGGCGACCCGTCCGCCTTCCCCGGCAGGATCAGCGCCGAGCCGTTGAGATACACCATCAGCCGGCGGCGGGCCGGCGCTTCCGGCTCCTGGGGCGGGGCCGCGGCAGCCTGAGGCTCCGGCGGCTCCGGGGCGGGAGCAGGCTCCGACAAAGCCTGCGGCTCCGGGGCGGGAGGTTCCGCCGGGGAAACCGGCTCCGGCTCTGGCTCCGCTGCCTGCGGAACCTCCGGCTCTTCCGGGACAGGGTCCTGCATCGCCTGCGGGGCCTCCTCCGGCACCGCCCCGGCGTTTGGCTCGCTCTCCGGCTCCTCCTCGGGCTCCAGAGGGTACTCCGTGGTCACAATCTGGTCCCCGCTGCGCAGCTTCCGGTCCAGTGAGACAGCCCGGCCATTAAGCCGCACGCCGCCCGGGAAGTCCGCCCCCAGCAGGTCGCTGACCGTCCGCTCTGCGGAGGGGCCGGCCACAGCGGGGATAAATTCAATGGTATCCCCCGCGTAAACCAGGGCGGAGGGCCTGGCATCCTCGCCATTCAGCTTCAGGGAGCAGGGTGTGGCGCTCTGCCCCCGGAAGGTCAGGCGCTTCCCGTCCACAGTGACGCTCAGGGTCTTCCCCGTCCGTCCCAGCAGGTCGGCGGAGGTATAGCCGTTCATCATCAAAATTTCCAGCACGGTCAGCGTTCCGCTGCGGAAGAGCTTGGCCGGCTGGCCGTTGAGCATAATGCGGTAGCTGTCGCTGATAAGCCCCAGCCCGGCGGACACAGCGATGCCCAGGGGCGTGGCGTACTCCGGGTCGTTGAGCTCATACTCCTTGGAGAAAGCGCTCATATCGAAGTTGTTCCCCGCCAGAGCCACCCGCTTCTCGTCCATCTCCAGGGCCTGGGCCACCAGCTCCTTGATGCCCAGCAGCTTGCTGCCGCCGCCGGCCAGGAACATGGCGGAGGGCGGCGCGCCGTTGAGGCCCACCACCCGCTGGGCGATCTCCTGGGCCAGGCTCCGGGCCGCGCCCTGGAGCACATCCCGCACCTGGTTCCCCGGCACGCTCTGCTCCAGACCCAGTACATCCCGGTAGGCGATGGTGGGGGCGTCCAGCTCCATCTTCATCCGCTCCGCCGTGGCGAAGGTCACCAGATAGGCCCTCATCAGCTCCTCAGTGATCTCATCCCCGGCGGTGGTGGCCATGGTGTACCCCACCACAGACCCGTCCCGGCAGACGGCAATATCGCTGGTGCCCGCGCCGATGTCCGCCAGCACCAGGTTCAGCAGCCGCAGATCCGCCGGGATCACCGCGTTAAGGGCGGCGATAGGCTCCAGGGTCAGGCTCGCCACCTCCAGGCCCGCCGCCTCCATGACGGTGTACAGGCTCTCCACCACCTCGCTGGGCAGGAAGGTCGCCACCACCTCCGCCTCCAGCTGCTGGCCGTTGTGGTCCTTCAGGGAAGTGAGGGGGTAGCGGTCCAGCAGGTAGCTGGAGACGGTGTAGCCCACCAGGTAGAACCGCCGCTGGCTGTCCTCCCCCCGGCTGAGCTGCTCCTCGGCGTCGCTGACCGCGCCGCTCTCCAGCTGGCTGATGAGATCGCTGTCGATGCGGCTCACCTGGGGCAGGGTCATGGCGTAGCGGCCCTTCTCCGTGCGCAGAGCACGGCCCGCGGCGGCCACACATACCCGCTGGAGCTTGCACCCCAGCTTGACCTCCATCCGCTCCGTGACTCTCCGGGCCACCCGGGCCACCTGCTCGATGTCCTCGATCTGCCCGTCCAGCATGGCCCGCTTGCCATGCTCCTCCTTCTCAATGGCCAGCACCTCCAAGCGCTCGTCCTCCACCCGGCCCGCCACACCGATGATGCTGCGGGTACCGATGTCCAGGGCGAAGACCAGCTTCGGGTCCTGCACCTTCCTTTCCTCAGGCATATCCTTTACCTCAACTTCCTGTGGTGCTGTGTGAAATAGAGCGACGCCGGGGCGGCATTGGCCGTCCCGGCGGTCCGGCATGGGGACAGGCCCCAGCTCCGGCACTCCGCCGGCTCACGGAAAGAGACAGCCATATGGCATCCCGGTTATCCGGGACGCCATATGGTATGCCTCATCAATACTTGACGTTGGTGAAGGGGTTGTCGCTGCGTCCGCCGGCGGCAGCGTCGTCCCAGCCCTCGCTGCCGCTCCAGCTGTCGCTGCTGCCGGAACCGCTGCTGAAGGAGCCGCCGCCGGAGCTGCTGCTGAAGGAGCCGCTGCCGCCGAAGCGGCCCTTGTTGCTGATTTTGAACTCGCTCATCAGCTGGTGCATGATGTTCGCCTGGGAGGAGAGCTGCTCGCTGGCGGCGGCGCACTCCTCGCTGGTGGCGGAGTTGGTCTGCACCACAGCGGAAATCTGGTCGATGCCCTCGGTGATCTGAGCAATAGCGGTGGTCTGATTCTCCACGGCCTCCGTCACGCTGCCCATCATGGTGACAACGCTGCTGGCCAGCTCGGTGGTCCGGGCCAGGGACTCGGTAACCTTCCCCACCACGTCCGCGCCGTCCCGGACGGCGGTGATGGAGTTCTCAATGAGGTCCTTGGTGGCCTTGGCGGCCTCATCGGACTTGCTGGCCAGGTTGCGGACCTCGTCGGCCACAACGGCGAAGCCCTTGCCGGCGCTGCCGGCCCGAGCGGCCTCCACAGCGGCGTTCAGAGCCAGGATGTTGGTCTGGAAGGCGATGTTCTCAATGGTGGCGATAATCTTCCCAATCTCCTCGGAGGAGTTGGAGATGTTGGTCATAGCCACGTTGAGCTGCTTGACATAATCGTTGCTGGCGGACACCTGGGCGCCGGCCTCGCTGACGCTGGACTGGGCCTCCTCCGCGGCGGAGGCGGTCTGCTTGGCGTTGGTGGAGATGTCGTTGATGGTCGCGGCCAGCTCCTCCACGGCGCTCGCCTGCTCGGTAGCGCCCTGAGCCAGGGACTGGGAGCTGTTGGACACCTGGTCGGAGCCGGCGGACACCTGGTCCGCAGACTGGGAGATATTGAAGATGGTGTCGCTCATGCGGACCACGAAGGCGTTGACGCTGTCCTGAATGGGCTTGAGGTCGCCGGGGAAGCTGGCGGTCAGCTCCACGTCAAAGTTGCCCTTGGCCATCTGGCCGGTGGTCTCCGAGATGTCCTGGACAACGCTGTTAAGTACCTTCTGGCTGGTGCGCAGCGCGTCGCACATCTCGCCCAGCTCGTTTTTGCCCGTAAACTCCACGGGGACAGACAGATTGCCCTGGCTGAAGCCAACCAGCGCGCCCCGCACCTGGGAACTGGGCTCCACAATGCTCCGGATGATCTTGGCCGCAATCAGCAGCACGGCGATAGTCGCCACCACCATGATGGCAATAATAGCCGCCAGCCCGATATTGGAGTTCATGTTCTGCTGCTTGATGATCTGGGCCTGAGCGTTGGCCAGTGCCGTCGCCGCGTTCTCACCGGCCACAGCGGCGGCGTTCAGCTTGGGCGTGCAGTTATTGACAATCATGTTGACTGCCTCCTGGCGATTGGTGCCCACAACGCTGACAATCTCCCTGGCGTCCGTCTCCCAGGACTTGATAGCGTTGGAGAAAGCATCAAGGGTGCTCCTGTCCTCCAGGGGGAAGACATTCTCCAGCTGGGCAAACAGCTGGTCCAGCTCCTCCACCTTGCTGGTAACGTTGGAAATACTGCTGGTGTCTCCAGAGAGGGCCGCGTCCCGCAGGTTCCGGGCGGCAATGTTGTAGTCGATGCGGCAGCTGGCAATCAGCTCTGTGGACTCCACGTAGTGGTCGATGATATCCATATAGGCGCTCTTCTGGGAGTTCATCATGACCAGCGCTGCGACAATGATGATTACGGAAACCAAAATTGTCGTCCCGAAGCCTACGATCAGGCTTTTCCTGATGGACATATTTTTGAAATTCATCTGTAGCTTTCCTCCTATTATTTCCCGCCGGCCGGAGCACCCTCCGCCGCCGGATGTTCTACGATGTCACCTATCCCGTACCATGTCCGTTCCGCTTCCCGGCCCCTCCTCGGGATGGCCGCGCTGGTTGGCGGCGGGGCTGGGGCCCCTCGGATATTTCACATTCTCACCGCCCTGCTTTCAAAAGGATGAAGTTTCCAATCACAGCGCCCGCTAAACGATATCGCCGTACTTGCCGTTGCGCACATCCCCCACCAGCTTGCCGTCCACCAGGGTCACAACCCGGCGGCGCATGATGTTCACATACTGACTGGCGTGGGTCGCCATAATCACGGTGGTGCCCCGGTGATTGATTTCATTGAGGAGATGCATAATGTCCCAAATGCTGTCGTCGTCTAAATTTGCGGTAATCTCATCCAGCACCAGAATCGGCGGGCTGCTGATCAGCGCCCGGGCCAGCTCCACCCGGCGGAACTCCCCCAGGGAGAGCTCAATAGGGTACTTTTTGGCCACGCCCCGCAGCCCCACCAGACCCAGGACCTTTTTCACCCGGGCCTGAAAACTCTTGTCAAGCTCCATGCGGGAGGCCGCAATCCGGGCCGCCAGGGCCAGGTTTTCCTCCACGGTCCGTTTGCGGATCAGGGAAGGTTCCTGAAGGACCTTTCCGAACAGGAGGGAGACCCGGTTCCGGCTCCAGCGCATCATCCAGGACAGGTCCTTGCCGTCTACGCTGACCCGCCCGGAGTTGGGCTTCATGGTGCCTGCAATCAGGTTCAGCAGAGTGCTCTTTCCCGCTCCGCTGCTGCCGATGACAAAGACAAACTCCCCCTGCTGAATGGTGAGGTCCACGTCCTTGACACCTACTTCAAATCGCTTTCCGCCGTGCTTGCGCCGGTCCAGCTTATACAGTTTTGTGACATGTTCCAATTCAATGGTGGGCATAACTGTCTCCTGCTTCTCAATTCGAGGGCGGAGCGCCGCTCCCCTTTGCAAATCGCTGCAAGTCTGCTATAATGGCTTCATACTCATTCCGCCGGAGGTAGACCCATGAAAAGGCGAAATCACAACAAGCGGAATATCGCGCTGGTTCTTCTCCTGGCTGTTCTATGTATCGGAACGGCGGAGCTGGCTGCCTGCCGCCGTTTTGCGCCGGCACTCTATCAGGAGCTTATGGCTCCGGTGTACAAGGCGTCCGCCGTCCTCTCCGAGGTCTGTCATCAGGCAGCGGCGTATACGCTCCAGCGCTGGCAGACCGTTCAAGGGGAGTTGGCCGCCCTGCGCGCAGAGGTCGAGGTCCGTCTGGCAGAGGCAGAGGCCCGCCGTGCGGAGGCCAAGGCCCGGGCGGAAGCCGAGGCAAAGGCCCTGTCTGAGCCGCCCCCTGACGATCAGGAGGTCAGCCAGCCGGCGTTGGACACGCCTATTATCTATTCCGCCGTCACGGAGCTGCGCCTGGTAGAGGGGCGTCAGGTTCTCACCGGCGGGTGGCTTGACATTGTCTACTTCAACCAGGGGGACGAGGACTGGGCTGAGCTGCCCTACGGCAGCGATGACATTGGCCGCTATGGCTGCGGGCCCACCGCCATGGCTATCGTGGTAGCCAGCCTGACGGAAGAGGAAACTGATCCCGTTCAGATGGCCCAATGGGCTGTGGAGCACGGATACTGGGCCCGACGCAGCGGCTCCTATCACTCCATCGTGGAGGGGGCCGCCCAAGCCTTCGGTCTGGAGGCGGAGTCCTTCACCGACTGGACCCCGGAGGGGGTGACCAGCGCCCTGGCAGAGGGAAAGCTCCTGGTGGCTCTGATGGGGCCGGGCCACTTCACCCAGGGGGGACACTTCATCGTTCTGCGGGGCGTCGCCCCCAGCGGCAATCTTCTGGTGGCGGACCCCAGCAGTCTGGACCGGAGCCTGACCACCTGGGACCCCCAGTTGATTTTGGATGAACTCTCCCGCAGCCGAACCAGCGGAGCGCCTGTCTGGGCCGTTGCCCGGCCCGCCGCCTAATGGTTTCTCCACGGGAACATGGACCCGGCGGAAAGCCGGGTCCATGTTCCTTTTTGGGGAGCGGCATTCCAAAAAGCCGTTGTGGTCTTATCTTACCACTTTCCTGTTAAAAAATCAATATCATTGATACACGGATTTTTCTCTGGCCATCCGCTTGTTCAGCACCCGGTCCAGCTGAAGAATCTGTGTCAGCCGCCGCCTGTTTGAGGCGATCTGCTCCTCCAACGCCCGGCCGGCCGGCTTTGTGGCCGGCTCGCCGTTAATCAGCGCAATCAGCTCCAGGGCCAGTTCTGCATCCGGGTAGGTCTCCGCCAGGTCCCGCAGGGCCTGCTCGGTCTCCTCCAGCTTGTTGATGGGCTCGCGCCGCATGGCCACCAGCATCTCCATGCTGACCTGGTCGTTCCGGTCCACCGACTCGGCAATCTGCTGGGTCAGATCCTGCACCTCGTTAAGCAGGTTCCCCATCCGCTTTGCCTGAACCAGCGCCTTCATCAAAAGGTCCTGCTCCATTATGAGCCCTCTCCCGCTGCGCCGGCTTCCAGCTCGGCTTGCGTGGTCTTCTCCGCCTGCCGGAAGGAGTCTCGCAGCTCGCAGACCATCGGCCTGACCCGGTCCAGCTCGGTCCGGTTGCGGCCGGCCTTCACCCGGTTCAGCTCATAGCTGAAGTAATCATACAGCCGGTTCAGGTTGCGGCTGATGGGGTACTGCATATCCAGCGTATCGTCCAGGTAGCGAATGATCTCCAGGCTCCGGTCCACAGAGGCTTCAAACAGTGCATAGTCCTTCTTGTCCAGAGCCAGCCCAGCCCGTGTCAGCCGCTTCACCAGCTCGTCATAGAGCAGCAGCAGCAACTCCCCCGGCGTCATGGTGTCCACAGCCTGATCCCGCTGATTCCGATACTCTTGGAACCCTTTGATATCCATTTTTTACTCCTTTTGAAGCTTTAGTAGCCGCTGCTTCCGCCCATCAGGCCAGACATGGACGAGGCCTGGGAATTCATCTCGGCAATCAGCTGCTCCAGCTTGCTGAACTGGGTGGTGTAGCGGTCAATCTGGTCGGACATCTTGTCCTCCCAGCGCTCGATCTGCTTGTCGATGTTGTTGATCTGGGTCAGTAGGGAGTTGCTGTTCAGCGACGTGGGGGCCTTTACCGAGCCCGCATGGGTAATCAGGACGCCCTTGGGCTCGCCTGTGGTTTTCACATAGGTCTCCAGCGTGCTTTGCAGGTTCTGCATCAGGCCGTTGCCTGAGCCGTCCTCAGACGTCTTAGTAAAGGCGTTGCGCACCTTCTCCGGGTCGTTGCTCAGGGCTGTGCGCAGCTTCTCCTCATCCAGGCTCAGGGTGGTCAGACCGTCGCTGTAGCTGGTGGTAATGCCGATCTCACGCAGGGTCTGCCCGTCGCTTCCGCCGGGGGTAATGGCGTTGCGCAGCTTGTTGTACATGCTGGACAGGTTGGAATCGCCGAAGAGGATGCCCTGCTTGGCCAGCGCCTCATACTGTTCAATCTCCCGATCGGACATATCGGCCATCTGCTCGGCGGTCAGGGGCTCATAGCGGGTCCGGCCGTTGTTCTTGCTGGCCGGCTGGGTGGAGTAGGCGCTCTTGATCTCGGTGACCATAGCGTTGTAGTCCTCCACCATGCTCTTGATGGCGTCCACAATCTTGTCCGAGTCGGCGGTGCTCTCAAAGCTGACGGCGTCCTTTCTGGCGGTTTCGGTCAGCTTGCCGTCCTCCCCATAGCCGAAGGTATCCTTCAGGGTGATGGTCAAACCATCCACCTCGAAAGTGTTGCCGCTGCGGCTTACGTCGGTCAGCTCCTTGCCGTTCACCGACATGGCCACAATGGCGTCCTGGCCCTCTTTGAACTCGCCCTCTTTGCCTTCCGGCGCAAAGAGCTCCTTGGCCAGACCGTCGCCGAACTCAATCTTGCCGGCAGTGCCCATCTCGTTGGCGGTAAAGAGGAACTCGTTTGTCACCTTGGAATAGCTGGCCTTTACGCCGGCCTCCGAGCTGTTGATGGCGGTGACAACACTCTCCAGGGCGGTATCCTTGGAGAACTTGCCCACGGACACGCCGTTCACGGTGAAGTCGTGGAGATAATTTCCATCGCTGTCCACCTGGTAGTATGTTCCATCCTCGCCGTCATAGCTTTTGGCCACCCGGTTGCCCTTGGAGTCCACATAGTGGGTTACCTTGCCGTCCTTATCCTTGACCTCCCGGACCTCGCCCTCGGCCTCAACCATGGGCAGCTTGCTCCAATCGAAATCTTCGCCCAGCAGATCGCCCAGCTTTTTGCCGGTGTCCAGATAGCTGGACTGGCCATTCTTTTGCAGGCCCAGGATCTCGGACACGGTACCGGTGACATTCAGGGTGGAACCGTCCTGGGCAGGCTTCATGGACAGGCTGAACTTACCGTCCTCGCCGGCGCCGCCCACCTCGATCTTTCCTTTGCCGAAGGCCTTATCCAGGCTGCTCTGCATTTCCTTCAGGTAGTCCTCTGCGCTCAGCTTGTTGTCCTCGCGGTCAAACTCCGGCAGAGTGATCTTTTTGGTCACGCCGTCCAGCGTGACGCTGATCTCCTTGCCGGACAGGTACTCGCCTACGGTGGCGCTCTTGTCCACCAGCTGCTTGCCGGCCACGTTCAGGGTGTCGGATTTGGCGCTGGGGTCGATGCCCAGGGTTTCCTTGATCTTGCCGGTGGCAGAGCTGACGGTGACGCTGTTGCCCGCCCCCTGCTTATCGGAGAAGACGATGTTGCCGTTTTTCACCTGGACATTGACCATCTCGCTGGCCTTTTTGGACTCGCCCGAGCTGGTGGTCACAGAGATCTCACCCAGCTTCTCCTGGATGCCCTTGGCCAGCTCGTTCACGTCCTTGTAGCAGGTCAGCTCGTCGAAGGAGAGGTCGATGGTACGGTTGGCGCCATACTTCAGGGTCAGGGTGCCGGACACGTTGCTCTGCTCCAGGACCTTGTTCAGGTCCACCTCACTGCCCTCGATTGCCCCGGAGCCAGTCTGTCCAGCCAGGCCAGAGACCCGATAGGTGGCGGCGGTGGCCATCTGCTTGACGCCCAGCAGTTTGACGTCGCTGTTTGTCTTGCCTGTGGCAGAAACCTTTTCCACGTTGTCCGCATTTGCGCTCTTGGGCGTGGTAATCACCGCCCGGTTAAAAAAGGTGCTGCTGAGCAGGTTGGTGCTGGAAGAGTAGGAGGTATACTTCTGGTTGAAGTTCACCGCCTTGTCAATGATGCTGCGGTAGGCCTCCTGTTGCCACTCGATCTTTGTCTGCTTCTTCTGAAGATTTTGGATCTTCAGCTTGATACCGGAAACTGCGTTTTCGATCATGGACTCAGTATCCATGCCGCTGGCCAGACCACTGAGTACATTCCGGTTGCCATAGATGCTGCTGGTGCTGCTGTAGCTGTTGCTTAAGCTGGTAATGGATGCCATATTGAGATCGCTCCTTTCACCTCTGGGCGCACCTGCCGCGCCCTGATATCTGCAAAAGATAAGCAGGAAAAAATTTTTTCAATTTTTTTCTGATCTACCTCTATATTTTTTTATCGACATGTAGTATAGTAAAGTTAAGAGTTTCCCCGAGTTTTTGTTGTGTTGTAAGGAGGGAATATTCCTTGACCCGAATTATTACCGTGACCAATCAAAAGGGCGGCGTGGGTAAGACCACCACCGCCTCCGCCCTTGTCTGCGGGCTCAGTCAACGGGGGGCGCGGGTTCTGGGGGTTGACCTGGACCCCCAGGGCAACCTGGGCTTTACCCTGGGACTGGACATCGGCAGCAGCAGCACCATCTATGATGTGCTTAAGGGTAACTGCTCCATTCAGGAGGCCATCGTCTCCACCGAGTTTGGCGATGTACTCCCCTCGGATATTATGCTGTCCGCCGCAGAGGTGGAGTTCACCTCCCTGCGGCGGGAGTTCATGCTGGAGCAGCAGCTTTCCACCGTGAAGGACCGGTACGACTTTATCATCATCGACACCCCCCCTGCCCTGAACATCCTCACTGTAAACGCCTATGTGGCCTCCGACGGCCTCATTGTCCCCATGGAGGCCGAGGTGCTCAGTCTGGTGGGCATCACCCAGCTTCAGGAGACCATTGAGGCGGTGCAGACCACCTTCAACCCCAATCTGAAGGTGCTGGGCATTCTGATTAACAAGTACAATCCCCGTCTGACCCTGTCCCGAGAGATTCTGGACCTGGCGGAGGAGGTGGCCCAGCAGCTGGACACCAAGGTTTTCGACTCCAAGGTCCACCGGGGGGTGGGCGTGGCGATGGCCCCTGCCCACGGACAGAGCGTTCTGACCTACCAGCCAAAATCCAAGCCGGCTCTGGACCTTCAGGCCATTGTGGACCTGGTAGGCGGCGATAAGTTTGCCGCCCCGGAAAAGAGCAAGGGCTTCTTCAGCGCATTGTTCAAGTAAAGGAGTGTTTTTTCATGGCCAAAAATGACAAGTCGAAATCCACCAAGACCTCCCATGTGATGAATCTGGTCCGGCGGGGCCGCGAGCCCGCTCCCGCCGAAGAGGCCGCCGCCCCGGCTCCGGCCCCGGACGCCCCCGCCGCGCCCGTGCCCACCCCTCCCGTTCCTCCTATTATCTCCTCTATCGGAGCGGACGCCGCCGCCTCCGCTCAGATCAAGGACGCGCTTGAGGACGCCCTGGCCCGGGAGCTGGAGCCCCCCGCCCCGCCGGAGCTCCCTGTACAGGCCGCTCCAGAGCTGGAGCCGGAGCCCGCGCCGGTACCTGCTCCGGCCCCACAACCGGAGCCACAGCCTGAGCCGGAGCCCGTACCAGTATCGGCCCCTCCGGCCTCTGTTCCCCTGACCTCCGCCCACCCGGACGAGGAGGCCACCGAATACATCAATGTCATGCAGTACCTGGTGGCTTGGCGGTTTCCGTCACCGTTTCCCGAAGCAGCCGGCCGCTGACACAGATGCATTATTTCATTTTTGCAACTGGTACGCCATCAATCGACAAAACATC
>JAAWHO010000040.1 GCA_022795905.1 Oscillospiraceae bacterium
GGCCGCTTTTGATCACCATCTTCTTCCCACACAGGTCGCAGACCTCGTCGCTCTCCTCCACGGGAATCTTCAGCCGCACGCCCTCCAGGTCCTTTTCCGCCTGCTCCAGCTCCGCCTTGAAGGGGTCGTAGAACTCCCGCAGCAGGGCCTTCCACTGCTTCTGGCCCTCCTCCACGTCGTCGAGCTTCTGCTCCATACCGGCGGTGAATCCGGTGTCCACGATGTCCCCGAACTTGTCGCACATGAGCCCGTTGACCACCTCCCCCAAGGGCGTGGCGTGGAGATACTTCCCGTCCTTGATGACGTACTCCCGGTCCAGAATCGTGCTCACCGTAGGCGCGTAGGTGGAGGGCCGGCCAATGCCGTTCTCCTCCATGGCCCGGATGAGGGAGGCGTCGGTGTACCGGGGAGGCGGCTGGGTGAAGTGCTGGTCGGGCTGGAAGCCCTGGCAGGCCACCTGCTGGCCCTCCCGGAGCTCCGGGAGCCTGGCCTCGTCCTTCTCCTCCTTCTCCTCGTCCTTGCCCTCCACGTACACGGCGGTGTACCCGGAGAACTTGAGACTGCTGGCGGAGGCCCGGAAGCCGTGCCCGGCGGCCTCCACCTCCACGGACACGCTGTCATAGACGGCGTTGGACATCTGGCAGGCCACGAACCGGCTCCAGATGAGCCGGTAGAGCCGGTACTGCTCGGGCGTCAAATCGCCCTTCACCGCCTCCGGCGTCAGGGTGACGTCGCTGGGGCGGATGGCCTCGTGGGCGTCCTGGGCGCCGGCCTTGGTCTTGTAGGTCCGGGCCTTGCCGGGGTAGTAGTCCTTCCCATAGCGGCCCAGGATAAAGTTTTTCACGCTCTCCAGCGCCTCGTCGCTCAGGCGCAGGGAGTCGGTACGCATATAGGTAATGAGGCCCACGGCGCCCTCCCCCTGGATGTCCACGCCCTCATAGAGCTGCTGGGCGATGGCCATGGTCCGGCGGGGGGTCATGGAGAGCTTGCGGCTGGCCTCCTGCTGGAGGGTGGAGGTGGTGAAGGGGGGCGAGGGGGAGCGGTTCTTGTCCTGGCGCTTGACGGTCTTGACCAGGAAGGGGGCGTCCTTCACCGCCGCCACCACGGCCTCCACGTCCGCCTGGGAGTTCAGCTCCTTTTTTTTGCCGTTTTCCCCGTGGTACCGGGCGGCAAAGGCATTTTTCTCCGTGCCGTCGGCGGAGAGCTTTGCGTCCAGGGACCAGTACTCCTGGGGCTTAAACTCCGCGATTTCGTGTTCCCGCTCGCAGACCATCCGGGTGGCCACGGACTGGACCCGCCCGGCGGAGAGCCCCCGGCGGATCTTCTTCCACAGCAGGGGGGAGAGCTGATAGCCCACAATGCGGTCCAGCACCCGCCGGGCCTGCTGGGCGTCCACCAGGTTCTGGTCGATCTCCCTGGGGGCGGCGATGGACTCGCTGACCACCCGCTTGGTGATCTCGTTGAAGGTGACCCGCTTTGCCTTGCTGTCGTCCAGGCCCAGCAGGGCCTTCAGGTGCCAGCTGATGGCCTCGCCCTCCCGGTCGGGGTCGGTGGCCAGGTAGACGCAGTCGCTGGCCTTGGCGGACTTTTTCAGATCGCTGATGATATCCTCTTTGCCCTTGATAGGGCGGTAATTGGGCTCAAAGTCGTTTTCCAGGTCCACGCCCAGCTTGCTCTTGGGCAGGTCCCGCAGGTGGCCCATGCAGGCCTTGACCTCGTACCCGGGACCCAGGTATTTACCGATCGTCTTGGCCTTGGCCGGCGACTCGACGATTACCAGATTCTTTTTTGCCATGCGTTCCTCCAGGGACGGTTGTTCATACTTTTTCTTGTAAGAAAAAGTATCAAAAAGAACTTTTGGCGCGAAACTGCCGTTTCGCTTGGGTGATGGATGGATGCAAAACCCAAGTTTGCACCAAAAAAATGAAAAAGTCAAGCAAAACGTAGTTTTGCGCAAAAAGTTTTTTCTTTTGATTCTTTTCTTTTGTTCACAAAAGAAAAGAATGGAGACCTACCCGCCGATAAGCGTCACCGCCAGGGCGAAGCGCTTCCCGGCGGACTGGGCGACATGGCCGTCGATTTCCAGCACTGTCAGGGCGGAGAGGACCCGGCGGGCGGGGATCTGGGTCTCGTCGATGATGTCGTCCACCTGCATGGTGCGGCCGCTGAGGACGCGGAGGATGTTCATCTGGTCGTCGGTGAGGCCGTTGTCCTTCCCCAGGTCCAGCTCCGGAAGCTCCGGGGCCTTCTCTTTCTCTTTCGCCTTCTTCTCCGGTTTGGGAGGCGGCTCCTCGCCGCCGTAGCGGGTCGGCTCCTTCCCGTGGGCAGTCCTGATTCTGCCGGGGTACTGGTCCGCGTAGTGGCGCAGGATGTCCCACACGTCGGTAATCACCCCGGCCCCGTCCCGGAGGAGGCGGTTGCTGCCCGCGCAGTTCTCGTCCCACAGGTGGCCCGGGATGGCGAACACGTCCCGGCCCTGATCCAGAGCCCGGTCGGCGGTGATGAGCGCGCCGGAGCGGGCCGGGGCCTCAATGACCACCGTGGCCAGGCTCAGACCGCTGAGAATCCGGTTGCGTACCGGGAAATGGCGGCCGCTGTGGTTGGTCCCCGGCGGGTACTCCGAGACAATCACGCCCCGGGCGGCAATGTCCGCGTAGAGCTGGCCGTTTTCCGCGGGGTAGATGACGTCGTGGCCCCCGGCGATGACGGCGGCGGTGAGGCCCCCGGACCGGAGGGCGCCCCGGTGGGCGGCGGCGTCCCCGCCCTTGGCCAGGCCGGACACCACGATGGCCCCCAGCCCCGCCAGCTGGAAGGCCAGCCTCTCCGCCGCCTGCTGGGCGTAGAGGGAGGCGCCCCGGGTGCCCACCATGGTCACCGCCACCTCCTCGTCAAAGAGGGGCATCCGCCCCTGGATGTACAGCAGCAGGGGCGGGTCGTAGATGTTCCGCAGGCGGGCCGGGTAGCCGCTGTCCCGGATGGTGATAATCCGGATGCCCAGGCGGTCGCAGTCCCCCAGAACCTCGTTGGCCCGGTCCAGGGACTTGTTCTCCAGGGCGTCGGCGATCTCCTGGGTTATGCCCTCCGTATGCAGATACGCCTCCCGGTCGGCGTAGAAGACGGCGTCCGGCTCCTCGAAGCGGTCCAGAAGGGCCAGCTTGACGATATTCCCCACTCCCGGCAGATTTGCCAGCCAGAGCCAGTATTTCAGCGATGCCATGGATCGCTCCTTTCCCCGCGTCCGCCGGACGCGGCACAAAATCGTTTCACCGATATCCCTCCCACAGGACCACCGCGGCGGCGGCGGCGGCGTTGAGGGACTCGCAGCGGCGGCTCATCGGGATCTTCAGGGTTTTCTCACACACCGCCAGCACCTGGGGCGACACCCCCCGGCCCTCGCTGCCGATGACCACGGCGGCGCGGGACAGGTCAGCCTCCCGCACATCCAGGGTGTTCTCCCCCAGAGCGGCGGCGTACAGCGGAATGGAGGCGGCCGCCAGAAGCGCCGTCAGCTCCTCCAGGCCGCAGGGGTACAGCGCCCGGCGGAAGTGGACCCCCATGGCCGCCCGGAGGGTCTTGGGGTTGTAGAGGTCGGCGCAGCCGGGGAGCAGGAAAAGTCCGCCGCAGTCAAAGGCGTCCGCCGTGCGCAGGATGGTCCCCACATTGCCCGGGTCCTGGATCCCGTCCAGGACCAGGTACCGGCCCGGGGCCAGCCGCTCCGGCAGGCAGCGGGCCGCCGCCCGGCAGGAGAAAACCACCCCCTGGGGGGTCTCCATAGGGCTGACGGAGCGCATGACGCTCTCGCTGACCTCCGCCAGCCGCGCGCCGGAGGTGTCAAGGGCCGCCGGCAGCCTCGCCCCCTCGGTGTAGAGGACCGTCAGAATATCCGCCCCCCACAGCAGGGCCTCCTCCAGGAGCTTGGGGCTGTCGCAGAGGAACTCCCCCGCCTCCTGCCGGCAGGACCGGGAGGAGGCCAGCTTCCGGAAGTGGGTGCATACGGGGTTGGCGCGGCTGGTGATGCGCTCGGGCATGGGCAGGGCCTCCTTGCTCCGCGCCGGAGGGGCGCGGGTGGTCGATTCCCCTTTATCATATAGGGATCTCTCCCGGTTGTCAAGTCGCCGTTTTCCACAGGCTGGAAAACGCGGGCCTTACACCTCCCTGTACAGGGCGGCGGCATCGGCCTTGCCCACATTGTCCTGGACCGCCAGCACCTCCACCGTCAGGGTCCTCTCTCCGAAGCGGATGGCGATGACATCCCCCTCCTTGACCTCGTAGGAGGCCCGGGCGGTCTTTCCGTTGACCGTCACCCGCTCGTTGTCACAGGCCTCGTTGGCTACCGTCCGGCGCTTGATGAGCCGGGAGACCTTCAGATATTTGTCCAATCGCATAGCACAGCATCCTTTCCTGATTCTCTATAAAAAGAAGGCGCGGCCCAGGCCGCGCCTTCTTTCTATCCTTCCATCCTTACTTCGCGACAGCGTCCTTCAGAGCCTTGCCGGCCTTGAAAGCGGGGACCTTGGTGGCGGGGATCTTGATCTCCTCCTTGGTCTTGGGGTTGCGGCCGGTGCGGGCCTCCCGCTTCTTTACCTCGAAGGTTCCGAAGCCGACCAGGCGGACCTCCTCGCCGTCGGCCAGCGTGCTGGCAATCGTATCCAGCGTGGCGTTGACGACGGCTTCGGTGTCTTTCTTGGACAGGCCGGCCTGCTCGGCGGCGGCGCTGATGAGTTCAGCTTTATTCATTGCTTATTCTCCTTTTTCTTCATTCTTTCGTTGAGGGATGTCAGGGCCCGGGGCCCCCGTTGACGAATGAATTTAATCTACCATACTTTTTCCTCACTTGCAAGGTTTTTATCCCACAAATCGAGGGAAAAGGAAAAATTTTTCGGTCCCGGTCCCCTGTTTGGTCCCCCCAACGGACGGAGAACTCAGCGGATATGGAGGATCCTGGCAATTTTTTCGCCCTTGGGCACCAGCTTCAGGTCCTCCCGGGTGATGATGCGCAGGGCAATGACCAGCACCGCGTAGACCACCACCGCCGCGCCGATAGCCAGCAGGGTCGCCAGGGCCTGCCTTGCGAAGCCGCCCCCCAGGAACCGGGAGAACAGCCCCTGGCACCCCCAGGCGGCGGCGCCCATGACGGCGGAGGCCAGGGCCGGCTTGAGGAAGTAGGAGAGATAGCTGGGCTTCTCCTCCAGCAGGCCGTAGACCAGGGCCAGGTTCATCAGCGCGATAAGGGCGTAGCACACCAGGGTGCCGATGGGAGCGCCCTTGATGTTGATGTCCGGATTGCCCACCAGGAGGTAGTTGATCGCCACCTTCACCACGCCGCCGATGAGCATGGTATAGATGGGCAGGCGGACCTTGTTGTGGGCCTGCATGATGGAGTTGGTCAGCAGCATGAGGCACACAAAGATGGACGCGATGCCCAGAATCCGCAGGTGATAGGCCGCGGCGGCGGCGGCCTCCTGCTTGGCGGGGTAGAGCAGCAGCAATATGGGCTCCGCCAGTACCGACAGCCCCACCCCGGAGGGGATGGCCAGCACGGCAATGAGCCGGAAGCTGGCGGACACCACCCGGTTGACCTCCTGGTGGTCCCGCCGGGCGGCGGCCACGGAGATGGCGGGCACCAGGCTGATGGCCACGGCGGGCAGGAAGCCGGGCAGCAGGTTGTAGAGGTTGCTGGAGAAGGTGTACTGTCCAAAGAGGGAGGCGGCGCTGGTCTCCGCCAGGCCCAGTACGCTCTGGAGCTGGCCCATGATGATCTTCTGGTCCAGCATATTGAGGATGCTCATCCCCGCCTGGCCGATGGTGATGGGGATGCCCAGCCACAGAAGGCGCTTGAAGACCGTGCCGTAGCTCTCGGGGACGTCGCCGCTCCGGGGCAGGTCCCCCCGGTGGCGCAGGTTGTTGGCGATCATGTAGAGCATAGCCAGCACAATGCCGGCGCTGACCCCCACGATGGCCCCCGCCGCGCCGATGTCCAGGCTGAAGCCCCGGTCGATGAGGACCCAGGCCAGGGGCAGGCCCACCAGGAGCTTGAAAAAGGACTCAATCATCTGGGACACGGCGGTGGGCACCATGTTCCGCCGCCCCTGGGCATAGCCCCGGTAGGCGCACATGAGGGACACGCAGATGACGGATACGCCCAGGGCCTTGATGGGCCAGTAGGCCAGGGAGTTGTTCATCCACGCCGCCAGCTGCTCGGTAAACAGGAGCATGGCCGCCGTGCCCGCCGCGCCGATAATCAGGAACAGGGCCATGGCCGCCCGGAAGCACCGGCGGACCTGGTTGGACCGGCCCAGGCTGTCCGCCTCGCTGACCAGCTTGCTCAGGGCCAGGGGCAGTCCGGCGGTGGACAGGGTCAGCAGCACGGCATAGATGTTGTAAGCGGTGTTGAAGTGGGTGATGCCCTCGTCCCCCAGGATGTTCCCCAGGGGGATTTTGTAGAGGGCCCCGCAGATTTTGACCAGAATGGTGGAGATGGCCAGGACGGTGACGCCGCCCATAAAAGATTGCTTTTTTTCCTTGGACATGGGATCGTTACCCTTCTTACACTAAAAATGTTTTGCTCTCCCGCCTGTAAAACCCCTTACAGCGGCCGGCCGCAGGCCCGGCAGAAGCCGCTCTCCGGCGGGTTTTCCGCGCCGCACACACAGTAGCGCGCCAGGCCCTCCAGCTCCCGCAGGGCCCTCCCGTGCCCCGCCAGCTGCTCGTGGAGCCCGTCGATATACTCCAAAATCTCCTGCATATCCTCGCTGTCGGAGGGCTTTCCGCTGTGGGTGGCGTAGACCATCTCCCCCACCGCCTGGAGCTGGAGGCGCAGCTCCTCCTCCAGCTCCTTTACCTCCGCTCGGAGCCGCGCCCTTCCGGCGGCCTCCTCAGCCTTTTCCTCCAGCGCCTGGGCGGCGGCCAGGGCCAGGCCGGCGGCGTCCGCCGCCGCCTCCCGGACCCGGCGGGCCGCGCGCTTCCAGGAGGGCTTGTCGAATTTCAGTTCCATGGGCTCTTCTCCTTTTCCAATCAGACTGCTCAGGCGGGCGCGCCGTCAGTCGTCATAGATCCCGCCGCCGATGAACTCCCGGATGAGGGAATCGGGGGCCACGTACTTCTCGTCCAGCGTCTCGAACTTGGGGTACGCCTCCACCAGGCGGGCGATCTCCTCATACCGCTCCATGTCCGGCGTCAGGCGCAGCCGCTCAAAGCAGGGCTGGGCAAAGGCCTTCACCACGCTGACCTCATAGGGCAGGGAGGAGTCAAACTGGATGGCCGCGTTGTCCTTGAAGGGCGAGATGTACAGCTTCTCGCCCCGGCGGACCCGGGGCCAGAGCTTGATGGTGTTCTCCGGCTCCAGGGCCCGGAAATTGGCGTCCCGCACCGTTCGCCGGGCCAGGCGCATCCAGGTCCCCTTGAAGGCGACCCGCCCCTCCCCGTCAAGCACATTGGACCGGGCGGAGATGTACAGCCGCATGGCGTTCAGGTTCTTGCCCACGATGATGTCGTTGAGGGCGTGGATGCCCTCGAAGATGGCAATCTCGTCCTTCCCCAGCTGGAGGGGGCGGCTCTTGACAGCCGAGCGCATCTGCCGGGCAAACTCAAATTTGGGGATGTAGATCTTCTCCCCCCGGTCCAGCGCCCGGAAGTGCCGGTTGAGCAGATCCATGTCCAGGTAGAAGGGGGACTCGTAGTCGATCTCCCCGTCCCGGGTCCTGGGCATGGTCTCCGGGTCCACTGTCCGGAAATAGTTGTCCATAGCGATGGCATGGGACGAAATGCCCATCTCCGCCAGCTTGGCCTCGATTTTCTTGGCCGTGGTGGTCTTGCCGGAGCCGGAGGGGCCGCTGAGCAGGACGATCCGGCTCCTGGACAGGTTGTCTGCGATCTGCCGGGCCGCCTTCTCAATCTTTTTGTGGTAGGCCGCGTCGCACTCCTCCACAAAGCCCTGGGGGTCGCCGCGCACTGCCTCGTTAATCTCCTTGAGTGAATAAGCCATGCTCTTCTCCTTTCCCCGTTTTTAGGATTGTATCTGCCCATAAAACGCCCGGAAAGCCGCCTGGTTCGCCCGGAGCTTTTCCGACCGCTGGATATACTCCAGAGGATATTTCAGATTGAATACCCGCTCAATCCGGTTCCTCGCCCCGTCCACCATCTTCGTCGAGCCGCCGGCGCCCAGACTGAGGATGGTGTGGAGCTCCTCCATGATGTAGATGTTGTACCACCCCGTGCCGCCCTCGCGGCGCCAGCCCACATTCTCGAAGCTGCCGGACATATACTTCTGCCGGTAGAGGTAGTAGGGCCCGAAGCCCGCTCCCCGGAGCGCCGGGTCGGCGTAGTCCAGCATCTCCCCCACCTCCTCCACCGAGGGAATCCGGGTGCCCTCCAGGGTGATGCGGCTGCCCTTTTTCAGGGACAGGGTGTGGACGGTGATGTTGTCCGTGCCGAAGGCGATGACCTCGTCCAGAGTTTTCCGGAAGCCCTCCGGCGTGTCCTCCGGCAGGCCGGCGATGAGGTCCATGTTCACATGGGGGAAGCCGGCGGCGTCCACCAGCTCCATGGCGGCGCGGATGTCCCTCCCGCCGTGCTTGCGGCCGATGGCCTCCAGGACCCGGTCGTCCATGGACTGGGGGTTGACGCTGACGCGGGTGACGCCGTTTTTCCGCAGCACCGCCAGCTTTTCCGCCGTGATGGTGTCGGGCCGCCCGGCCTCCACGGTGGATTCAATGGCGTCCTCCAGGCCGAAGCGCTCCCCCAGCCGCCCCAGCAGCCGGTCCATCTGCTCCGCCGAGAGGGTGGTGGGGGTGCCGCCGCCCATATAGAAGGACTTGACCCGCAATCCCAGGTCCCGCACCATCTCCGCCGCGCTGTCGATCTCCGAGAGCAGGGCCTCCAGATAGGGCTCCACCAGATGGAAGGACTTCTCCACGCTGTTGCTGACAAAGCTGCAGTAGGCGCAGCGGGTGGGACAGAAGGGGATACCCACATAGAGGGAAATCTCCTCCGGCTTCAGCCCGCGCTTCGCCGCCAGGCCCTCCCGGGCGCACTCCAGGGCCAGCCGCCGCCGCTGGGGGGAGACGAAGTAGGTCTCCTCCAGCACCCGGTCCGCCTCCTGGACATCCTTCCCCTCCTCCAGCAGCCCCGCCGCCAGCTTGGCGGGCCGGATGCCCGTGAGGGCCCCCCAGGCGGGAGTGACGCCGGTGAGGGAGCGCGCGGCGTGGAAAAAGCTGAGCTTTACCGCCCGCTGCCGCAGCCGCTCCCGCTCGTATTCGTCCGCGGCTTCCGGGATATCCGTCCGGGCCTCGCCCCGGGCGGATTTGCCGTCCGCCCACAGCTCCGTGACTGCCCGGGCGCCTCCGCTTTCCTCGGTGAGAGCAACCTTCGCCGTGTTTTCGTCCTCGCCCTCGTAGACGGGGCGCTCGTTGGGAAAAAAGGCCAGCAGGCTCTGCTCCACGGCGTAGCGGCAGTCGTGGCCTGTGAATATCAGCTTCATATGCTCAGCGCGTGCTTCATATAGGGGTTGTTTTTGCGCTCAAAGTCCAGCGTGCTGTCCTCCCCATGGCCGGGGCAGACCTTATAATCGCCCTCCAGGTCCGCCAGCCTGACCAGGGAGGCGATCATGTCATAGGAATCCCCGCCGGGCAGGTCCGTCCGTCCGCAGCTCATGGCGAAGAGCGTGTCCCCGGAGAGCATATACTCCTCCGCCAGCAGCGTCACCGAGCCGGGGGAGTGGCCGGGGGTGTGGAGGACCCTGACCTCCAGGGAGCCCACCTTCACCGTGTCCCCCTCGCCGTAGGTCCGCTGGTTCTCCCCCTTGTGGAGCATTTTGTAGTGGTGGTCCGCGCTGCCGGCGGGGCAGAGGTCCTCTCTATGAATATACACCGGCAGGCCGGGAAATGCCTCCAGAATGGCGGGGATGGCGTCCACATGGTCCCAGTGGCCGTGGGTCAGAAAAATTTTCTCCAGCCGCAGGCCGCTCCGCTCCACCATTTTCAGGATTCTTTCCGGGGACCCTCCTGGGTCCGCCAGGGCGCACACGCCCTCCTTTTCGTCGCCGATTAAATAGCAGTTGGTGTCGATCTGTCCGACAGGGATGGTATCAAAAATCATGGCCGTTCTCTCCTTACTGCACCATATCCGACATATCCTCAAACCCGGCAAGCTCCACCGTCTCCCCGCGAAACGCCCGGTCAAAATAGGCGGCGGCCTGCTCCAGCCGGGGCAGTGTGCGGTCCAGAAGATGGCCTTTGCCGTCCCTCCGGAAGCCGATCTCCAGGGAGTACTGCCCGGCGTCGGGACCCTCCAGGGCGACGGCGCACTGGATGAACCAATAGCGCCCCTTCGGCCCGGCGGGGTCCCTCTGCTCCAAAATCAGGAAGCTGTCGCTGTCCTGAACCAGCGCCTCCAGGCCGGCCCGGATATCCTCCCAGGACGGATTGCTCCTGGTGTATCCGCCGATATTCAGGGTCCAGGGCCAGTCCCTCCGGGGCTGGGATTCGTCCTTTTTATGAAAAAAAGCAAACATCTTTATTTCTCCGTATCGAACAGGATCGTCACCGGTCCGTCGTTGACGGACGCCACCTGCATATCCGCGCCGAACTCCCCGTGCTCTACCTGGAAGCCCCGCTCCCGGCAGCGCTCCATAAATTTTTCATAGAGGGGAACCGCCAGATCGGGCTT
Source organism: Oscillospiraceae bacterium (assembly GCA_022795905.1). GTDB lineage: Bacteria > Bacillota > Clostridia > Oscillospirales > Oscillospiraceae > Pelethomonas. The sequence goes on from JAAWHO010000040.1 coordinate 10,666, forward strand.
GGCCGCGCCGGAGAAGCCCGGCCTGCGGCTGGAGGTATCGGCGTAGAGGGTAAACTGGCTGACCACCAGGATGCTCCCCCCCGCCTGCTCCAGGTTCAGGTTCATCTTCTCGTTCTCATCCTCAAAGATCCGCAGGTTGCAGATCTTATCCGCCAGCTTGACGGCGGTTTCCTGGGTATCATTGGGCCCGACGCCTAATAAGATCAGGTATCCCCTGCCGATGGCCCCGTTGACCCGCCCGGCGATAGCCACCGAGGCGGAGGCGACCCGCGTTAAGACCGCTTTCATAGTATCCGCTTCCTTTCCCGCTTTATCCCGCCGGGCGGTTGACCTTCATGACGCTGGAGATCTGGTGGATCTTCCGCATCACCTGGCCGAGCTGCTTGGCGTCCGTGACATTGATGACCAGGTAAAAAATGGCGAAGCCGTCGGCGGTGGAGTGGACGTTCATGCTGTTGACGTTGACCTTGCAGGTGCTCAAAGCCGTGGAGATGTCCACCAGCAGGTTGGGCCGGTCCTTGCAGACCACCTCCAGGCTGGTGGCATAGCTCTCATTGACGTCCTCCCCCCAGGAGACCTTGATCCACCGCCCCTGGTTGGCCTCCGTATGGTGGTTGGGGTCCGCGTTGGGGCAGTCCCTCCGGTGGACGGACACGCCGTAGCCCCGGGTGATAAAGCCCACGATCTCGTCCCCCGGCACCGGGGCGCAGCACTTGGAGAACTTCACCAGGCAGTTCGACAGCCCCTCCACCACGATGCCCTTCTCGCTCTTGACCCGCTTGGGCAGGTTCTTGGCCTGCTGCTCCTTCTTCTCCTCCTGGGCGGCCGCCGCCGCCGCTGCCGCCGCGGCAGCCGCCGCCGCGGCTGCCTTCTCCAGGGCCGCGGCCCGGCTTATCTGGAGCAGCTCGTCGCGGATGCGGTTGACCGCCTTCACCGCCGTCAGGCCCCCGTAGCCGATGGCCGCGTACATCTCGTCCAGGCCGGGAAACTTCAGCCGCTCAAGAATCGAGGGCAGCACGTCGGAGGCCGTGACCTGGCTCATGGAGATGCCCGCGTGCCTGAGCTCCGCCTCGAAGGAGGCCCGGCCCTGGGCGATATTCTCCTCCCGGCGCTCCCGCTTGAACCACTGGCGGATCTTGCTGCGGGCCTCGCTGCTCTTGGCGATCTTCACCCAGTCCCGGCTGGGGCCCCGGGCGGATTTGGAGGTGTTGATCTCGATAATGTCCCCGTTGTGGAGCTGGTAGTCGAAGCCCACCATCCGCCCGTTGACCTTGGCCCCCACCATGGTGTTGCCGATGGCGGAGTGGATGGAGTAGGCGAAGTCGATGGGCGTGGACCCGGCGGGCAGGTTCACCACGTCCCCCCGGGGGGTAAAGACAAAGACCTCGTCGGAGAACATATCAATTTTCAGCGAGTGGATAAACTCCTCGGCGTCGGCGTCCTCCTGGTTCTCCAGCAGCCGCCGGATCCACTCGTAGGTCCCCTCGCCGCCGTCCTTGGTGATGCCCTGCTTGTATTTCCAGTGGGCGGCCACGCCGTACTCGTCGATGGCGTGCATCTCGTAGGTGCGGATCTGCACCTCAAAGGGGATGCCCTCCTCGCCGATGACGGTGGTGTGGAGGGACTGGTACATATTGGGCTTCGGCGTGGCGATGTAGTCCTTGAACCGGCCTAAAATGGGCTTGTAGAGCTCGTGGATAACCCCCAGCACGTTGTAGCAGTCCGCCACCGTGTCCACCAGCACCCGGAAGGCGAAGAGGTCGTAGACCTCCTCCATGGTCTTGTCCTGGGTGTACATCTTCCGGTAGATGCTGTAGGGGTGCTTGACCCGGCCGTAGACCGTGGTGTCGGGGATCTCCATCTCCGCCAGGCGGTCGGTGATCTGGCCCTGGACCTCGCTCATGAACTGGTTGTGCTCGGCGCTGTCCGCCGCCAGGTCCTTCTCAATCTCGTCGTAGGCCACCGGGTCCAGGTACTTCAGCGACAGGTCCTCCAGCTCCCACTTCATCCGCGCCAGGCCCAGCCGGTGGGCGATGGGGGCGTAGATCTCCATGGTCTCAAAGGACTTCTTCTTCTGCTTCTCCGGCGTCTGGTACTCCATGGTGCGCATATTGTGGAGCCGGTCGGCGATTTTGATGAGGATAACCCGGATATCCCGGCTCATGGCAAAGAGCATCTTCCGCAGGTTCTCCATCTGCTCCTCTTCCATGGTGCTGAACTTGACCCGTGTCAGCTTGGTGACCCCGTCCACGATGTCCGCCACCGTGGGGCCGAAGAGCCGGGCAATATCCTCGTAGGTGCTGTCCGTATCCTCAATACAGTCGTGAAGCAGGGCGGAGATGATGGACTCGCTGTCCAGGCGCATCTCCGCCACGATCTGCGCGACATGGATGGGGTGGGTAATATAGGGCGTCCCGTCCCGGCGCAGCTGCGCGCCGTGGTGGGCGTTGGCATATTCATAGGCGGCCCGGATCTGGGCGAAGTCCGCGGAGATATTGTATCCCCGGATGGTTTTCTCCAGATGCTCGTACCGCTCCTCAACGGTGACCATGTCACAGTCCTCTCTTTCCGTCTTTCTTTCCAAGGGCCCGGCGCAGCGCCTCTATGTGGACGCTCTCCTCCAGGTCCGCCCGGCGGCCCGCCTGGGGGCGCAGGCTCATCCGCTCCCCCTCGATGACCACCGTGATAAGGCCCCGCTCGGCAAAGACCTCCACGCCCAGAGCGGTGCGCAGGAAGCTCTCCGTCCCGTCCAGGGCCGCGGCCAGGGAGCGCAGCATGGGCAGCCGCCCCCCCTCGCACAGCTCCTCCCGCTCCATGTGCTCGATGGCCCGCCACAGGGACACGAACTGCTCCCGCCGGGGCAGCAGCCGGCAGGCCTCCCGCTCGGTGACGTCCCCGCCGGCGACCAGCCGCTCCACCAGCTCCAGGCACTCC
>JAAWHO010000041.1 GCA_022795905.1 Oscillospiraceae bacterium
AGCTCCATCACCTCTCCGCCGCTCCGGCTGTCCAGGTTGCCGGTGGGCTCGTCGGCGAAGATGACGTCGGGCCCCGCGATGAGGGCCCGGGCGATGGCCACCCGCTGCTGCTGTCCGCCGGAGAGCTCGTGGGGCAGGTGGGTCAGGCGGTCTCCGATGCCCAGCAGTCCGGCCAGCTTCTGGAGATAGGGCTCGTCCGGCTGTTTCTTGTCCAGGAGCAGCGGCATGGCGATGTTTTCCCGGGCGGTCAGCACAGGCAGGAGGTGGAACTGCTGGAAGATAAAGCCGATGCTCCGGCGGCGGAACGCGGACAGCTCCTTGTCGGTCAGACGGTAGATGTCCCTGCCGTCGTAGGTCAGGCGGCCGGACGTAGGCCGATCCAGGCCGGACAGCAGGTGCAGGAGCGTACTTTTTCCGCTGCCGGAGGGCCCTATGATGGAGATAAAATCGCCCGGGGCGATGGTCAGCGAGGCGCGGTCCAGGGCTACCACCCGGCTCTCACCCTCGCCATAGATTTTGGAAAGGTCCTTTGCTTCAATGTTCATAAAAACACTCCCCTTATGTGGTATAAGGAGAGTGTAACAGACAGATCTCAAGAAACCCTCAAGACTTGCCGTTTATTTTCAGGGAAGCGATGGCAATTCCGCCGCCTTCCGCCCGGTTCTCCAAACGGAGCCCGCCGCCGTGCTTCCGGCACAACAGGCCGCTGCCGTATAGGCCCATGCCGAAATGCCCTCCGCTCTCCTCCGTCCTTCCAAAGGGCTTCGGTCCGCTTTTTAGCAGCTCGGGGGAAAAACCGGGGCCGTCGTCGGCCACAGACAGGAGCAGAGCCGCCTCTTCCGGGGCGAGAGTGATTTCCAGCTTCTGTCTGGCGAAACGGGCCGCGTTGCCGATCAGATTTTCCGCCACAGTCAGAAAAATTCCGTGGTCAATCTGTACCGCTCCCGCGTCCGGCCCGCGGACCTCCACATCCAGCGCCGGAGCCAGCAGCCGCGCCGTCTCCTCCAGCTCCGACCGCAGGACCGCCCAGGACACACCGGCAGTCCGCACCGGCAGCTGCTCCAGGCGCTGGATGGAGCTCATGGCCTCCACATACTGCTCGATTCTGGCGGTGTAGCTCTCCAGGCGGTCCAGAGCCCGCCGGTCCGAGGCGTCCTGCCGCAGCAGCCTGACGCTGCCCTTCAGAACGGTAATGGGGTTGCGCAGGTCGTGGGCAAAGGCGGCGTTGAGCCGCTTGCGCTCCTCCGTCTGCCGCCAGAGCTCCCGGTTGGTTTTCAGCAGCTCCAGCCTCATGTCCTCAAAGGCTGCGCAGGTCTGCCCCAGCTCGTCGGCGGAGACGGCGGGGATGGTGAAATCCAGGTCGTGGGTCTGGATGCGCCGGGCCCCCTCCAGGAGGAGGGCGATGGGCTCCTTCAGCTTCCAGCGGTAGAAGAGCGCCCCCGCCAGCCCCAGCCCCGCCGGCGGGAGCAGCACCCAGCCCAGCAGGGAGATGACATCCAGCGCCGTCAGCAGCCGCAGCTGCTCCGGCGTGGGGGAGGGCAGAAAGGTCATCTCTCCGTCAAGCCCGATGCTCACCCCGCCCAGAGGATACCGGGATTTGACGGAATTGCACCCCGTCCACAGCAGGGCCGCCAGCCCCGCCGCCGCCAGCAGTCCGCAGAGGGTCAGCAGGAAAAACGCCCGCCGCAGGCTCATATTCCTTATCCGTTCCACTTGTATCCGCACCCCCAGACCGTCTCAATATAGCTGTGGAGCGTGTGGGCCGCCAGCTTGGCCCGGATCTTCCGGATGTGCTCCATAACGGTATCGCTGCTGCCCTCGCCGTCGATGCCCCACACGGTTTCATAAATCCGCTCCCGGTCGAACACCTGCCCGGCGTTTAAGGACAGCAGCTCCAGGATGTCGAACTCCCGGCGCGAGAGGGCTACCGCCTCGCCGCAAACGGTCACGGTCCGGGCGGAGTAGTCCACAGCGCAGTCCCCGAAGAAGCGCACGGCAGACGGGCTGTTCCTCCGCTGCTCCCGGCGCAGGTGGGCGGCGATCCGCGCCGAGAGCTCGTCCAGATCGAAGGGCTTTACGATATAGTCGTCCGCCCCCGCCTGGAAGCCTATGATCTGGTCGGCGGACTCTACGCGGGCCGTCAGGAACAGAATGGGGCAGGTCACGTGGTTTCGGATGGTCTGGCAGACGGTCAGGCCGTCCATGCCCGGCATATTGATGTCCAGCAGGATCAAATCCGGCTGGTTTTCCGCTTTTTGGACGGCCTCCTGGCCGCTGTAGGCCGTCAGGATGTCATATTGCGGGGAAAAATAGGATTTCATTGTCTCCACGATGCCGGGCTCATCGTCCACAATCAACAGGGTCGGTTTCAAGCGGACCCTCCTCTCTGCGGTTTTTCCTATTCTACCACACAAATCTCAAGAAAGTTTCAAGAAATGATTTTTTCCGGAAACAGACCGCCGGCTGAGCTGAGGGGCATACTCCGACAGCGAAGCCGCCGGGACGCATGGGGATTGCCCATCGTCCCGGCGGCTTTACGCCATATGTCGTGCTTCTGTTTTCCGGATGCTTATTGAATGGCTCTCCCCAGCGCATAGGCCTCCTGGAGCTCCGGTTTTCCCTCGATGTCGCCCACGTCTCCGTTGCCGCCGGCCAGCACATGGCCGAGATTTTTCCACCGCAAATGCTCCATCAGGTGGTCGTAATACGGGAGCACATCCTCAAACCCGTGCCCCTCCGCGGCCATCAGCAGGGCGGACGCCCGCCCCTGGCCTCTGAGAAGGTTTCCGCCGCCCTCCTCCAGCGCAAACAGGCGGTCAACCGCGGTCCGGAGCTGTCCGCTCATATTCCAGTAGTAGAGCGGAGAGGCCAGCACGACCACATCGCTGTCCCGCACAGCCGGATAGATTTTGTCCATGTCGTCCCGCTGGACGCAGGGGCACTCTCTGCTGCTGTGCCCGCCGAAGCAGCCCTTGCAGCCGTGGATGTCCATACCGCTGAGGAAAAATTCCGTGACCGTATGGCCGCTGCTCTCCGCTCCCCTTGTAAATGCCTGGACCAGTGCGGACGTGTTGCCCTTTTTCCGGGGGCTGCCGTTCAAAATAACGATCTTCTTCGACATATCCTTCTGCCCCCCTCAGAATTTGCCGGCCAGTGCCGCCGCCTGCTTACAGCCGTCTGTCTTGTCGATATCGCCCGCGTTCAGAACGCCGGGGATCAGCACCTCCCCGACCATCTTCCATTTCATCAGCGCGGCGGACCGTTCCAGGGGGACGCGGACGCCGTCCATGACGGACAGATCCTCCTCCTCGCAGCAGACGATCATGGCGCACTCTTTTCCGGAAATATCCTTGCCGCCCACCACAAAGGAGAACAGCTTGTCGATGACGCCCTTGAGCTGCGCGGGGATGGAGTACCAGTAGACCGGCATGGTAAAGACAACGGCGTCAGCATCCAGAATCGCCGGGGCAATCGTGTTGAAATCGTCGTCAAAGGAGCAGGCCTTCCCGCTCTTGAAGCAGGTCTCGCAGGCGCGGCAGCCGCCCACGCTTTTCATTGCGGCGTCAAAGCGGGTGACCTCATGGCCGTTTGCCTTCGCCGCCTGAATGAACGCGTCCGTCATGGCGAAGCTGTTTCCGTTCCTGCGCGGACTGCCGGTGATTACAACTATTTTTTTGCCCATTTCAATATCCTCCTGATGGATGCAGGCTTGACTTTTCCTGCACTTGATAGTATCATCATAGCAAGAATTAAGGAAAAATCAAGTACACACATTCAGGTGCGATACTTACCTGGAGGAGAGTGTAAAAGAATGGACCGCTGTATTTCTCAGGAGTGCCTTGGCGATACGGGCTTCAGCTATACCCTGTCCTTAATCAACGGCAAATATAAGATGACGATTCTCTATACGCTTATGGAGTTCAAGGTGGTGCGCTTTAACGAAATAAAGCGGTATATCAAGGACATCTCCTATAAGACGCTGAGCTCGACCCTCAAGGAGCTGGAGGCCGACCGGCTGGTGCATCGGGAGGAGTATCCCCAGATCCCGCCCAAGGTCGAGTACAGCCTCACGGAACGCGGAAAATCCCTGATCCCGATCTTGGACGGGATGTGCGAGTGGGGGGACCAAAACCGTCTTTGAAGCCGGGGGTGTGCCAAAGGCGGGGCCTGCGGTATGACTTTCTCCACCGCTTTAGGGTCGGGAGCCAGCTGCGCAGCATCGTCTCCGCCTCCTCCGGCGTCAGCGCCTCCGTCCGTACCAGCCGGAAGCTGCGCCAGTCCTGCCGCCTGCGGCGGAGGTTTTATCCATTTTATCCGTGATACCCGGTGTGGTGGGGCTCCGGGTGGTGGCCTGCGGCCCCCTGGAGGGACTCGTCATAGATGTGCCGCTCGTCGGCGTGCTCGTAGTGGATATGGTCCCCGGTGATGTGGTGGAAGGAGACGTGCTCCGTGCCGCAGAGGGAGGCCCAGGAGTTGAACTGCTTCACCACGTCCTCCTCCGACATCGCCAGCAGTGCGTCCAGGTCCGTATCCTGCCAGAAGGCCGCGATAGCGTTCTTCATCTCCCCCACGCAGGCGTCCCGCTCGCCCACCGTGCAGGCGGACTTGTCGGAGATGTGGTAGCTGATGTCATAGTACAGATCGCACCACGCCGCCGTGACGCCGTCTATCTCCTGGTTCCGCATGGGCAGATTGGCGGCGAAGCCGGGGTCCGCCTCCTGCCCGGTGTAGAGGCCCCGGATCATCTGGCCGTTTTCCGTGCCGGAGAGGCGGCAGGTGTGGGCCACAAACTGCTTGTCCAGGAGGTCCAGCTCCACGCCGTAGTCGTTCCAGAGCACGTCGCAGTTGATGCGGTCATAGGCGTCGCTGTTGGCGTTGGCCCAGTCCAGCAGCCGGGCGTTGAAGTCCGCCAGGGGCAGGTCCTGGTAGTTCTCCGTCCGCAGGGTCAGGAAGGAGGCGTAGTCCTCCGCCGTGGCCCGGGGGAACTCCCGCTGCTCCTCGCCCTGGCTGTTGAGGCGGTTGCTGTTTGCGGTCCGGTCCCCGGTAAAAGCCGCCTGCTCCTCCGCCGTGGCCTCCCGCAGGCCGGTCATTTTTCCGCCGCTGTAGACCACATAGAGCTCCACGGCGCCGGGGGCGTAGGTGGTATTGCCGGTGTGCTCGGTGATCCACACGCCCTCCTGCTCATCCATGATGCCCCGAACCTCTTTGCCGTTGAACCACATGGTCAGGCCGTTGCCGTCCAGGTCCGGGTCGTCAAACTCGTAGGTCAGGCCGAAGGCCGTATAGGGGCTCAGCAGCCGGTCCCACTCTGCGGCGGTCTGCTGGGAGGAGAAAGCGTGGAGTGCCGCGTCCGGGTCATCGCTGCTGCCGTCGAAGGACGTGATATAGTAGCCCAGGTCCACCTTGAGAAACGGAATACTCAAGTCCTCCACCTTCAAAGCGTCCGACATCTCCGCCATGGGCTGGCGCAGGGCCGTCTCCACCTCCCGCCGGAGCTTCTCATACTGGCCCACGGTCACCTTCTCCGGGTCCTGGATGTTCAAAATATACATATACGCCGTCCCGTTGGCCCCGGGGCCGTCAAAGCTCCGGTTCTGCCACGCGTCCGCCGTCAGCGGCTCGTAGACATTGAAGAAGTAGTCGTTGAATGCGCTCAGGGCCTCCGCTTCCTTCCCGGCGGACAGGGCGTAGGCGGCTTCGCTCAGGGAAAAGCGCTCGATGAGCACCATATCCTCGTCGGTCCGTCCGCCGATCATCTTCCCCCGGAAGTCCGCGATGGTCATCTCCTCGTAGCCGTCAATCCACAGGGCAAAGAGCTTCCGGCTCTCCGCCTGGGTGAAGTCCCCGCCGGGGAGGGCGGTCAGATAGGGCCGCAGGTCCTCAGGCTCCGGCTCCGCCGCCGAGGTGGCACAGGCCGCCGTCACCCCGCACACCAGCAGCACCGCCGCCAGCAGAGCCGCAAGGGAAAATTTTTTCAATTTCATAATTGCCGTAATCCTTTCTTCAATCGCATTTTTGCTGAACGCGCTGGCGAAGGGGCCCAGCCCGCTCCTCTCCGCCTCCAGGTCAATCAGCGTCCTGGCGTAGGCGGACTTTTTATCCAGGCCCAGCCGCCGGACCACCAGCTCGTCGCAGCGCAGTTCCATGTCCCGGTTGGCCAGCACGACCATCACCCAGGCCAGCGGATTGAACCAGTGGACGCACGCCGCAGCCGCCAGAACCAGCTTGCCAGCGGCGTCGAACCGCTGGATATGGACCAGCTCGTGCTCCAGCACCCAGCGCAGGCGGTTTTCCTCGCTCCAATCCGTAGAACACGGGAGCAGAATAACGGGACGGAATATGCCGTAGGTCAGCGGCCCGGCGATCCGGTCCGACTGCCGGACCGAAAGCCTCCGCCGCAGGGGGTGGCCCGCCAGCCAGCGGCGGACGCTCTCCTCCTCCACCGGAAGGGAGGCCCGGAACTCCCGGAGATGCCGGAAGTAGGCGAGGGCAAAGGCTCCCGCGCACAGCGCCAGCCCCGCCAGCCACACCGCCGTCCAGACCGGAAAGTCCATGCCGGCTTCCGTCGGGACCGCCGGAGCGGCGTACACAGCGGCGGGTGTGTCCGGCACGACCGAAAATACCGGCACAGTACCGCCCGGCAGATCCGCAGGAATCCGCGGCGTCAGCTCCCCCGCCAGGGTGTAGACGCTGGCCGGAGACGGGATGTCAAAGGGGATCAGCAGCCGCGCTACCGCCGCCGCCCACAGGGCCAGGAACGTCCCCTTGGGCAGGCGGTTAAGAGCCAGCGCCCGAAGGACCACCACCGCCAGGATGAAAACCCCGCCGGTCAGGCTCATCTCAAGAAGGTTCATTCCCACTCCCCCACAATCTCACGCAGACGGTCAATCTGCTCCGCCGACAGCTTCTTTCTTCCCAGCAGGGAGGCGAAGAGCTTATCCGCCGAGCCGTCGAAGAGCTTGCTGACCAGCTCGTCGGTTTCCGCGTGCTGCACCGCCTCCTTCTCAATGAGGGCCCGGCAGCGGAAGTTGGGCTCCAGCCGCTCCACCGCCCCCTTTTCCATACAGCGCTTGATGATGGTATAGGTGGTGTTCCGGTTCCAGCCCACCTCCTCCCCCAGCTCCTCCGCAATGTGCTTGGCGGTGCATTCGCCCTCCCGCCAGAGCACGCCCATGACCTTCAGCTCTGAATCAAACAGTTTCGTTTCCATAAAGCTTCTCCTTTTCAGACGACTGCAGTAGTCTATGGATGCATACTACCACAGTAGTCACTCTCTGTCAACCCCTGAATATAAAAATTTTCCCGCCCTCAAAAGAGAGGGCGGGAAAGGGGCCTATTCGCCGGGGGACGCGTCCTCCACCCCGGAGGGCTCCAGGGGCAGCAGGTCATATTCGGCCCCCTCCGGGCCGATGGGAAGATTGTCCGGCTGGACATCGTTCTCCGCCGGGGCGGGGATGTGGATATAGCCGTCGGGGGCCTCTGACGCCGCAGTGTCCTCGGCCACCGCGGCCTGCCCCACCCGGACCAGAATGGCGTCATCCGCCGGGTCCAGCTCCGCCAGGAGCCGCAGGGCCTCGTCGGTCACGGCGGAGAGATCCAGCTCCACCTGGCCGGTCTCCTCGTTGACCCCGCAGCCCACCGCCAGGCCCAGCTCGCTCATGGCCTCAAAGGCCCGGTCCTGGAGGTCCCGGAGATACCCCAGACCATATTTGACGTTCCCAAAGCTGATCTGGTCCGTGCCCGCCCAGTCCTGAATCTTCAGAAACAGCGCCTTGTCCTCCGGCTCACCGCCCTCCACAATGTTGACCACAAGCGTTTCGTTTTCGTCGATATAGGCCCCGCCGTACCACTCCGGGTAGCTGCCCGGGCCGCAGTCCTTCTCAAACTGGGCCATCAGGTTCTGATAGGCCGCCGCCGCAGTTTCCTGGACCGGTATATCGACTACATAAGCCCCGCCGGGCAGGTCGCCGGTGTTCACCGCCAAATCTTCCTCCCGGGAGAAATCCAGCAGAGCCTCCAGGGTCCGGTCCCCGCTCTCTTCGGACTGGTGATAGAACTTCCACCACTTGGCCCAGGTCATCTGCCAGCCGCCGGACAGGTAGGCATCTACATCCTCACGGGTGAATCCGGCCTCCAGCATATTGTCCGTCAGCTCGCCTGGGGTCATCTCCTGGTCCTGGTCCCTGTTGCAGCTAACGGACTCGTTCGCGGTGACAGCACCCGTGTCAGCGGTGTTTTCCGTCTGGACGCCCACCCCGTCCGCCAGGACGTAGCTGTGCGGCTCATAAATCTCAATCGTGGCTGAATGCTGGAAGACCTGCATGAGCCGCTGCCACTTCCAATACCGGTAGGCCGGCACGACGGCGGCGGCTAGAGCCAAGCAGGCGGCCAGGGCGGCATATTTTCTATAATGGCCCCCTTTTCTTTCCGGTTTGGCCTGCGCCAGCTTCTCCCGCAACCCGGCCTGGGCCTCCGGGCTGGGCTTCATCTGGGAGCGCATGGACGCGAAAAGCTCTCTATTCATCGAAAAAATCTCCTTTCAGAACCTCGCGGAGCTGTTCCCGGCCCCGGGAGAGGCGCATCCGCACCGTGCCCGGGCGCAGGGAGAGGAGTTTTGCGATCTCCCCGGTGGGCAGCTCCTGGAAGTAGAAGAGGTACAGGGGAAGGCGGTAGGTCTCCTCCAGGGAACACAGTGCCTGCCAGACCAGGTTCTCCTCCGGCTCCTGGAAGACGGCGGCCTCTCCCTCCTCCAGGGGGACGGTTTTCCTCCGCCAGGAGGAGCCGGTCAGGCGGCGGCTCATGTTCAGGGCGGTGCGAAGGAGCCACGCCTTGCGGTGCTCCTCGTCCCGGAAGGTCTTGCCGGACTGGCAGTAGGCCAGGAACGTCTCCTGGAACACGTCGTCGGCGTCGGCGGGGGACCCCGTTCGGGCCAGGGCCAGGCCGTACACCATGCTTTGATAGCGGTCAATGACCGCGTCGATTTCGCCGCCCGCGCGCCGCGGCAGATTTTCCATGGGCAGGACCTCCTTTCACCTGTAACTCAAAGAAGAGGCGGGAATTGTCACAGGGAATTTTCAAAAATCGCAAAATCCGTGCGGGGGCGGATATTATCCGCCCCTGCAACAGGCTCTGCTATTCCTGATGAAAACGAAATCCCCCGGATTCCCGCAGGAACCCGGGGGACAGGCCGCCGGCGTCAGACCGCCAGCGCGCCCGCTTTCTTCACAATGTCGCTGAGTTCGTCCCAGTGGGCCTCCATGTCCGCCACCAGCTTGAACTGGGTCCGGCAGCGGTCCAGGTTCTGGCCCTCCCGGCTGATGTGGAAGTAGGTATCGCCCTCCAGGTAGTCCGTCAAAAAGCGCATCCCGCACTCCAGGGTCATCAGCTTCGCCCCCCAGGGCAGATACTCAATCTCCGCCCGGGTCAGGGTCCCGCCGGCCCCCTCCAGGAAAGCGTTTGTGTACACGGCGAACAGCTCCACATCCAGATTGACCTTGCTCAGGTCCCGCTCGTCCTCGGCGCTGTGGTTGGCCCCGAAGCGGATGGAGTCGCCGAAGTCGTTGATGGACAGCCCCGGCATCACCGTGTCCAGGTCGATAATGCACAGCCCCTCGCCGGTCTTCTCGTCCAGCAGGACGTTGTTGAGCTTGGTGTCGTTGTGGGTCACCCGCAGGGGCAGCACCCCCGCCCGCAGGGCGTTCAGGGCCTCGGAGCAGTCCTTCTCCCGGGCCAGGGCGAAGGCAATCTCCGCCTGGCAGTCCTTGGCCCGGCCCAGGGCGTCGGCGGCGATGGCGGCCTTGAGCTTGGCCAGCCGGTCCTCGGTGTCGTGGAAGCGGGGGATGGTCTCATGGAGCGTCCCGGCGGGATACCCCTGCAAAAGCCGCTGGAACCGCCCGAAGGCCCGGCCGGAAGCGGCGAACAGCTCCGGCGTCTCCGCCCGCTGGCAGCAGATGGTACCCTCCACATAGGGGTAGACCCGCCAGGCGAAGCCGCCCCCGTCGGTGAAGCAGCTCCCGCCGGAGCGGGGACGCAGCACCTCCAGGGCCTCCCGGCTCCGGTCCCCGCCGTTCTCCGCCACCTGCCGGCCCAGGTAGTCCGTCACGCCGGTGATGTTCTCCATCAGCTCATCCGGCCGCTTGAAGGCGGCGGGGCTGATGCGCTGGAGGATAAACCGGCGGCAGGGCCGGTCCGCCGGCTGGGTGTGGACGCAGAAGGTGTCGTTGATGTGGCCCTCCCCATACCGGACGGCCCCCACCACGGGGGCCCCGAAGTCGAACGCGGCCAATGCCTCAGACAGGCGCTCCTCCGCCGCTGGGATTTTTTGCTCCATGCCTTTCCCTCTCCCTTCTCTGTATTGTGTGTTATCCCTTGTAGCCGTTGGGGTTGGTGGACTGCCACTTCCAGGAGGAAGCGCACATCTCCTCAATGCCGTACTTGGCCTCCCAGCCCAGTTCCTCCCGGGCCTTCACCGGGTCGGCGTAGCAGGTGGCGATATCGCCGGGGCGGCGGGGGTCAACCACGTAGGGCAGCGTCTTCCCGCAGGCCTTCTCATAGGCGTGGAGGACATCCATAACGCTGTAGCCCTTGCCGGTGCCCAGGTTGCACACGAAGAGGCCGCAGCCGGTGTCCAGCTTCTTGAGCGCCGCCACATGGCCCTTGGCCAGGTCCACCACATGGATATAGTCCCGCACGCCGGTGCCGTCGGGGGTGTTGTAGTCGTCGCCGTAGACGTGGAGCTTCTCCAGCTGGCCCACCGCCACCTTGGCGATATAGGGCACCAGATTGTTGGGGATGCCGTTGGGGTCCTCGCCGATGAGGCCGCTCTCGTGGGCCCCGATGGGGTTGAAGTAGCGCAGCAGGGCCACATTCAGGGTGGGGTCGGCGGCGCAGATATCCATGAGCATCTTCTCCTGGAAGAGCTTGCTGGTACCGTAGGGGTTGGTGGTGCCGCCGGTGGGGAAGTCCTCCCGGATGGGCACGGTGGCGGGATCGCCGTAGACTGTGGCGGAGGAGGAGAAAACGAAGTTCTTCACCCCGTGGCGGCGCATGGCGTCGAGCAGGTACAAGGTGCTGATGAGGTTATTGGAGTAGTACTCCAGAGGCTTGGACACGCTCTCGCCCACGGCCTTCAGCCCGGCAAAATGGATGACCGCGCTGATGTCGGGATACTGGGCGAAGAGGGCCTCCACCTCGTCGGCGTGGCACAGCTCCGCCTTGACGAAGGGCACGGACTTGCCGGTGATTCTCTCCACCCGGCGCAGGGCCTCCTCGCTGGCGTTGTAGAGGTTGTCCGCCACGACAATGTCGCAGCCCGCCTCGATGAGCTCCACGCAGGTGTGGCTGCCAATGTAGCCCGCGCCGCCGCAAACCAAAATAGACATAGTACCGTTTCTCCTTTATGATAAAGTTTTGCGGGATCTGACCGCTTCTGGGACTATTGTATCCGGCTTCGCCGAAAATAGGAATAGACGATTTTGTCCAGCAGCTGTACTTATCAATCGCAGCGTGTAAAAAGTTCGACAGGACTATTATTCGCCAGGTTAGTACCATCCCCTTGCCTCCCCGTGGGCCGCCGAAGGCGGCCCACGGGGGGCGAGAGGGCGAATCTTTTCCGTCTGCGGATATTTTTGATAGTCGGGAAAGAGTGGCCTTCCGGCGTCCCGGGCGCCAAAAACCTCCAGGTTTTACCGCGCCCCTCTGCTCTGCCGGTTCATCCGCCGGTATTCCAGGGGGCTCATGCCCTCCGCCCGGCGGAAGCTCTGGGAGAAATAGCTGAGGGAGGAGAAGCCCAGAATCTCGGCAATCTGGGAGAGGGTGTGGTCTGTCTCCCGCAGCAGGAACCGGCTCTCCTGGATGCGCCGGTTAATTAAATAGTTAATGGGCGAGTCCCCGAACTCCCGGCGGAAGGCGTGGGAGAGATAGTATTTGCTCACGTGGGCCAGCCCGGCCAGCTGGTCCAGGGACAGGTTCTCCTTGAAGTGGTTGTCGATATACCGGCGGACCTGGTCGCACTCCCGGCTGGATTTGGGCCCCGCCGGGGCGGCGGACAGGGTGAAATCCTCCCGCCGGCGCAGCCGCAGCAGAATCACCTCCAGCAGGCTCTGGCAGATCGCGCCGCAGCCGGCCTTCTCCTCCCGGATCTCCTGCACCATCATCCGCAGACAGGCGCTGACCGCCTCCTGCTCCCCCAGCAGGTGCAGCAGGCCGCAGCCGCTGATGTCCGTCAGGGTCTCCAGCCCCTCCACCCCCAGCACCACGTACTCCATGGGGCTGCCGTTGGAGCTGTTTTCGGTGTGGGGGACGCCGGCGTTGACCACCACCAGGTCGTTGATGGCCACCGGGAACTCCTCCTGCCGGACCTGAAAGACGCCGTGGCCCCCGGTGATGAAAAACAGCTCCGCGCAGGCGTGGGTATGGAGCCGGCAGTTCCAGTCCTCGCTGTAGTGGGCGTATGTCACATACAGCAGGCGCGCGCCTGCCCTCTCGCCGGCCCCTTCGCGGCCGGCAACGTACTGATAGCTGCTCACCGGGCTCCCCCCTCTCCGGGTCCGCAAAAAAGCAAAAACTGTTTTACCCGCCCTATTATAGCGCATTTGTCTCCGCTGCGCAACGTATAAAAAAATTTTTTTGCGCCCCCATATTTTATTGGAAAATATCAAAACAGTAAAGTATGTCCGCGCATCTTTTATAAAAACCAACAGAAATTCAAGAGGACAATATTTCTAAAAACCAGAGCAATAAAGGAATTGCCGAAATCCGTCCGTAGTGTATACTTTACCCTGTAAGGGGCGGAGACAGCGTCCCCGCCCATGGGATTCGATTAAGGAGGAATTGGACATGAAAAAGCTACTCAGCCTGCTCCTGGCATCCGCAATGGTTCTGGCTCTGCTGGCCGGCTGCGGCGGCGCTCCCGCGCCCGCCCAGACCGACAGCCCGCCCGCCGACACCAGCACCGACACCAGCACCGACGGCTCCGGCTCCGGCCAGACCGACGCCGGCAACCCCGACCCCGCGACCCCCGCCGGCCCCATCAAGGTGGCCGCTCTCTCCTCCGGCTATGAGAGCCTGTTTAATATCTTCTGATGAGGATGGCAATGAGGGCGAAAGTAAGAATCTGAGCAGAAATAACGAGTTTACGCTCACAATTTTTCCAAAGC
>JAAWHO010000042.1 GCA_022795905.1 Oscillospiraceae bacterium
GTGTGTTTATGAAGAAAAGAGATATTCAGCTGGTCATTATGCTGCTATGCTGTGTTTCATTTTGTGCTTGTAATAACGGCAGGGAAAGAACGGAAATTGCGCTCGATATCGATATGTATATGCGTATCGCGACCGAGCTGCACCTCAAGCGGCTGATCGTCGGCGGCTTTGAGCAGGTTTATGAAATCGGCCGCATCTTCCGCAACGAGGGCATGGACACCAAGCACAACCCTGAGTTTACGACCATTGAGCTTTACCAGGCATACATCGATTACCACGGCATGATGGATATCACCGAGGATATGGTCGTGCATGTCTGCGAAACCGTGCTTGGCACGACAAAGGTGACCTATCAGGGCACCGAACTCGATTTCTCGAAGGGCTGGAAGCGTATGACGATGGCTGAGGCCGTCAAGGAATACGCGGGCCTTGACTTTATGGCAATGGACGGTGCGCAGGCGCTTGCCGCCGTACAGGAAAAAGGGCTGGAAATTGAGAAGGGCAAGGATAGCTGGGGTGACCTGCTCGCGCTGTGCTACGATGTTTTCGTCGAGGAAAACCTGATACAGCCAACCTTTATTACCGATTATCCCGTCGAGATTTCCCCGCTTGCCAAGCGCAAGCCCTCCGACCCGCGGCTGACCGAACGGTTTGAGTGCTTTATCTATGGGCGTGAGCTTTGCAACGCCTTCTCGGAGCTGAACGACCCCATTGACCAGCGGGGCCGCTTCGAGCGCCAGGCGGCGCTACGTGCTGCCGGGGATGACGAGGCCAATATGATGGACGAGGATTTCCTGACCGCGCTGGAATACGGTATGCCTCCTACGGGCGGCATGGGGATGGGGATTGACCGCCTTGTGATGTTCCTGACCGATAGCTCGTCGATTCGTGACGTCCTGCTCTTCCCCACGATGAAGCCTTTGGATTGAGAAAGCCGTTGCGGCGCAATGGGTTCAAGAATTTCTGATTGACTTGAAATGCCCATTTGCCCAGAATTTGCCCATTTCAGAGAGAACTTTTCATAAACCTATAGAGGCTTAATGAGGCGGGAGGATGAATGATATGTCTCCCAGTACAGCTGAAATTATGAGACGGGGGATGAATTGCCTGACGGAACATTTGGGTATTGTGGAGGCGGAGCGATTTGTTGCTACCGTCATTCGGGAGAAATTTGACTACACTCGCTGGCAGAGAGAATATTTTGACGGAATGTCCCCTGAGAAAATCAGTCAGGAGGCAGAGAAGTTTGAGCGGGATGAGCCTTATACCGGAAATGCTGTTCGACTTTGATTCCTGACCTGATACTTGTCTCTTGATAAAATCAAAGGAACGGGAGGAGAGCAGAGGCTGTCACCTCATGCTTTCCTCCCGCTTCTTTATGTTGGCTGCTCTTCGGAGATTTACCCATCGGTCTTGGACTGAGAAAGCCCCTTCCTCTTTTGCAGTTTCTCCGCCAAATTGTCAAACTCACTCTTTTTCATGTCCTGCGTGATGTGCGTATAGATGTTCATGGTGGTGTCGAAGTCAGCGTGACCAAGGATCTCTTGAATGACCTTGATATTGACGCCGTTCTCAAACAGGCGGGTTGTGAAAGTGTGCCTATAGGGTATAATAAGGACAAATCAGGAATTGCCCTGTTTGCAAGGGTTTCCGGGTTTGTCCTTATTCTTTTTCCACTAAAAATGCCTCGATTTCAGGGGCTTTGAGAGGGGGCTGAAAAACGTCATTTCACATTAAGGACAAAAATCCAAGCAAGAAAAGGAGAACGAAAATGGCAAAGATCACAGCCATCTGTAACCAGAAGAGCGGAGTCGGGAAGACCGCAACGGCGGTCAATTTAGGCATCGGCCTCGCCCGGGAGGGCAGGCGGGTCCTCCTGGTGGATGTAGATCCCCAGGGATCGCTTACCGCCAGCCTGGGCCTCCAGCACCCGGACCGGCTTGAAAATACCCTGGCCGATGTGCTGGGCTCCATCATCACGGACAAGCCTGTCTCCCCCGGCATAGGCATCGTCCACCACGAGGAGGGCGTGGATCTCCTCCCCGCCAACATCGAGCTCTCCGGCCTGGAGGTCGCGCTGGTGAACACCATGAGCCGGGAGACCATCCTGCGGGAGTACCTCAACAGCATCCGGGAGCAGTACGATGTCATTCTGCTGGACTGCTGCCCGTCCCTAGGGATGCTGACCATCAACGCCCTGGCGGCGGCGGATGAGGTCCTGATCCCGATGCAGGCCCACTACCTCTCCATCAAAGGTCTCGAACAGCTTATCCGTACTATATCAAATGTGCGCCGGAAAATCAATCCTCGCCTGGACATCGCGGGTATTCTTATCACTATGGCGGATATGCGGACCAACTACTCCCGGGAGATTGTGGAGCTGCTGCGGGCCAACTACGGCAGCAGTCTGCACATCTTTGAGAGCATCATCCCCCTGTCCATCCGGGCGGCGGAAACCAGCGCGGAGGGCCGGAGCTTCTACCTCCACGACCCCGCCGGCAAAGTCTCCGCCGCCTACGCCGCACTGACGCGGGAGGTCCTGGCATGAAGAGCAGCGCCGCCAAAATCCAGATGACTGGGTTTCAGGACCTGTTCCAGACAGGCGGCGAGGCGGAGGCCAGCGGTGAGCGGGTCCAGGAGATTTCCCTGGCGGAGCTGTTTCCGTTCAAGGACCACCCCTTCCAGGTGCGGGACGATGACGCCATGCGGGAGACGGCGGACAGCATTGCCAAGTATGGCGTTCTGGTCCCTGGTATTTATAAAATAAAGCTGGAAGCCTTGAAACACCAGGGAAAGCGTTGTTCTTCGACCTGTGCACCGCTGGTGCACAAGTTGAAAACACGGGACCAAATTGCCCAAGACGCCGGAGAAAAGTCTGGCATGGCAGTTACTTGCTACATATCCTTGACCAAACTGATTCCTCCTCTGCTGGTATTAGTGGACGAGGATAAACTGGCAGTGAGCACCGCCGCAGATTACATCTCGGACCTTCCAGAGCAGGAACAGGCAGACCTTGCGGCAGTAATGGACAAGCTGGGGGTAGTCCCAGGGAGAGGCCAGCTCGCAAAAATCAAGCAGTACAGCAAGGACGGCGCTCTGACAACCGCTGTCATTGACGCGGTTCTCTCAGAGGGGAAACCCGCCGCTGTGCAGGTGGTCCTGAAGCAAACAAGACTGCGCCAGTATTTTCCGAAGTCCTACACCGCTCAGCAGATGGAGGATGTTATCGTGTCCCTGCTGGAAGCGTGGAAAACACAACAGGCATAGAACATCAGAGCCGCCCCCGCAACTGACTGAAATCGGTTGCGGGGGCGGCTTTTTTTGCTTTTCTGGACATCACGAATAGGAGGCGATCACCATGCCGGAACCCCTGAATCTGGACTACTACTACGGCGGTGAAGCGGAGCAGTACAGCTTTTACCGCATCCCTAAAACTCTGCTGACGGACCCCCGCTATAAGGGCGTTTCCATTGAGGCCAAGGTCCTCTACGGCCTTCTGCTGGACCGGATGGGGCTGTCGGTCAAGAACGGCTGGATGGACGCGGACCGGCGCGTCTACATCTATTTCACCCTGGAAAACGCCATGGAGATGATGAACTGCGGCCACAACAAGGCCGTCAAGCTGTTTGCGGAGCTGGACAGCGCCGGCCTGATTGAGCGAAAAAAACAGGGCCAGGGCCGGCCCACACGGATCTATGTGAAGAATTTCATTTTGCCCCCGCTGCCCGGCACAACTCCGGAACCGCCTCAGCCCCCGGAGCGCGGGCCGGAAGTCTTGACTTCCGAAACGGGGAAGTCTGCGCTTCCCGAAACGGGCATTCTTGACTTCCCGAAAGAGGCCGCTAATAAGACTGAGAAAAACAAAACTGACCTGAGTGATCCTGACCTATCTATCCTTCCCCCTACCCCCTCGCCGCCTGCCCGCGCCAGCCCCAGGGGCCGGATGAGGATGGAGGAGATGGATCGATACCGGGAGCTGATAAAAGAAAATATCGACTTTGACCTCCTGCTTCAGGAGCGCCCCTGTGATGAGGAGACGCTGGAGGGCTATGTGGAGCTCATGGCGGAGGTCTGCTGCTCCCGGCGGGATTTCATCCGCATCGCCGGGGAGGAAATGCCCACCGGCGTTGTCAAAAGCCGGTTCCTGAAGCTGAACCATGAGCATATCGTCTACGTTCTGGACAGTCTCAGCCAGAATACCACGCTGGTGAAGAACATCAAGGCGTACACCCTGGCGGCGCGCTACAACGCCCCCACAACCATCGGCCAGTATTACGCGTCCCTGGTCAGCCACGATCTGGCTCGGGATGTCGCTGGAATATAACGCAAACGGAGGACATCGCATGACAAGAGAAATTGACATTCTCGTGGTGGAACCCGGCAGGGCCCCCTACCCGGCCAGAGTGCAGGACACGCTGGAGGCATTCCAACGGATCGTGGGCGGGCCCGTCGAGGCAGGGTGCTACCTGCCCCAGCGGGTGATGCTGGTCTGCAACAGCGAGGGCAAACACATGGGCCTCATGCCCAACCGGGAGAATCCTGCTGACAGCGGGGATTTCATCGCCGGAACTTTCTTGCTGTGCAGCTTTGAGGGGGAGCGCTTTGAATCCCTCACCTCTGACCAGCAGGCGGAGTTCCGGAAGTATTTCGCCCTGCCCGCTCCGGAGGGAGGCGGTGGTAAGTGACTGCTCTGCTCCGCCGTCTGCTGGTCCCGCCCTAAAAACAACGGCCTGAACAGCAAACATAAAAATTTGAAGGAGAATGATCGCCATGAAAAAACAGCGAATCGCAACGCTGCTGTGTACCGCCGCGCTGCTTCTGTGCGCAGCCTCGCCCCCCGCTCTGACGGCGGACCGCTCCGCCGCCTGCTACTACCCGGTGGAGGTGGAATCCTATACCGCCGGGGACTTCGGCCAGCCCCGCGTCCGCAAGGTCTACCAGCTCTCCCGCTCGGACGACCCCGCCGGCATCCCCACGGACGATTTTGAGGAGTACGGCAGGACCTTCCATCTAATGGAGATGACCCGGAAGGATGAGCTGGGCGTGGATACCCGGCCCCTGACCAAGACTATCACCACGGACAGCGCCACCGGCGACCTGGGGGAGATTCTGAAGGCGCTTGCCCCGGAGATTGAGGCGGAGACGGAGGACGGCTATGCCGGAGTGCTGACGCTGGACTACAACAGCGTCCAGGCGGAGGTCAAGGGCTACAGGACCTCCACCCGGACTCTCTCCGCCAGCCGGACCTACCCCAACCTGTCGGACGCGGACCTCTCCCTGGTGCCGAAAACCATCACGGACGGGGGACGGACCCTGACCCTGGCGGATGTGAAATGGACCGCTGACGCGGTGGGCTATACCGCCGCCGCCAGCTACACCGGGACCTCCAGCAGCCGCTATCCCACCGGTTACACCGTCACGGCGGACTACACCGGCGAGGCTGCCAAAACGGACTACGAGGTGGTAACCTACACCGCCATCTTCGGCTGTACAGAGATTCCGGCGGCAGAGGTTCCCTCGGAAGGGCCGGAACAGGAGGAGCCGTTCCAGGCGCCTCCCCCCGCGCCCCAAGAGACCATGGAGCCCGCGCCGTCTGCGCCGCTGGCTGCTGCCGGGTGTGTGGGCGGCATCGCCGCTCTGCTGGCCGCTGGCCTGTGGACTGCCGGAAAAATCAAGGAGAGGAGAGCTCAATCGTGAACATGAAGCAATATCTGAAATCCCTGCTGCTGTTCTTTCTGCTGACAGCGCTTTGCGTCTCCCAGGCCAGCGCCCTGGAGTACAGCGTGGACGCCCCGGAGGACTACCTGTTTGCCGTGCCCACCTCCCAGGACATCATCCTCCAGGAGGAGAGCGTGAACGTGAACCCCAGCAAGACCGCCGCTCTGGCCGCGCCCGGCTTCAGGACCGCCACCAGCTATCTCCCTGGCTCCGGCGAGCACCTGACCCCCAACCTCGCCCCCGGAGGCATGGCGGGCAGCTTGGTAAATGCTGTGGGGAACGCGGACTACAGCTCCCTGCCCAGTACGGAGGCCCCCGCCGTCCCCGGCAATAACATGACCTGGAGCATCGGGCCCACCCAGTGGGAGGAGAGCGCCAGTGTGGGCTTCACGGATGTAACGGACGACCTCTATTATAAGGACGGCACCCTGGGGACCCTGGAGATCCCGGCCATCGGCCTGGAGGTCAGCATCGTCCAGGGGACGGACAGCGCGGCGCTGGCAAAGGGCGCGGGCCACTTCGAGGACACCAGCATCTGGAGCGGAAATATTTGTGTCGCGGCCCACAACCGGGGGACCAACTCTTACTTCGGGAAAATCCATACCCTGGATATCGGGGATGAGATTACCCTGACGACGAAGCTGGGCACCCGGACCTACGCTGTCACCGGCGTGGAGAAGATCAGCGAGACGGACAACAGCGGCACCGCCTCCACCAGCGACAACCGGCTGACGCTGTTTACCTGCGTCAGGGATGAACGAGAGTACCGCTGGTGCGTCACCGCCGGGGAAGTTGTGTAAACTGCTGTGTTTCCGGCCCGCCTTTTCTCTGTTTTGACGATGGATTTGTGTTTGACTTCTCCAGCATTTAGAGTTATTATGTAAACCACAAAACGGGGAAGAAAATACAAAAAACAAGGAGGAATGAGGTATGAACAGAGCAAAAGACACAGCCCTGGTGATTGCGGGGATTCTGGCGGGGACGGTCATTGGAGGTACGGCGATGGCGGCGGGGCTCCTGGCCAACCCCAGCAGTCAGAGCTTCTATCTGGAGGACCGGATGATTGACCTGGAGGCGTACAGCATCAACGGGAGCAACTACGTGAAGCTCTGGGATGTGGGGCAGGCGGTGGGCTTCGGTGTGGACTACGACGCCAGAACCAACAGCGTCATTATTAGCCCGGACAAGCCCTACACCGAGGAGGTAAAACCGGAGGAACCGGCAGACGGTCTCAGCAGGAACGCGGACGGCTCCATCAATGTCCCCAGGACGGCTCCCTCTACACACCTCAGGCGGGGGATGTGATCCGCTGTGACGACGGCACCAATTACACCATCACAGACGTGAGCCGCTACGACAAAAACTACTTCGCCAGCGGCCCGGTAGGCGAGCTGCCCACCCCAACCTGCGACTGGTCCCAGTTCGACCAGCCTGAACTTCCGGGAGGAGAAATTAGACGATTTAATGTGGAGGGCACCGACTACCTCTTCATCCACAATCTCTACGAAACCCGCCGGATGCTCTACACTCTCTACAACGCCATGGGGGCCAACCCTTCCACTTGGCAGAACGGCCAGGCCGTCCGCCGCAGCGACGGGACGCCCTGGGTCCACATCCAGCTGACCATGCCGGAGGGCGAATCGGTCCCCGGCTTCTGGCCCTGGAAGCCGGAGGTGGTCACGGAGGCGCTGGACGCCTGCCCCTGCGGGGACTGGTGTCTGGAGGTCTGGGATGTCTACGCGGACGGCATTTTCCAGCGAACTGAGTACAAAATCTTCTGAAAACTGAACATTCATCAAGACTTGGAGCGTGTGCTGACAACGGCACACGCTCCTGACATTTTGGAGGAATTTATGAAACGACGACTGACAGCGTTACTATTAGTGCTGGTCATGGTCCTGGGGATGCTCCCAGGCACGGCCCTTGCGGCCTCCAGCGTGGAGGAGGCTCTGGGGGAGGTCCAGATCTTCCACAACGGCCAGGAGATGGCCTATTTGTCCATCAACGGCAGAGTGCGGGAGCAGACCTACACCTACTACAACTTTGTGGACACGGACGGGTCCTCCCGGCAGGTGCCAGCCTACTGCGTGAACCCCAATACCGCCGGTGTGCCCCA
The DNA here is from genome assembly GCA_022795905.1 of Oscillospiraceae bacterium. GTDB lineage: Bacteria > Bacillota > Clostridia > Oscillospirales > Oscillospiraceae > Pelethomonas. The sequence continues at coordinate 7,835 of JAAWHO010000042.1, forward strand.
GACAGTTCCGGCGGGGACGGGGATTTCCTACCTCGCCAACCAGAAGTACACGGACCCCAAGGTATTCGGCATTGTGGCCAGCGGCTACCCCCACCGGAGCCTGGAGGACCTGGGACTCAATGATGTGAACGAGGGGTACTACGCCACGAAGACGGCCCTCTGGTGCCACATCCTCGACAACTGGGACATCAATAATCTTACGGTCAATCCCGCAACGGACCAGGCGGCGGCACAGCGGGTCCTGTCCGCGGCGAAGTAGATCTACCAGACCGGGATGTACTGGGATCACATCCTGGAACCCCGCCTGACGGTGGAGGCCGACCAGGAGACCGCCTATCCCGTTACCGTGGACGGTGACGAATATCTCCAGCAGGTCTTCACCGTGACCAGCGAGACCTGGGTGGACGGCTACGCCACGATTGCCTTTGCCGATCCCAGTGCTGTACCGGAGGGAACTCGGATCATTGGGGTGCAGGGGAACGACATCACCGGGGTGTACCTCACCACCAGCGACGGAAACGGCGGTTGGACCGGCCAGTTCAAGGCCCTGTACCCCAAGGGCAGCGTGGAGGGCCAGAACGGCAGCGTCCAGGTGAAGCTCTCCGCCAAGGTCCACAAATACGCTATTTTCTATGCGATTTGCGCCGAAACAGACCAATACGGCAACCTGCAGAACTACATGGTGGACACCGACCCCCGCGAGGTCATGGCGGAGGACGCCATCAGCCGGTACAATTCAGACGGCGGAGATGAACCCGGCGGGGGCGACGAGCCCGGAGGCGGGGGCGAACCCGGAGGCGGCGAGGAGGAATCCGGGTCCGGCGATCTGATCATTATCAAGCGGGACGCCGGCACTCTGGATCTGCTGGACGGGGCCATCTTCGAGGTTGTGGGCCCCCACGGTGACACCATCGGCAGCTTCTCTACCGTGAACGGAAAGATCAGTCTCTCGGACCTGGAACCCGGAAACTATACCGTTTATGAGAGGTCTCCTCGGTGCCCTTCGTCAACAAGGAGCTCCCCGGCCTGCGGATCGAGAAGTACGACAGCAGCAATAATCAGGTTCTCAGCGGCATCACCTTCCGCGTCTGGCGGGATGGGGAGCTGCTGGACGGCTACCGCACTGGAGAACTGGGAGAAATCCTCCTCACGGACCTCCAGCCGGGAACTTACTTGGTCCAGGAGGTGGCTGCGGACGATAAGCACGTCCTGGACGGCACCCCCCAGCAGGTGGAGCTCCACGCCGGGGACGGCATCAAGCCCCTCATTTTCTATAACGCCAGGAAGCCCGGCATCCATCTCATCAAGGTAGACGCCTCCGACCCCTCCAAGGTCATCTCCGACGCGAAGTTCAGCATCCGGTCCGTGGCTGGGGACTACGGTCCCGAAGAGTTTGTGACGGACGACAATGGAGAAATTGACCTGAGCAAACTCCCTGTGGGCGTTTATGTGGTGACGGAGCTGTCCTGCCCCGGCTACATCGTGGATGAGGCTCAGCGGATCATTCAGTTGGACGGGAATGAGAACGCCGAGTTCATTTTCACCAACAGCATCCGGCCAACACTCCATCTCATTAAAAAGAGCGCGGACGGCACACCCATGGAGGGCGTCACATTCCGCATCGCCAGGGTGGAGGACGGCACTCATTATCTCGACAGAACGACAGACAGCAATGGCGAAATTATCGTTTCTGACCTGGAGCCAGGAGTATACTCCATTGTGGAAACGGCCACTTTGGAGGATCACATCCTGGGCCTGCGGGAGCACCATGTGGAGTTGTTCCCCAGCAAAACCAGCGTGATTACCCTGGAGAACCAGAAGCGGCCCAACCTTATCATCTATAAGAAGGACGCCGACACCGGCGAGTCCGTGCCCAACACTGTTTTCCAGGTGAAAGCGGCGGACGGCCACAGCGTCAACGAGGTCAAGACCGGCGTGGACGGCAAGGGCGTCCTGGAGAATCTGCTCCCCGGCATCTATGAAATCAGCGAGAAATCCGTCCCCTCGGCCTATCTGAAGGACGCCGAGCCCCAGACGGTGACGCTATATCCCAACAAGGATCGGGTGGTTACCTTTGAGAACCATAAAAAGCCCACCTTGACCGTAAACAAGGTGGACTCCATCACCGGAAGCCCCATCAAGGGGGCCAAATTCGAGGTCTGGTACGGCAGCAACAACACAACTACGGGAGAGCTCAACAGCCTGGGGACCTACTTCTCCGACGAGAACGGCCAGTTCAAGCTGGAGCTGCTGCGGGATGGCTGGTACAAGGTCACGGAGCTGGAGCCCGCCCCCGGCTTTACCATCAAGCAGCCCGCCACGCAGGAGTTCTACCTCAAAGGCGGAGAAAACAAGGTCATCACCTACGAAAATGTTCCTAAAAACGCAATAATAATTGAGAAGTACGACAGCGTAACCGGCGAGGCCCTGCCCGGATGCACCTTCCAACTGCGTTATCTGGCGGGCACCTCCGGCACCGGCGGCACCGTCATCGGCGAGAAGGTCACCGGCAAGAACGGCACCGCCATGTGGACAGGGCTGGAGCCTGGGGCCTATGTGCTGGAGGAGGTGGACCCGGCGGATGGTTAATCCATTATCCAGTCCTCCGAGACGGTCTTTCTGGCGGACAGCGGCGAGCAGAGTGTGATCACGGTCCGGTTCACTAACGCCCCGGATGGGATTCTTCTGATTCGGAAGGTATGCGCCACCAATCCCTCCGTCACCCTTCAAAATGCGGAATTTAAGGTGATGTACGCGGATGGTACCCTGATCGGTGACTCGAATGGAATCTATCGCACAGATGAGGCCGGGGAAATCCGCATCACCGGCCTGAAGCCGGGGAAGAGCGTGGTAGTCACGGAGACCCGCGCCCCTGCCGGTTTCATCCTGGATACCCAATCCCAGACCGTGCAAGTGAAGGGGGGCAAGACGGTTTCTCTCACCTTCAAAAACCAGCCGAAGGGCAGCTTGATTGTACAAAAGCGGGACAGCCAGACCGGGCAGGTCCTCCCCGGCGCGGAGTTCCGTGTCACCACTGCCGCCGGGTGTGAAGTGGGCCTGGACGGGGTGATTGGCACATCTACCCTGACCTCTAACGGCATTTTTACCACCGACGCGCAGGGCGAAATCAAGATCACCAATCTGGCCCCCGGCGCTTATGTGCTCAACGAGATCAAAGCCCCCGCTGGTTATGTCATGGACACGCCCAGCACCAACGTGGTTATTGGTACCGGCGGCGATACGCAGACTGTCGTGATCAAGAACTCCAAGGCCGGGTCTCTGGTCATCCTGAAGCAGGACGCACTCACCGGCAGGCCCCTGAAGGGCGTGGAGTTCAAGGTCACCACCGCTGCCGGTGAATTTGTACCGGATAAAAACGGCCAGATCAGCAGCAACGGCCTCTATCTGACCGATGCTGAGGGCAAAATCACCATCAACGGCGTGGTGGGAACCCTGGTGGTTACGGAGACCAGGACGCTCCCCGGCTACACCATTGACGAGAGCACCCGGACACAGACCGTCGTGGTGGAACCCAACGACACCCAGACGCTCAGATTTCTGAACACCCCTGCCAACACCCTGACCATTGAGAAGTACGCCGACACCGGCACCGGAGCGGAGAATGCTGTGCCTCTCAAAGGTGTGACCTTCCTCATCACGGATTCCAGCGGCGCGGCGGTGGGCGGCTCCAATGGTGAGCACATCACCGACGAGAACGGCAGAATCGTCTTGGACGATCTCATTCCTGGCACCACCATCATTGCCCGTGAGGTCAAGACCGTGGAAGGCTATGTGCTGGACGGCGAACCCAAGAGCGTCCTCATCAAGGAGGGCGAGGCTCAGGTGCTGCGGTTCTACAACAAGATGGCTGGAACCTTGGTGGTGAAGAAGTTGGACAAGCTCACCGGCGAGCCTCTGGCGGGGGTGGAGTTCGAGCTCACCTATGCCGAGGGAGGGTTTGTGGACGACGCCAACGGACATCTCTCCTCCAAGGGCCTGTACAAAACAGACGGTAAAGGCGAGATTCGGCTCTCCGGCATCACGGGGACCATTGTGATTAAAGAGACCAAGTGCCTGTCAGCACTCTGGACCTGTCCGGGAAGGTGTTCCTGCGGGAGCTGGAGAACAAGGGCTATATCCCGGATGAGCAGCTGAAAACCGTGTACGTGAAGCCGGGCCAGACCACGGAGATCACCTGGGAGAACACGCCCATCACCGGTCAGATTCAGATTGTGAAGAAGTCCGCTGACTACAACCCCACCAACGGTCTGCCGGAGGGGACGTTGCTTGAGGGCGCGGTGTTCGAGATTTACGACAAGGCCAACAATCTGGTGGACACGCTCAAGAGCGACAGCCGGGGCCTCGCTGTGTCCAGGCAGCTCCCGCTGGACCGCTACAGCATCCGGGAGGTGAAGGCCCCCACCAACTACGGGGTGAACGATACCGTGCTCACCGCTTACCTGGAGCATGAGGGGCAGATTGTCCGCTTTGAAGTCACGAACAAAGCCCTCACTACCGGCGTGTCCATCACCGAGACCGGCCCCAGGGAGGTCATGGGCGGACAGCCGGTGCGTTATGTGTTCGACCACATCGCCAACAATTCTAATGTTCGGCTGGACAGCTTTTTCTGGCGGGATACCCTGCCTGCTGAGGTTATTCTGGACACGGTTGTCACCGGCACCTATAACCGGCCCGGCAACTACAAAATCGTCTATCGGGTCAACGGCGGCGAGTACCAGACCCTGGCGGACAATCTGAGTACCGGCAGGAACTACACCCTGGCCGCGTCTCCCGTGGCCCTGAGCCTCGCGGCAAATGAGCGGGTGACGGAGGTCATGTTCGTCTTTGGTCAGGCCCCCGCCGGGTTCGCCCAGGTGGAGAAGCCCTATCTCTACTGCACCGCCCGGCCCGGCCTGCCCGCCGGGGCCTTTGTGAATAAGGCTGACGTAGGCGGCGTCTATAATGGTGAGTGGATTCAGGCGGTCTCCCGCTGGGTCACGACCGTATATGGGAAGACGATTCCCCTGCCTAGAACCGGCTATTAACTGAATTACCTCAGTCATGCCGCTGTCCCGGAAGGACTTCCTTCCGGGGCGGCTTTTTTGCCGTTAAGGAGGAGAATATAACGAAAACAGAAGAAAACGCCAACAATTTCTGTGCGATATCATTGTCGGGCGGGAAGGATAATGAATAGAAAATCAAAATGGAAAGGACCTCCTTAAAAATGCGGAAAGAGCCTGAAGCAAGCTCCAAACTCTTTCCATAATATTTTGTGTA
>JAAWHO010000043.1 GCA_022795905.1 Oscillospiraceae bacterium
CTGCTGGTCATGCACAAGGGCAAGATCGTGGCCGCCTTCCCCAAGGCCAACGAAGTCTCCGAGGAAACCCTGGGCGAGTATATGCTGGGTGTCCGGGAGATGAGCAAGGAAGAAATGGAGGCGTTACTGTGAGCAAGACACAAAAAATCGAAACAACGATGGAGCTTGTCCGGACGCTTGTCGGCCTGCTCATCGCCTATGTCATCGCCCTGGTGGTGCTCTTCGCCATCAGTGACGACCCAGTCTACGTCATCCGGCAGTTCATGCTGGGGCCCTTCTCCTCGGCCCGCCGGATCGGCAGCGTCATCAACCTTGCGATTCCCTTTACCATCTGCGGTCTGTCCATGTGCTTTATGTACGCGGTCAACCGCTTCAACCTGGTTCCCGAGGGCATCTTCATGATTTCCGGCTGTATGGTCACCTGGGTGGCCGTTAGCCTGGGCGACGGCGTACCGGCGGTCGTGATGGTGCCGGTGTTGCTGGTGGTGGCCATCCTCACTGGCGTGGTGGTGGCGTTCATCCCCGCTATCATGGAGCGGAAGTTCAACGCCAACGTGGTCGTGGTGTCCCTGATGCTCAACAGCATCATTGGCTATTTGGCGACGGCCATCCTGCGCTACCAGATGCGCGACTCCTCCATCGGCTATCTGGGCTCCAAGGAGTTGCCCGCCGGGGCTCGTCTGCCCAAGGTGTTCGGCTCTTTCAACGTCCAGTCCGGTCTCTTTATCGCCATCATCTGCGTGGTGGCTGTGGCGGTGCTGTTCTACAAGACCTCCTTCGGCTGGAAGATGCGCCTGGTAGGCGAGAACCCCTCCTTTGCCAAGGCCGTGGGCCTGTCCGCCGTGGGCGTGTCCTTCGCGGCCCAGCTCATCGGCGGCGGCGTGGCGGGCATCGCCGGCGCTACCGAGATCATGAGCAACTACACCCGGTTCCAGTGGACCGCGACCACCCAGCACGGCTTTGACGGCCTGCTGGTGGCGGTTCTGGCCAAGAAGAACCCGGCGCTGGTGCCCATCGGCGCTCTGTTCCTGGCCTACATCCGCATTGGCGCCGACGTGGTCAACACCACCGGTGATATCCCCACGGAGTTCGTCACGGTGATCCAGGGTATCATCATCCTGCTCATCGCCGCCGAGTCCTTCATGTCCGGCACCAAGAACAAGATGATCTTCAAGGCCGCCCAGAAGGACGCCGAGGCCGCGAAGAACAAGGCTGCTGCGTAAAGGAGAGAAGACATGAGTATTGATTGGGTAGAATTCATAGCGGAAGCCATCCGTATGGCGACGCCCCTGATCTTTGCCGCCCTGGCCGCCCTCATTACGCGGCAGGCCGGTATGTTCAACATGGGTGTTGAGGGCATGATCCTCTGCTCCGCCCTGGCGGCAGTGACCTTTGCCCATTACAGCGGGAGCCTCTGGGTGGGGCTCATCGGCGCGGTGCTGGTGGGCCTGCTGACGGGCCTTATCATCGCGTTCGCGAACCTGAGCGGAAAGACGGAGCTGTACCTGACCTGTATCGCCTTCAACCTGGCGGCGTCAGGAGGGACGGTGTTCATCATGTATGTGCTGACGGGGGAGAAGTCCACCACCAGCGGCGCGTTCCGCTCCTATCAGATCCCTAATATTGAGATCCCCTTCATCAAGGATATCCCCGTCATTGGCCGGATCATCTCCGGCCAGAGCCTGCTGACCTGGATTGCCCTGTTGAGCATCTTTCTGGTGTGGCTGCTGCTCAAGCGGACGAGGCTGGGCCTGCGCATCCGGGCGGTGGGGGAGAACCCCCACGCGGCGGAGTCCGTGGGCATCTCCGTGAAGAAGATCGGCTACATCTCCTTCGCCATCTGCGGGATTATGACCGGCCTGAGCGGCGCGTACCTGTCCATGAGCTATGTCACCTTCTTCATGAAGAACATGGCCAACGGCCGCGGCTATATCGGCCTGTCGGCCCAGAACATGGCCAACGGCGAGCCGGTGGGCTCGGCCCTGGCGTCCCTGCTCTTCGGCTTCTCCCAGGCTCTGACTACCACCATGAAGAACCAGACCAACTTCCCCACGGAGTTCCTGGAGATGATCCCCTACGCGGCCACTATTATCGCCCTGGGCGTCACCGGCCTGATCGCGATCCAGCGCATCAAAAAGACCGAGAGCGCCAAGGCGGCCGGGAAGGAGTAATTTCATGGCGGAGATGGAAAAGAAGCCGGTTATCATCGACTGCGATACCGGCGTGGATGACGCCCTGGCTCTTCTGCTGTGCCTGAAGCGGCTGGACGTGGTGGGCATCACCGCGGTGGGCGGCAACGTGGGCCTGGCTGCCACCCAGCGGAACACCCGCTTTGTGGTGGAGACCGCCGGGCGGATGGATGTGCCGGTGTACGCCGGCTACGACCGGCCCATGCTGGTGCCCCTCCAGGACGCGTCAGAGGTCCACGGGGCCGGCGGCCTGGGGAAGGTCCAGGTCCCGGAGCCCAAGAAGCCCCTGGAGAAGCAGCACGCGGTGGACTTCCTCATTGACACCTACATGGCCCGGGACGACGTGACCCTTATCACCCTGGCTCCTCTGACCAACATCGCCCACGCCCTGCTCAAGGAGCCGAAGCTGGCAAAGCGCATCCCGGAGATCCTCTGCATGGGCGGCAGTACCGTGGGAGGCAACGCCACGCCTGCGGCGGAGTTCAACATCTTCGTGGACCCGGAGGCGGCGAAGATCGTCTTTGAATCCGGGATTCCTATCCGCATGGTGGGGCTGAACCTGACCCGCCAGCAGGTGGTGACCCGGGAGATGGGGGAGAAGATAGCCGCGATCCAAAACCCGGCGGCGCAGCTGGCGGCCCAGCTCTGCGGGGACCGGAACGGCAAGCCGGGCCGGGACAGCTTCTGCGACGCCTGCGCGGTCATGTGGCTGGTGGAGCCCTCGGTGATTACCAAGAGCGCGAAAATGCACGTGACCATCGAGACGAAGGGCGAGTTTACCCGGGGCATGACGGTGTGCGACACCCGGCCCTTCCGGGCCAACCGCCCGGAGGTGGACATCGAGCGGGAGTGGCTCTTTGAGCCCCTTCCCAAGGGGAAGGAGCCCAACGTGGAGGTGGCCCTGGAGCTGGATCAGGCTAAGTTTGACCAGGCCCTCCTGGCCGTTATGGAGGAGTACAGCCAGTCATAAGGCCGGAAGGCAGCATGAAAAACAAGGGGTGGGAGCTGGGCTCCCGCCCCTTTTCCCTCCTGTTTTTGCACTTTTGACAGCCTTCCACCTGGGGGAAGGTTTCTTTTTTGTGAAAAAAATAAAAAACCTCTTGACTTTCCCCTTTCTGGAAGGGATATGCTGTATCCAGAACAAGGCCGGTGCAGCGCGTAAGGCCGGAAAGGAGGAAAGCCGGAGGTGATTTTAATAGGAGCTGTTGCGGTAGTAGTAGGCAATATGGTAGGATGGCTTGGGCTGTGGCTTTATAAAAGCGGCGGGAGAAGGAGGAGCGGAAAATGGTGAGAACAAGTACAATAGCGGTTATGGTGCTGATCCTGGTTTTGGTCACGGCGGGAGTGCTGGGTGTGATGCTCCTCCTGCGCAGGCGGGGCGGACGGTGGCGGGATTTTTTCCTGGGCGCGGGGACCTTCTTCCTTTTCGCCATGGTGCTGGAGCAGCTTCTTCACCAGGTGGTCCTGCGCTCTCCGATTGGGCCCGTGCTCCAGGGGAATGTCTGGCTTACTGCCCTCTACGGCGGGCTGGCGGCGGGTTTGTTTGAGGAAACAGGCCGGTTCTGTGCCTTCAAGCTGGTCCTGCGGGGACAGAGGGAGCGAATCACCGCCCTGAGCTATGGCATCGGCCACGGCGGGGGAGAGGCGTTTCTGCTGCTGGGCATGACCTATATCAACAACCTGATTTTGATGTTCACCCTGTCCAACGGCGGGGTCCTGCCTCCGGCGCTGGACAGCGCGGTGCGGGGACTGGCGGCTGTCCCGGTGACGGCGTACCTGTGGGCGCTCTTTGAGCGGATTCCGGCTGTCGCCTTCCATATGTCGGCCTCCGTGCTGGTGTTCGCCGCCGCCAAGCAGCCCGGGAAGCTGTGGCTGTTCCCCGCCGCCATCCTGCTCCATGCCCTGCTGGACTTTACGGCAATTGTCTGCAACGCCTATCTCCCCCTTCCGGCGCTGGAGCTGCTGATAACGGTTTTCGCCCTGGCGGTGGTGTGGCTTGGGTACCGGGTTTACAACAATTTGCAGAAAAACCAAGAAATCCCTTGACATTCCCCCGGCTGGAGGGTATACAATAGGAGTGAAAAGAGAGGTGAAGGCCGGTGAGGATCAACGAGGTGGAGGCTCTGGTGGGCATCACCAAGAAGAATATCCGCTTTTACGAGGAGAAGGGCCTGCTCTCCCCCAGCCGCAACAGCGAAAACGGCTACCGGGACTACGGGGAAGGGGAGGTGGCCGTCCTGCGGCGCATCAAGCTCCTGCGGAAGCTGGGGGTGCCCATCGAGGAGATCCGGCGGATGCAGGAGGGGAAGCAGACCGTCGGGGACGGAATGCGCCGCCATCTGGTGACACTGGAGCGGGAGCGGCGGAACCTGGAGGAGGCTGCGCGGCTGTGCGAGCTCCTGCGGGACCGGGAGGTGCCCCTGGCGGAGCTGGACGCCCAGGGCGTGCTGGAGGAGATGGAGCGGCTGGAGCAGTCGGGCGCGGCCTTCCAGGACAAGCAGCGCCAGGACGTGCGCATCCGCTACGTGGCCCCCGTCGCTATCTCTGCGGTGGCGGTGGTGCTGCTGGCGGGGCTGATATGGCTGATGCTCTGGGCCTTCCTCGCGGCCCCTGTGGAGGCGCCGCCGCTGCCCCTGGCCGTCGTATTTATGGCGGTGCCGCTGCTGCTGATAGCCGGAGTGCTACTGGCCCTGTTCCAGCGGATCAAGGAGATCGAGAAAGGAGAGGTGGACGATGCGCGAAACTATTAACCGGAAAAAGAAAATCGCCCCCATTGTGGTGGCGGTGCTGGTGGTGCTGTATATCGGCCCCCTGGTGCTGATGATGGCCGCGCTGGCCGGCTTCCTGGGGGCCCAGGAGGGATTGGCGGTGGCGCCGTTCTTCCTGCTGTACGCCTTCGCCGGCGGCGCCGTCATCGTGGGGGTGCTCGCGGCCATGGCCCAGCGGCTGCGGGAGATCGACGGAGGGGAGGAAGAGGATGCCAAAAAGTACTGAGGACCGGCAGGCCCGCCGGCGTCGGGACGCCGTGCAGAGCGCCGTGGCCGGTACGCTGCTGAATCTGTTTACAGCGGGGCTGCTGTTCTGGCTGTGGCTCAGCGCGGAGCGGGGCGGGCTTCTCTCGAAGCTGCTGCTCCTGTGTATAGTGCTGGATCTGGGGAGTATTCTCCCCATCTGGATAAATTTGAGAGTAAGATTAAAAGAAATTCAAGGAGGAGAAGAAGATGCTGCTAGTCAATATTGATTATTTGCCCGGACGGGAGCTGGAGGTTCTGGGGATTGTGAAGGGGACCATAGTGCAGTCCAAGAACTTCGGCAAGGACTTCATGGCTGGGATGAAAACCCTGGTGGGCGGCGAGATCACCGGCTACACCGAGATGCTGGTGGAGGCACGGCAGCTCGCTACCAAGCTGATGGTGGATGAGGCGGAGGCCCTGGGGGCGGACGCCGTTGTCAATGTCCGCTACGGCTCGTCCTCTGTGATGCAGGGGGCGGCGGAGGTCATCGCCTATGGTACGGCAGTAAAATATCGGTAAAAGAAAAGGGCGGCTCGGTGAGCCGCCCTTTTTCTGCCCTGAGGCCGCTGCTGCCTCTATAGAATCAGCAGCAATCCCAGCGCGATAAGCAGCTCCTCGTCCGCGCCGTCCTGATAGAGCAGGAACAGCAGCAGGAGCAGCAGCAGATCGCCAGTGTCGATACCGTCCAGGTGCAGCCGGCCTAAAATATCCGACAGAAAGCCCTTCCTGCCGCCCCTTGGCGGTGGCGGCCCGCCCCCGGGCGGCGGTGGAGGAGGCGGAGAGCTGTTCTCCCAATCCGGCGGAGGCGGAGGCGGTGGCGGCGGAGGGGGAGGAGGTACTGCCTCCTCCTGGCGCGGCGGGGGCGGCGGAGGCGCGTCCTCCATGGGGACCCGCTCATAGACGCCCCGGTCGTTCCGGATATATCGGTTATACATGGCCATCCCCCAAACTGGCGAGCAGCTTCTTTCCCACATGGATGAGCCGCGCGGCCTTCATGGCCCGCTCCACCTTGTCCTGCCGCTCCGGCTTCAGAAAGGGGCGGAGGGCATAGAGCAGCTGGGCCCTTTCATCATTGCCATTTCCCCCGGTCAGCTCCCCCACCAGGGGGAGCAGGCGGCTGATGAGCTTCGGGTCCACCTGCCCCAGCAGGCTCCCCAGGCCCGCCAGATCTCCCAGCCCGCCCAGATTTCCCGGATTGGGGCCGCCGTTTCCCCCGGGAGGGGGAGGCGGGGCGGAGCTGCCCGGGCTGCCTCCCTCCGGCGGAGGACCGCCGCTCCCGCCGCCGGAGCCCCCGCCTAAATCCAGGGACTGGGCCAGGTTCATCACCTGGGAGAGGGCGTCAGGGTTGGAGAGCAGCGCGTTCAGCTTTTCCTCGAATTCGCCCATGTGCTCTCCCTCCCTTCCGTTCCGGACGATTTATTTCTGGTCGATAACGCCGTTGAGGCGCTGGATGAGCTCCGCGCCGCCGGGACTGCTCATAACGGACTGGATGATCTCGCTGAGCTGAGAGGTGTCCCCCTTGGCGGCCTTCTCCGCCGCCTGCTTGAGGGACGTCTCGTCCCGGCCCTTGGTGAGCATCTGGGCAAGGGCCTTGGCGTCTGGGGACTTTGCCACCCGCTCGATGGTTTTTTTGCTGCCCAGGAGCTGTTGGAGCTTGGATGTGTCGTTTTGCTTCATAGCTTTGGCTTCCTCCCTGTCATTGTCTTTCCAGTATATGTGGGGGGAAGCAAAAAAGTTCTTCCGCCCGGCCCGGGCGGAAGAACTTTTTGCGGGGCGGTCAGCCGGCGTTTCCCTGGTGCCAGTGGCTGCACCAGGGCCGCAGGGTGCAGTGCTCACAGTCCGGCCGCCGGGCTACGCACACCGCCCGTCCGTGGAGCACCATCCGGTGGCAGAAGTCGTTGCTCTCCTCCGGCGGGATGCACTGGCGCAGCTGCATCTCCACCTTGAGAGGGTCCTTGCTGCCGTCGGTGATGCCCAGCAGGCCGGTAATGCGGATACAGTGGGTGTCGCAGACGTAGCCCTCTTTTCCGTAGACGTCCCCCAGGATGAGATTGGCGGTCTTGCGCCCCACGCCGGGGAGGCGGAGAAGGTCCTCCATGGTGTCCGGCACCCGCCCGCCGTATTCCTCCACCAGCATCTTGCTGGCGGCGACGATGTCCCGGGCCTTGGCCCGCCAGAAGCCGGTGGAGTGGATGATTTCCCCGACCTCCTCCTCGCTGGCGTTTGCCAGGGCCTCCAGGGTGGGGAATTTGGCGTAGAGGATGGGGGTCACCATATTCACCCGGGCGTCGGTACACTGCGCTGCCAGACGCACGGAGAAAAGGAGCTCATAGGCCTTTTCCGGGTCGAAGGGGAGGGAGCACTCGGCGGCGGGGTATAGATTTTTCAGTTCCTCGATGATGGCCGAAATGGCTGCCTGGTCTTTCATGTCAATCACCTCGGGGCCCATTTTACCACATTCTTCGACGGTTTGCGATACCCCTCGCGGAAAAATTTGCGCCGCTCTTGACGGCAGGGCATTTCCAGCTTTATTTACAGATTTTCGGTAGGAGATGGTGCGCTGCGACGAATCCCCCCGCCACGCCTGCGGCGCGGCCCTCCCCCCTTTAACAAAGGGGGCAAGAAGGCGAATCTGTCCTTTAGCTGGTAATGCCCCGCCCGGGCGTTAGGCCGGCTCCACCGGCCCCAGCCCTAAGCCGACCGAAGGTCGGCCCACGGGTGGTCGGAGCCCACAGTCCTATCCACAACTCCTGTGTATTTTGTTCCTTGAAATATTTCAAGGATTGCACAATCCTCTCGCCCCCCTTGTTAAAGGGGGGAGGGCCGCCGCGAAGCGGTGGCGGGGGGATTCTCCAAAGGGCATTGCCGAGGCTCCAGGCGGCGGGGCTGATTGTGAACCGGATGGAGCTGGCCCACAACGCGGAAATGCTGTGGGCTCATCTGTTGGGAATCTGAGAGGTTGCAACCGGGCCGAATTTGTGGTACACTTGTCCGGCAGACCAAGCCCCGCCGCCAGAGACGGTGGGGCCGGAAGGAGTTTTGAAACCCGATGAGATTATTGTTCAAGCAGCGTTTATTCTCCTGGTTCGACAGCTATGATATCTACAACGAGGACGGCGAAACCCTCTTTACCGTGGAGGGCCAGATCAGCTGGGGCCATTGTCTCCATATTCTGGATGCCCGGGGCTCCCACATCGGCACCGTCCAGGAAAAGGTGCTGACCTTCCTGCCAAAGTTTGAGCTTTACGCCTACGGCGAGTACATCGGCTCCATCCGGAAGGAGTTCACCTTTTTCACGCCCCGCTTCACCGTCGACTCCAGCGACTGGGAGGTGGAGGGGAGCTTCATGGAGTGGGACTACTCCATCCGCAGCGCCAGCCAGGGCCATGTGGCCTCTATCAGCAAGGAGCTCTTCAACTGGACGGACACCTACGTCATCGACGTGCCGGACCCGGCCAACGCCCTGTGCGCGCTGATGGTGGTGCTGGCCATCGACGCGGAGAAATGCAGGGGCTGACGGAAGAGAAGAAAGGAGCGACGCCCATGGACCGTCCCTTAGCGGACCGCATCCGCCCTCAGGGGCTGGAGGAGGTGGTGGGCCAGCGGCACCTGCTGGGCCCCGACGCCCTGCTGCGCCGGTTCATCGAGAAGGGGACCGACGCCAACATGGTCTTTTACGGCCCCTCCGGCACAGGCAAGACCACCATCGCCAATATCATCGCCCGGCGCACCCACCGGACCCTGTACCGTCTCAACGCCACCACCGCCTCCCTTCAGGACATCAAGGACATCATGGCGGATGTGGGGACCCTGATGGCCCCGGGAGGCGTCCTGCTGTACCTGGACGAGATCCAGTATTTCAATAAGAAGCAGCAGCAGTCCCTGCTGGAGTTCATGGAGAACGGAGCCATCACGCTGATTGCCTCCACCACAGAAAACCCCTATTTCTATGTCTACGGCGCGCTCCTGAGCCGGAGCACGGTCTTTGAGTTCAAGCCCGTCTCCGCCGCCGACGTGCTGCCCGCTGTCGGGCGGGCCCTGGGGATCCTCCAGAAGGAGAGCCCGCTGCCCCTCCAGTGGGAGGAGGGGGTGCCGGATCACATCGCCCACGCCTGCGGCGGGGACGTGCGGAAGGCCATGAACGCCGTGGAGCTGCTGTACGAGGCGGCCCTGCCGGTGGACGGGACCCTGACGCTGACGGTAGCCGACGCGGAGCAGGTGGCCCAGCGCAGCGCCATGCGCTATGACCGAGGCGGGGACGCCATGTACGACCTGGCCTCGGCGCTGATGAAATCCCTCCGGGGCAGCGACCCGGACGCGGCCCTTCACTACCTGGCCCGTTTTCTGGAGGCCGGGGACCTGATCACGCCCTGCCGGCGGCTGCTGTGCTCCGCCAGCGAGGATATCGGCATGGCCTATCCCCAGGCTATTGCCATCGTGAAGGCCTGCGTGGATACGGCCATGCAGCTGGGCCTGCCGGAGGCCCAGCTGCCCCTGGCCCAGGCGGCAGTGCTGCTGGCCACCGCGCCCAAGTCCAACAGCGTGGTCAGCGCCATCGGCGCGGCCTGGTCCGACGTCAAACGGGGGAGGACCGGTTCAGTTCCCAGGGAGCTCCAGAACGTCCACGCCGATACCACCGGCCAGGAGCGGGAACAGGGATATCTCTACCCCCACGACTTCCCCGGCCACTGGGTCCGGCAGCAGTACCTCCCCGATGAGCTCAAGGACGTGGTTTACTACCGTTACGGCGACAACAAAACGGAGCAGGCCGCGCGGGTCTTCTGGGAGAACATCAAAAAAAGTTAAAGTTTTCTTTTGATTCTTTTCTTGTTCACAAGAAAAGAATGCACAACCTCAATAAACCCAGCTTCCGACCTCCCCATCGGTAATAAAATACTTTACCGGCGAGGGCTCCGGCGGCACGGCCAGGCGCTGAATAATCTGGAGCTTTACCTTGCGGCCCTCAGAGCGGATGGATTTGATGTACACGGTCACCCCGTCCCCCTCGCTGAGCCCGGAGCGCCAGTCCGCCAGCCCGGACAGATTAGGGGACAGCTCCACAAAAATGCCGTAGTCCCGGATTCCCCGAACAATGCCGGGGACCGTCTCGCCGGGAGCGAAGGCGGCGGCGTTCTCCAGCCAGGTACCCAGCAGCTCTTTGTGGCTGAGGTAGAAGCGGCAGTTCTTGGCGTCGATGTCCGTAACCACCGCCAGGATGTCCTGGTCCACATGGAACCGGGCGGAGGGGTGGTCGATGCGGGCTACCGATATGTTCTCCAGGGGAATGAGGGAGGTAAACCCGCACCCCAGGTCCACAAAGGCCCCGAACTTCTCCAGGTGGCTCACCCGGGCGGGGAGGATGGCCCCCGGCGCGCTGTTCTCCAGCAGCCAGGCGATGGCCTGCTCCTGGGCCGCCCGGCGGGAGAGCCGGAAGTGGGGCCGCCCGCCGCCGTCCACCTGGATGGAGGAAATGGTGAAGCAGGTGGGCCGGCCAACGCGGGAGAGCACCGCGATATCCCGGTCCGCGCCGCTGACGGCGGGATGGACCGCGTCCTCCCGGGGGATGACGCCCTCGTAGCCGCCGAAGCGGACTGTCAGATCCCGCTTCCCATCGCAGCGGATGGCCATGCCCTCCAGCACGGCCTGGTCCTCCATGGCCCGCTCCAGGACAGAGAGAGGCTGGTGGTCCGGAAAGAGAGGGCCCATGCCCTCGGGCAGATAGCAATTTCTTCGCAAGGGTTACACCGTCCTATCTTTTTCAGATAGGCTATCATATGCAAAACGGGGCTTGACCGTTGAAAGGAAGTGAGGCCGTGGATTTGAAGCTGAACGGGCGGGTGGAGCTGAAAAAGCCCCACCCCTGCGGCAGCAAGACCTGGACCATCCTGCGGGTGGGCATGGATATCAAGCTGCGCTGCGAGGGGTGCGGCCATGAGCTGATGCTCCCCAGGAGCAGGGCCGAAAAGGCGATCAAAAAGATTCTGACAGAGGAGGGAGCGACATGAGCCAGAAATGGGTCAAAATCATTTCCCGGGGAATTATTATTCTCCTGGTGGTAACAATGCTGGCAGGGCTGATTCTGCCGTTTATCCAATGAAAAGAGGCGGCGGAGTGAAATGCACTCCGCCGCCTCTTTTTTGTTGTTGCTGATGCCGTTCTGAAGAAAGCGCTTACAGCGGGTTCTCGTCCAGCCAGCGGGAGATCTTCCCGCCCACTTCTCGGATGCACCCGGGGTCGTAGGGCAGGCGGAGCCCCGCGGTATGGACCAGCTCCTCAAAGGTCTGGGTCCCGCCGGCGTCCACAAACCGCAGATACCGCGTCCAGGCGTCCTCCCGGTTCTCCCGGGACGCCATCCAGAACTGGAAGGCGACGGTCTGCGCCATGCAGTAGTCGATATAGTAGAGGGGGTAGAGATAGATATGGAGCTGCTGCTGCCACAGGGCCCCCCGGCTGTAAAAGGGCAGGCCGTCATAGTCCATCCAGGGCCGGTACTTGGCCTCCAGCTCCAGCCAGACTCCGTTGCGCTGCTCCGGGGTCAGGTCCGGATTCTCGTACATCCGGTGCTGGAACTCATCCACCATGCAGCCGTAGGGGATAAAAATGAGGGAGTCCTCGCAGTGGCCAATCTCGTATTTCCGGGTGGCGGGCCCGAAAAATTTCTCATGCCAGGGCGCGGTCAGAAACTCCATGGACATGGAGTGGCACTCGCAGGCCTCGATGGTAGGGCCCTCCAGGGCGGAGAGGTAGCCCATCCGAGCGGCGCGGTAGTCGGCAAAGGCGTGGCCGGCCTCGTGGGTGAGCACATCCACGTCGCCGCTGGTGCCGTTGAAGTTGGAGAAGATAAAGGGCGCCTTGTAGGCGGGGAGGCTGGTGCAGTAGCCGCCGGGGGCCTTGCCCTCCTTGCTGAGCACGTCCAGCAGCTCGCCGTCGTAGAGGAAATCGACAAACTCCTTTGTCTCCGGGCTGAGCTCATGGTACATCTCCCGGCCCGCAGCCAGGATGTCCTCCGGCGTTCCCTGGGGCTTGGCGTTGCCGTCGGGGAAGGTGAGGGAGCTGTCGTAAATCTTCAGCTTGTCCAGGCCCAGGCGCTTCTCCTGGTCCTTCTTTACACGGGTCACAATGGGCACCATATCCTGAGCGATCTGCTCCCGGAAGGCGGCGCACTTCTCAGGGCCCCAGCAGTTCCGGCCCAGCCGGTCATAGCCCAGGGGGATATAGTTCTCATAGCCCATGGCCTTCCCCTGGGCGTCCCGGTTTTTCACCAGCTGGTCGTAGAGCCGGTCCAGCTCCTCCCGGTGGATGTCAAACCAGAGGGCGCGGGTCTCCCAGGCGGCCTTGCGCACGGACCGGTCAGGGTCCTGGAGGAAGGGCCCCAGCTTGGGCAGGGGCAGTTTCTCCCCCCGCCACTCCACCAGGGCGGAGGCATAGAGCTTCTGATACTCGCTTTGGAGCCGGTTCTCCTCCTGCATCAGCTCCATGATCTCCGGCTTCATAGTCCGGACGCTGATTTCCAGATCGGTGAAGAGCTTTTTTCCCAGCTCCTCCTCCAGCGCGGGACG
The DNA here is from genome assembly GCA_022795905.1 of Oscillospiraceae bacterium. Taxonomy (GTDB): domain Bacteria; phylum Bacillota; class Clostridia; order Oscillospirales; family Oscillospiraceae; genus Pelethomonas. Next base: position 12,763 of record JAAWHO010000043.1, read on the forward strand.
GAATTTTGAATCCAGCAGGGCCAGATCCACCTGCCGCCCCAGCTCCTGGAAGGAGGGGCCGATCTCGTCCAGAAAATCGTTCTCCGTCTCGTAGAAGGAGTCCCGGGTGTCGATGGTGTGGCGGACGTAGGCCA
>JAAWHO010000044.1 GCA_022795905.1 Oscillospiraceae bacterium
GCGCTGTTGCACAGGGCCAGGAACATCTGGTTCTCAATGGCACGGGCACGGGCCAGGGTCACAATATGGCTGGTCCGCTTCTCCGGCCACTGGGCTACCACAAAGAGGAGGTCCATCCCCTCCAGTGCCATTGACCGCGTCAGCTCCGGGAACCGGAGATCGTAGCAGATGATGAGACCGCAGCGCCTGCCGTCCAGGTCAAAGCGGCAGGTGTGCCATCCGCACTGGAAGGCCTCGTGCTCCCCGGAGGGAGTGAAGAGGTGGGTCTTATCGTACTCCGCAATGACTTCGCCGGAACGGTCAAAGACATAGGCGGTGTTGAAGAACCCCTCTGTCCGTTTGTTGGCCACGCTGCCGCAGACGATGTTGACATTCAGCTCCCTGGCCAGGGCGGAAAACACAGCCTTGGTCCGCTCCCCGTCCCGGTCGGCGCATGGGGCCAGGTCCTTTGGAAAAAATCCGGTGTTCCAGGTCTCCGGCAGGACCACGGTATCCGGGTGCTCCGCCTGCACAGCGGCGCGGACCAGCTCCGCCGCGTGGGAGAAGTTGTAGTCAGCCTCCCCCAGGCGCATATCCATCTGAATACAGGAAATTTTCATATACAGTCACCTCACAGCCGAATCGCCGTCTCCAGGGCGATGGACAGATACCGTTCATATTCGGATTCCGGCGTCCGGCCCAGAAGTCCGCGTTCCCATTGACTCCCTGCCAGACTGTCAGCGGTATACAGGAACTGATACACCGCTTTCCCCCGGAATTGCCCGGCGGCCATAACGGAGGCGCACTCCATCTCCACCGCGCCGCAGCCCTCCGCCCGACGCTCCGCCGCCTTCCCCGGGGTCTCCCGGTAGATGGCGTCCGTGGTCCAGGTCTTGCTGCGGACGCAGGGCAGAGCCAGCTCGTCGAAAATCTCCGTCAGACGGTCCGCCGTGGGGATGTCCACATAGTCGGAGGGCGGCAGGTAGTGGAAGCTGGTCCCCTCGTCCCGGTAGGCGGCGGTGGGGACAATGAAATGTCCGGCGGGCAGGTCCGCGTCCAGTCCGCCGCAGGTCCCAAAGAGCAGCACCTTCTCCGCGCCCTTGACCCAGACCTCCTCCAGGATGCCCACCGTGGCGGGACCGCCGATGGTGGTGAGGAGCAGCCCTAGCGTCTGGCTCTGGTAAGAAAAGCGGTAGATGGGAACTTCAACGCAGGCATTTATGGTGCTGACAACCTCTGTCGGAAACCGCTTTTGCAGCGCCGCCACTACATTGCGCTGGAATGTTACCAGTATAGTTTTGGGGAACCCCTCTACCGGCTGAGCAAGGTGGGAGGGCTTCAGCAGCTCCTCTCCGCCGTCAAAGCCGTGGCGGATCACTGGTAGTCCCTTCCCGCCTGGAGGGCCTTCATATTCAGCTCCACCAGCTGGGCCTTTTTCGGGGGCACCAGCTTGGCGACCGTGGCCTCGGTGCCCTCGAAGGTCAGCTCCGGGTTGTTCTTGAGCACATGGCCCATCATGACCATGTTGGCCAGAGTGGGCACCCCGGCGTCGTTAGCCATCTGGGTGGCGGGGATGTAGTAGACCTGCACGTCGCCGCGCTCCACCTTCTCACTGATGAGGGTGGAGTCCACATAGATCTGCCCGCCGGGGACCACGGCGCCCACATACTTCTGGAGGGAGGGCAGGTTCATGACGATGAGCACGTCCGGGTCGGTGATAATGGGGGACCCGACGGGGTCGTCGGAGAGAATCACGTTGCAGTTGGCGGTGCCGCCCCGCATCTCGGGGCCGTAGGAAGGAAGCCAGCTCACTTGTAAGTCCTCCAGCAGGCCCTTGTAGGCCAGAAACTTCCCGGCAAACAGGATGCCCTGCCCGCCGAAGCCGGCAATCAGAATCTGTGTGGTTTTCATTTTGCCTCAGCCTCCTTTGCCGCAGTCCTGTCCTTGTAGACGCCCAGGGGGTAGTAGGGAATCATGTCGCTCTCCACCCACTCCAGGGCCTTCTGGGGAGTCATGCCCCAGTTGGTGGGGCAGGCGGAGACAACCTCGATGAGGGAGAAGCCCTTCTTGTCCATCTGGTTTTGGAACGCCTTCTGGATGGCCTTCCCGGCGGCCTTCACGTTTTTCACGTTGTTCACCGCCACCCGGGCGATGTACTCCGGGCCCTCCAGGGTGGCCAGCAGCTCGCAGACCCGGATGGGCCAGCCGCAGTGGTTCACGTCCCGGCCGTAGGGGCTGGTCTGTGTCACCTGTCCCGGCAGGGAGGTGGGGGCCATCTGCCCGCCGGTCATGCCGTAAATGGCGTTGTTGACAAAGATCACGGTGATATTCTCATTCCGGGCGGCGGCGTGGACCGTCTCCGCCATGCCGATGGAGGCCAGATCGCCGTCCCCCTGGTAGGTAAAGACGATGTTGTCCGGGCGGCACCGCTTGATGCCTGTGGCGGTGGCGGGGGCCCGGCCGTGGGCGGCCTCGATCATGTCGCAGGCGAAGTAGTCGTAGGCCATTACCGCGCAGCCCACCGGGGCCACGCCGATAGCCTCGCCCTCGATGCCGAGATTGTCAATGGCCTCGGCCACCAGCCGGTGGATGATGCCGTGGGGACAGCCGGGGCAGTAGTGGAGCACCGCGTCCGTCAGGGCGTGGGGCTTCTGGAATACGATTGCCATGTTACATCTCTCCTTTCTGGGCCTTGCGGATGCTCTCCAGCACCTGGTCGGGGCTGGGGATCATGCCGCCCGCGCGGTTGCACAGGCTCACAGGCCGGGTACACTCGGTAGCCAGGCGCACGTCCTCAATCATCTGCCCCATGTTCAGCTCCACGCACACGAAGCGCTTCACCTGGTCCGCCGCCCTCCGCAGGACCTTGGCCGGGAAGGGCCAGAGGGTAATGGGACGGATGAGGCCCACTTTAATGCCCTCTTTGCGGGCGGCGGCTACGGCGTTCTTTGCCACCCGGGAGGCGATGCCGAAGGCCACCACGCACAGCTCCGCGCCGTCCATCATGTACTCCTCGTACAGGACCTCATTCTCCTCCACGGTCTTATACCGCTCGTAGCGCTCGAAGTTTTTCTGCTCCAGCTCGTCGGGCTTGAGGTACAGGGAGTTGACGATGTTGTGGGGCCGCTTTCCCTTGGTGCCGGTGAGGGCCCAGGGCTTATCATAGGTCTCCGCCTGGACGTCCTCGAAGGTGATGGGCTCCATCATCTGGCCGATGGTGCCGTCGGCCAGGATCATGGCGGTCATCAGGTACTTGTCCGCCAGGTTGAAGCCCTTGACGGTGAGGCTGGCCATCTCCTGGACGGAAGCGGGGGCCAGCACGATCATCCGGTAGTCGCCGTGTCCGCCGCCCTTGGTGGCCTGGAAGTAGTCGGACTGACTGGGCTGGATGCCCCCCAGGCCCGGACCGCCCCGCTGGACGTTCACCACAAAGGCGGGGACGTCGGAACCGGCTATGTAGCTCAGGCCCTCGCTCTTAAGGGAGATGCCGGGGCTGGAGGAGGAGGTCATCACCCGGAAGCCCGCGGCGGCGGCGCCGTAGACCATGTTGATGGACGCGATCTCGCTCTCCGCCTGGAGGAACACGCCGCCCTCGATCTTGGGCAGGCGCTTGGCCATATAGGCGGCAACCTCTGTCTGGGGGGTAATGGGGTAGCCGAAGTAGTGGCGGCAGCCGGCGCGGATGGCCGCCTCCGCAATGGCCTCGTTGCCCTTCATCAATACTCTCTCTGCCATGATTTCCTCCTTACTTCTCCACGGTGATGATGCAGTCGGGGCACATGGCCGCGCAGAAGGCGCAGGCGATGCACTCGTCCTGGTTGGTCATCACCGCGGGGGAATAGCCCTTTTGATTGATCTGGTCCTTGGCTATCGCCAGGATGTGCTTGGGACAGGCGCTCACGCACAGGCCGCAGCCCTTGCAGAGGTCTGTCTTGAAGGTTACTTTTGCCATAGTATTACTCCTTTTATATCCCATAATGGATGATATACTTGTTTGTCTCCGCCGCCCGTTTCAGCAGCGCCGCCAGTTCCGCCAGCTCCGGCCTGTCCAGCAGATCCCGGAACAGGGGGGCGGATTCCGGAGGAATGAGGGTGATGCCGTACCAGGCCAGGCCCTTTTCCGGCCGGCGCAGGCTCTCGAAATAGACCGGGATAGCCCACAGGGCGCCCTGATGCCGCCCGGCCCACTCGTTGAGCAGCTCGTCGTCCACCACAGCCCGGTCCGGGCGCCTCTCCGGCGGATACTCGAATTTTTCCTCCGGCTGGGGGTCATCCGGCAGGATGCAGAACTCGTGGACGCAGGGCATAGCGCTCTCCTCTCATCTCATCCGAACAGCGGTCTCGCCTTCGGCGGATCCTTCTGCTCGGGAAGGTCAAAATACTTCTCCTGCAATTTCATGGGCAGCACCTCCGGCACCCACCCGGCCAGCAGCTCCGCGATGTGCTCCTCCGCGCTGGTCAGCCACACCGGCAGTCCGCTCAGCCCGCTCAGCCGCTTCATATAGGGCAGGGCGTCCAGCACCGTATGGATGTCCGTCTCGTGGGCCAGGTTGGCGTTGTTGACGATGCAGGTGAAGGGCAGGCCCCCGGCGGCCTCGATCTCCCGCATGACGGCCAGGGCCTCCTCCGGGGTTTTTGTCAAAGGCCGGCAGGGGTTGGCCACAAAGGCCATCCGGTAGTCGTTTTCCTCCAGGATAAAGGGGGTGTACCGCCCCAGGGCATAGGCCCCCCGGTCGTCCCCGCCGATGTCCATGACGGCGTAGAGGCTCCTGTCCTCCACCAGCCGGTAGGCCTCCGCCGGCAGGGCCGGCAGGTCCACGTTGGAGCTGGCGAACTGGGGGGAGATGAGCGCCACCCCGGCCTCCTCCAGCTCCCGGGCGCTGTCCTTGGTGCGGAAGTAGGGGTTGACAATGTCCAGATCCGCGATAGCCGCCCGTTTCCCCTCCCGCGCCAGCAGAAGCGCGTAGTTGACGGCGATATTGGTTTTTCCCGAGCCGTAATGCCCGGCAAAGAGTGTGATTCGTTTGTGTTCCATAGCCTCTATTATAGCTTATTGCGAATAATTTTCCCACTGGTCGTTTTTGGGAGCTCGTCCTTGAAAACAATAATCCTGGGATATTTGTAGGGCGCGGTGTGCTCCTTGACGTAGCTCTGGATCTCCTTTTTCAGCTCCTCCGTCCCCTCGGCGCCGGGAACCAAGACAATGCTGGCCTTGACCACCTGCCCCCGGACCTCGTCCGGGGCGGCGGAGACGCCGCACTCGAGCACGTAGGGCAGCTCCATAATCACGCTCTCGATCTCAAAGGGGCCGATGCGGTAGCCGCTGGACTTGATGAGATCGTCCACCCGGCCCACATACCAGAAATACCCGTCCTCATCCCGCCAGGCGGTGTCCCCGGTGTGGTAGAGGCCGTCGTGCCAGGCGGCATTGGTGCCCTCCTCGTTGCGGTAGTAGCCCCGGAACAGGCCGCAGATATCCGTCTTTTCCGCCCGGATGACAATCTCGCCCACCTGGCCGTCGGCCACGCTGTTTCCGTCCGGGTCCACCAGATCCACCGGGTACAGGGGCACCGGCTTGCCCATGGAGCCGGGCTTGGGGCGCATTCCCACCAGGTTGCCGATCATCACCGTTGTCTCGCTCTGGCCGAAGCCCTCCATAAGACTCAGGCCCGTGTGCTTCTGGAACTGGTGGAAGACCTCCGGGTTCAGGGCCTCCCCGGCGATGGTGGCGTGCTCGATGCTGCTGAGGTCGTAGTGGCTCAGGTCCTGCTTGATGAGCATCCGGTACATCGTCGGCGGGGCGCAGAAGGTGGTAATCTTGTACTTGGCGAACATGGGCAGGATATCCGCCGCGTCGAACCGGTCGAAGTCGTAGACAAACACCGCCGCCTCGTTGAGCCACTGTCCGTAGAGCTTGCCCCACATGGCCTTGGCCCAGCCGGTGTCGCTGATGGTCAGGTGCAGGCCCTCCGGGTCCACGCAGTGCCAGTATTTGGCGGTGACAAAGTGGCCCAGGGGATATTTATAGCACTGGGCCGCCGCCTTGGGGAAGCCGGTGGTGCCGGAGGTGAAGAACATGAGCATCAGGTCCTCGCCGCAGGGGGCGTCCTTCTCCCGGACAAACTCGTCGGAGAAGAGGCGGAACTCGCCGTCAAAGTCGTGCCAGCCCTCACGGCGCCCATCCACCATAATCTTCACCATGCCGGGGAACTGCTCCGCCGCCCGCTCCGCCTCATAGGACACCTGCCCGTTGGAGGTGCAGACCACGGCGGAGATGCCCGCGGCCTGGTAGCGGTAGGCCAAATCGTGCTCCATCATCTGGTTGGAGGCCAGCAGGGCCACGGCCCCGATCTTGTGGAGGCCCAGAATGGCGAACCAGAACTGGTAGTGCCGCTTGAGAATCAGCAGCACCCTGTCCCCCCGCTTGATGCCCAGGGAGAGGAAGTAGTTCGCGGCGCGGGAGGAGTAGCGGGCCATGTCCTGGAAGGTGAAGTAGCGCTCCACCTTGTGCCTGTCCACGTGGAGCATGGCCAGCTTATCGGGCTTCCGCCGGGCCAGGCCGTCCACCACGTCGAAGGCGAAGTTGAAGCTGTCCGGGTCCTTGAACTCGATTTTTTCCAGGGAACCGTCCCCGCCCTCCTGGACGGTGATAAATTTCTCCCAGATCCGGGGCTCCTGGTCCGGCTTCGCGGGCTCCGGGCGGCGCTCCAGCTTCTTCTCCCGGACCGGCGCGGGGACGGCGTCCTCGGGGCCCTCCAGAACGATGGCGTAAAAGACGCACTCCCTGCCGCCGGTGGCGATCATGCCGTGGGAGGCGGTGGAGTTGTAGTAGATGATGTCGCCGGGGTTGAGGATCTCAATGTGCTCCCCCACCTGGACCTTCAGCTGGCCGGAGAGGACGATGTCGCACTCCTGGCCCTCGTGGGTGGTGCACTCGATAGGCCGCAGCTGGGCCTCCTCGCTGTACTCGGCCACCACATACAGAGGCTCCGCCACCCGCTTTTTGAACCGGGCGGCCATGTTGTAGTAGGTCATGCCGTGGGCGTGCTCGATGTGCTGGCCCTCCCCGGCCCGGGTGAGGGTGTAGTTGGAGAGCCTGGGGCTGGCACCCTCGATGATGTCCGTCACGTCCACCCCGCAGGCCTGGGCGCAGCGGTAGATGAAGGCGAAGTTGAGATCGCTCTCCCCGGCCTCGCATCGGAGATACTCCTCCAGGCTCACATCGGTGAGGCGGGCCATGTCCTCCGGGGTAAGACCCACAATCTCCCGCAGGTCCCGAATACGCTGGGCCATCTCCTGGAGCTTGAGGTCCAGGCCGGCTGCCGCTTGCTGTTTCATAGAAAATTCCTCCTTGCAGATTCCCCTGGAGCGAGACCAACAAAAAACTCGCCCCAAAGATACGGTAATCTTTGAGACGAGTATAAAAATACCCGCGGTACCACTCAAATTGCGTCCCTGGGGGACGCCGCTCATCGGGCTCCAGCAAGCCCTGCGCCCTCACGCGGCCTCACGGGAAGGTTCTACTCCCGGGAAGACCCGGTTTCTTCCTTCCAACTCAGGAGCTACAAGCCGCCCGGTTCTGTTTTCCCGGCTCGCACCGACCGCCGGTTCTCTGAAAAACATCGCCGGAGCCCTCTCCGTCATCGTTTTTAGCTGCGGCCCGAAGGCCGCTATTGAATTGCGGTACTATATTACCATATCTCTATGAAATACGTCAAGAGGGAATTTGTGATTTTTGTCGGGAAGGCCCTCTGGAGGCTCGCAGATGCCCTTGGGAGGAATCCCCCCGCCACTGGGCTCCGCCCAGCGGCCCTCCCCCCTTTGACAAGGGGGGCAAGATTGATCTGGAGGAGATCCGAAAAGATTCGCCTTATTGGAAAGATTCACCCTCTCGCCCCCCTGTCAAAGGGGGCAAGATTGGTCTGGAGGGGATCTGAAAAGATTCGCCTTATTGGAAAGATTCGCCCTCTCGCCCCCCTTGTCAAAGGGGGGAGGGCCGCCGCGAAGCGGTGGCGGGGGGATTCTTCCCAAAGGCCCCACCGCACCCCTGCGGGCGGCAAGACCCCCCAACCAGAGAACGCTTTACAGCTTGTTGCGCATAATCTTCCCGCTGATGGTCTTGGGCAGCTCCTCCTTAAAGACCACGATCCTGGGATACTTATAGGGGGCGGTGTGCTTCTTGACGTAGGCCTGAATCTCCTTTTTCAGCTCCTCCGTCCCCTCGGTGCCCTTGGTCAGGACAATGCTGGCCTTGACCACCTGCCCGCGGAGCTCATCCGGGGCGGCGGAGACGCCGCACTCGAGCACGTAGGGCAGCTCCATAATGACGCTCTCAATCTCAAAGGGCCCGATGCGGTAGCCGGAGGACTTGATGACGTCGTCCCGGCGTCCCACATACCAGAGGTATCCGTCCTCATCCTGCCAGGCCACGTCCCGGGTGTGGTAGAGCCCGTCGTGCCAGACCTCCTTTGTCTGCGCCTCGTCCCGATAGTACCCGGCGAAGAGGCCGCAGGGCAGCTTCCCGTCCTCCGCCCGGATGCAGATCTCGCCGTTCTCGCCGGGGGCCACCGGCTCGTCGTTCTCGTCCACCAGCACCAGGTCGTAGGTGGGGATGGGCTTGCCCATGGAGCCGATTTTCTGCTTGTTGCCGATGAGATTGCCGATGGACAGGGTGGTCTCCGTCTGGCCGAAGCCCTCGTAGATCTGGAGCCCCGTCTGGGCCTCGAACTGGCGGAAGACCTCCGGATTCAGGGCCTCGCCGGCGGTGGTAGCGTGCTTGATGCTGCTCAGGTCGTACTTGCTCAGATCGTCCTTGATGAACATCCGGTACATGGTGGGCGGGGCGCAGAAGGTGGTGATATTATATTTCGCGAACATGGGCAGGATATCCGCCGCGTCGAACCGGTCGAAGTCATAGGTGAATACCGCCCCCTCGCACAGCCACTGGCCATAGAGCTTGCCCCACAGGGCCTTGCCCCAGCCGGTTTCGCTGATGGTGAAGTGGAGGCCGTCGGCGTGGACGCAGTGCCAGTACTTGGCGGTGATATAGTGGCCCAAGGCATACTTGTAGCTGTGGGCGGCGATCTTGGGGTAGCCGGTGGTGCCGGAGGTGAAGAACATGAGCATCAGATCGTCGCCGCAGGGGGCGTCCTCCGCCCGGGGGAAGGAGGAGCGGTACATGGCGTACTCCTCGTCGAAGTCGTGCCAGCCCTCCCGCTTGCCGCCAACCATGACCTTCAGCCTCAGGCTGGGGCTGTCCTTCTCCGCCAGGTCCACCTGATGGGCCGTGTCGCCGTCGGCGGTGCAGAGGATGGCGCTGACCTCGGCGGCATTGAAGCGGTAGGAGAAGTCATGCTCCTGGAGCTGGTTGGTGGCGGGGATGGCCAGGGCGCCCAGCTTGTGAAGGCCCAGGATGGCAAACCAGAACTGGTAGTGCCGCTTGAGCACCAGCATTACCCGGTCCCCCCGCTTGATGCCCAGGGCCTTGAAGTAGTTGGCCGCCCGGCTGGAGGCCCGGCTCATATCCTCGAAGGTAAAGCGCCGCTCTGTCTTGTCCTTGTCCAGGTGGAGCATGGCCAGCTTCTGAGGGTACTTGGCGGCGATGGCGTCCACACAGTCGAAGGCGAAGTTGAATTTGTCCGCGTTGGGGAAGGTCAGGGACCGGAGCACACCGTTCTGGTCCTCCGCGGCGTCGATGAACTTATTGCAGACATAGTCCTCGCTGCTGCGGGCCTGGACAATGGATTGGCGGACGGCCTTCTCGTCGGTCTTCTCGCCGGAGATGACCACCGCGCAGAACACGCACTTCTCGCCGCCTACGGCAATCATGCCGTGGGGGGTGGAGGAGTTGTAGAGGATGCTGTCGCCCTCCTCCAGGACCTCGGTGTGCTCGCCCACCTGGACCTTCAGCTGGCCGGAGAGGACGATGTCGAACTCCTGGCCGGCGTGGGTGGTCAGGTGGATGGGCATATGCTGCTGGGTCTCGTCGTAGTCGTAGGTGACGTAGTAGGGCTCCGCCAGCTTGTTGCGGAAGAAGGGGGCCAGGTTGGAAATTTCAATGCCCGGCTCCTTGGCGGTCTGCTGGCCCTGGCCCTTCCGGGTGACGGTGTAGCTGGAGAGGTGGGCGCTGTGGCCCTCCAGCAGGTCGGTGATGCCGATGCCGAAGGCCAGGGAGCACTTGTGGATGAAGGTAAAGGGCAGATCCACCGTCCCGCCCTCGTAGACACGGTACTCCTCCGGGGTGGTATCGGTTTTCCGGGCCATCTCCTTCTCGGTAAAGCCGCAGATGCCCCGCATTTCCCGGATACGGAAGGCTACCTCCATGAGCTGATTATTGACTTGTTTGGTATCCATCGTTCAGTTCCTCCTGAAAACAGAAAATCATGGTGAATGAGAAAAGTGCCGGAGAAGCAAAAAACCCGTCCCAAAGAAAGATTCTTTGAGACGAGTCATAAACAAGTTATGTACCCGCGGTACCACTCAAATTGCGCCCTTGAAAAAGGGGCGCCCCTTCAGGCTCCAGCAAGCCCTATGCACTCACGCGGCAGTCACGGGAGGCGTCTACTGATCCCCGCAGGGGGATGTTCGGACCTCCAGCTCGGAAGGGATAGGAACTTGAGGTATTCTGCTGTCGGGCTCGCACCAGCGCCCGGCTCTCTGAGAACAGAGGACCTCGTCCGTCTTCGTCATCGCTTTTCTTATTCACTTGCTGGGAAGTTTACACCCTTTCCCCGGATTTGTCAAGAAAAATTTTTCGACTCTGCAATTCACACGGCAGGGGCCGCCCGTCCTACGGCCTGCACTTCCCGCAGGGCTCATATCCCTGCCGAACCAATTCCTCCCTTGTCCCCTGGAACTCCTCCCGGTTGCTCTCGCTGATAGACGCCGCGCCGGAGCACTCCGGCAGGTGGAACTTTTTGGAGCTGGTATTCAGAATATAGGTAACCGCCCCCGCCGCCGGGGCCGCCTCTCCCTCCAGCCAGCTGTTCCCTGTGGCGTAGTCAATCTCCACCCCGGGCTGGCAGTTGTAGACATAGACGTCAAAGCAGACGCTCCCGCCCTTGTCCTCTACGCTCATGCCCTCCATCCGCACGCCGTTTGCCACCAGGTTCTCCCCCTGATAAAACGGCGTCACCCGGTACAGGACGTGCTGCTCCGTTTCCTTCACGTAGTCCGCCACCATGTTCTCAAAGGGCAGCATCCCGTCCACATTCATATACCGGGTCCCTGTAATGAGATTGCTCTTGTTGGCGTTCTCCCCCGTGAGCTGGAACCCAATCAAATGACATCGGTTGTAGAGATACTTCCCCTCTACGCAGTCGTATTTCGCCGTCTGCCACCCGCTGGGCTTCACAGACCCGATGCTCCCCCGGTCCTCCGTGGGCATCAGATCCACCCCCACGCAGGCGTAGGCCGTGTGGCACCGCCCCAGATCGTCCAAGGGGCTGTAACTCTCAAAGGAATTGACGGTAAACTCCGATTCCTCGAAATCCGGACGGTTGTCCCCGATGACCACATAGGGCTCCCCGGAAAACGCCGGAATATTATCCAGATAGACCGCCTCGGAGGAGGCGGTTCCCTGGATCTCCACCGAGCACCCCGCCATCACCAGCGCCAGCAGTACCGCCAGCAGACTGCTTCCCACTCTCATCATCTCACATAGACCTCCTCCGTAATCTTCTCGTGGGAGGACCCGGCGAACTCCGCCGCCTCCTCCAGCCGCCAGCCCCGCGCCTCCAGGTCCAGCGGAAAATGGCAGTCCGCCGGGTACTTCCGGTTCCAGCGGTACAAAACCAGCTTCTCCGCCCTGTCCAGGGCCTCCGCCGCTGCGGGACCCTCGGCGAAGCAGGCGTCCCCGGGGCCGGACTTCTCCAAAAAGTCCTCATCCGCTGTGACGGGGTCCTCCTTCGCGAACTGTCCGGCACTGTAGGCGCTCATCCACAGCCGTCCCCATTTCTCCAGCATCCGCGCCCGGAGCGCCCGGTCCTGGCTCTGCCGCCGGCGGTTGAAGCCGAGGCCCCCGGCGTCGTCCACACAGACAATCAAAATCATAGCCGCCTCCTGCCTGTCGTATTTTGCCTATCATACCATACTCTGCCGCTCTTGACAATAACGATATTCGATGTTATACTGGAGCCGGAAATATCGAATATCAATATTACTGAAGAAAGGGGGCGGCTCCATGGCCCGGGAGAAGTTCCAGACCCTGACAGAGCAGATGTTTTATATCCTCCTCTGTCTGCGGCGGGAGTGCTGCGGCGTGGATATCATGGAGCGGGTCCGGGAGATGACCGGAGACCGGGTGGACATCGGCCCCGGCACCCTCTACGCCCTGCTGGAGAGCTTCCAGCGGGAGGGCTTCATCCGGGAGACGAAGCGGGAGGGCCGCAGACGGAGCTACCGCATTACGCCGTCGGGGGCCTGGCGGCTGGAGGAGGAGGTCCGGCGGCTGGAACGGCAGGCGGCGGACTACCGGAATTTCGGAGAGGAGGGAGCGCTTTGAGCCGGGACACGAAAAAAGAGCTGCTGCTCTATCAGCCCGTCGGGGACACCGCCGCCATGGCGCGGCACCTGGAGAAGCGGGCGGAGCAGGGCTGGCTGCTGGAGAGGGCGGACAACTGGTGGCTGCGCTACCGCCGG
>JAAWHO010000045.1 GCA_022795905.1 Oscillospiraceae bacterium
GAAATTTCTTTACACAGGAAAGATTGTCCAGGTTAACAAGGATCATCTGAATGGCCCCATCCCGGTCCGTAACATCAGCGGTCGTTACAGCTATGGCATAAGGCAGCCCCGTCGTATCTACGACAACGTGGCGTTTAATTCCGGATGCTTTTTTCCTGCGTCATAATCTTTTTCGGACCATACCCGGAAATAAAAGATTTTAAACAGACTCTTAGATGCCGCTGTGAACGTGGAGAAGTTCATGGCTGTTGTGCGGAAATACGCCAGCTTCGAGGAATTGGCCCCCACCCTTCTGAGGGAGTTCGTGGAGAAAATCGTGGTGCATGAGTGCTGGAAGAACGAACAGGGAACGCGCCACCAGGACATTGAGATTTATTATTCTTTTGTAGACAAGGTAGACTTGCCTGACGATTGAGCCAGACCTATCCGGCGAGGCCCCGCCGGATAGTGACTTCAAAAATTTTTAACCTCTCAGCTTCCTTACCCATATTGAGCCCACCGCCCAGGCTTCCAGCCGGGTCGAGGTGCCAACTGCGGCGCCGGCTCCCCAGCCCAGCCAGCAGGAGACATCTCCGACGGAACGGCAGCCTCTGCCAACAGCAATTCCCCCAATGAGAACGTGCAGTCCGATTGTTCCGGAATGAAAAACTACACGGAAATGACATTAACCGAAGCCGCTGACAATGAATTTTGCAAGGATCGTCGCTAAAAGCGGTCTGCTGGAGGGGACATCCTGCTCTGGGTGCTCTTTGCCGTTTGCGTCACCCTGGCCCCCATATAAAAGCGCCGCACAGCCGGCGTATCAAACAGCGCAAGAGGAGGGAGGCCTTAGGGCCTCCCTCGAAAAGTTTTCGGTCCAGCCTTTTTCAAAAGGCTGGCGGGGATGCAAGGGGCAGAGCCCCTTGCATCTGCGTCACCGCAGAAGGAGCGGCTGTACCTGCCGGCCCTCCAGGGCGGCCTCCACCGTCTCCCCGATACGGGAAAAGTCCGCTACAAGGGAGCAGGGCTTGTTCTCAGGGTCGTCCTGCCCGAAGGGCACAAAGAAATAATTCTTCCGCACCAGCAGCTCCCCCAGGTTCCGCGCCGCGCCGCTGAGGCCGTCGTTGGAGGCGACAGCCACCACCACCGGGCAGTCGTTGCGGAGATGAGCCTTGGCGGCCATGGTCACCGCCGTATCCGTGATCCCCGCCGCCAGCTTACCCAGAGTGTTCCCCGTGCAGGGGGCAATGACCAGCACATCCAGCAGCTTCTTGGGCCCGATGGGCTCCGCCTCCACCACCGACCGGATGGCTCTGCGCCCGGTCAGCTCCTCCACCCGCTTCATAAAGCTCTTGGCCGTGCCGAAGCGCGTGTCCGTCACCTGGCAGATCTCCGAAACAACGGGCACCACCACCTCATACTCGCCGCAAATCCCCTCCAGCTCCCGGAGCACCTTGGCGTGGGTGCAGAAGGAGCCGCATAACGCAAATCCCACTCGCTCTGTTCTCAAATGGGTTCACCTCGTTCTTCCAATATATGATAAATACTGTCCCGGATAGCGGCGGCAGCGGCGGCGGGGGCCACCTTCCCGGGAAGACCGCCGGCCTGAATCACCCGCCGCCCCAGCACCCCGGCAGCCTCCAGATCCACCCCGCCCGGCGGCGAGGCCAGCTCCAGGACCACGCAGTCCTTCCGGAGCTCCGCCAGCCGCCCGGCGTCCAGGACGAGGGCAGGCGCGGTATTGAAAATCAGATCGAACTCCCCCAGCTCCCCGCCGGCAAAACGGAACACGCTACAGCCGCAGGCCTCTACCCACGCCTGGTCGCTGAACTTCCGGGCAAACACCGACACCTGGGCCCCCAGGCCCTGGAGCCGGCGGGAGAGCAGCTTCCCGATGCGGCCAAAGCCGATAATCAGGCACCGGCTGCCGTGGAGCGTGCGCTCGGTGGCCTCCATGGCCCGCTGGATGGCCCCCTCCGCGGTGGGCACGGCGTTGGCGATCTGTGTCTCCTCCCGGGCGTAGTAGTCCAGCAGCGTCAGGCCGAAGTCCGCCATGAGCCGGGGCGAGAGCTCGCCGGTCTGCCCCCCCAGCAGCAGCTGGTCGTAGCGCAGCTTGGGCCAGAGCTGCTCCACCGCCAGGGTCATGTCCGTCAGGGGCAGGTTCAGCTCCCCGCCGCGGCACACCGGCAGCGGCAGAATGAGAATGTCCCGCTCCAGCGCCTTCCCCAGGGGCACGGGGTTTGGTCCCCTCCCCTGCTCCAGGCCCCAGGTGGCTGTATCACAGCCGTCGGCTGTCAGCAGCTCCGCCAGGCGCACCTGGCGCAAATCGCCGCCCAATACGGTGATGGTTCGATCCATATACGCATCCCCCCTCTGAGACATTCTATGCGGCGGGACAAATTTGGACACAAGGAGCCCGGCCGGCTCTCGCGAGCCGGCCGGGCTGTACCACTCCTTCTTTAGTGGGGCAGGACCTCAATCTGGTCGAACACATATGCGCCGGTGGCGGTTTCGTTCCAGTTGATGATATAATCCTTCATCATCATCCGAGCGGAGCCGAAATACAGCGGCAGCAGGACGTAGTCATTGCAGAACAGGTCCTCCGCCTCGTGGAAATAGGCGTCCGCCTCGGCGGGGTCTGTGGTGGACATGGCCTTGGCAATGGCGTCCTCATAGGCCTGGCTGCGCCAGCCGGTCTCCAGCGGGGGGTTGCTGCCCTGGTAGGTCTGGAGGAAGGCCATGGGGTGGAGGTAGGTGGCCTGGTCGCCCATGGCGGCCACGCCGTAGTCCAGCGCCAGAATCTGGTCGTAGAACACGGCCCACTCCGCGCTCTCAATGACGCACTTGACCCCCAGACTCGACTGCCACATATCCGCCAGGGCTTCGGTGACCTTCTTTACCGTGTCGCTGGTGTAGTAGTTGAGGCGGATGGTGATCTGGGAGGGGTCGTCGTATCCGGCCTCCGCCAGCAGGGCCTTGGCCTCCTCGATTTGGGGCTCGGCAGTGACGCCGTAGTCGCCGCCGGCGGCGCGGAAGTCCTGTCCGTCGCTCTGGATATAGCCTGTGGGCACATGGCCGGAGGCGGGCAGGGCGTCGCTCTGGAGCACGTCCTCAATGAGGGAGGTGCGGTCCACGGCCAGGCACAGGGCCTTGCGGACCCGAACGTCGGAGAGGAACTCATCCTGGGTGTTGAACATCCAGTAGGTGTGGGAGAACATGGGGACGCTGTAGTAGTCATCCCGGCCCTTGAGGGTGGGGATGCTGGTGGAGGGCACGCTGGTCAGGCCGTCCAGCTGGCCGGCCTCATAGGCGTTGAGGGCGGTGTTCAGATCCTGGAAGATCATCAGGTCGATCTGCTCCAGCTTTACCTGGTCGGCCAGCCAGTAGTTCTCGTTCTTGGAGAGGTAGATGCCCTCGCCCATGCGGTAGCTGTCCAGCTTGAAGGGGCCGTTGGAGACATAGTTTTCATAGTCGGTAGCCCAATCGGGGTTGGCCTCCACCACCTCCTTGCACACGGGCATATAGGTCCAGGTGGCCAGCAGGGCGGGGAAATAGGCGCAGGGGTCCTTCAGGGTGACCTCCAGGGTGGTCTCGTCCAGGACCTTGACGCCCACGTCCTCCCAGGCGCACTCGCCATTATAGAAGGCCTCGGCATTGGCGATATACTGATAGAGGGTGTTGGCGGCGGAGGAGCCGAACTCGGGGGTCAGCACCCTCTGCCAGGCAAAGGCGAAGTCCTCGGCGGTCACCGGGCTGCCGTTGGACCACTTGGCCCCCTCCACCAGATGGAAGGTCCAGGTTCTGCCGTCCTCGCTGATGTCCCAGCTCTCCGCCGCGCCGGGGACCAGCTCGCTGTCCAGGTTGTAGCGGACCAGGCCCACGAAGCAGTTGAAGAACACGGGGGCGGCGAAGGTGTTGAGGGTGTAGCCGGGGTCGAAGCTGTCGGGGTCGTCGAGCACCGCGTAGCGGAGCACTTGGGCAGTCTCGTCAGAACCGCCGTCGCCGGCGGGGGACGCGGGGTCAGTCGTGCCGCTGGACGCCGGGGCGCCGGTACCGGCGGTGTCGCCGCCGGTGGTGATGCCGCCGCAGCCGGCCAGCACCAGCAGGGCCAGCAGCAGGGACAACAGGCTCGTCAATCTTTTTTTCATTCGATTCTCCTTCTTCCTTTTGGGTTATCTGAATCCTCCGGCAGAGCGGGGGAATTCATTCGCTGAACAGGTGGCAGCAGACCATGTGACCGCCGCCGGCGTCGGTCATGGGGGGCACAGCCTCCCGGCAGACGGGCTTGGCGTAGGGACACCGGGGGTGGAAATGGCACCCCTTAGGCGGGTCGATGGGGCTGGGCACCTCGCCCTCCAGGGCCTCCTTGTCCCGGCTCCGCGCAAGCTTCGGGTCCGGTACCGGCACCGAGCGCAGCAGCCCCTGGGTGTAGGGGTGGAGGGGATGGCTGTAGATCTCCTCGCTCTCGCACAGCTCCACCAGCCTTCCCAGGTACATGACGCCCACCCGGTGGGAGACATAGCGCACCATGGACAGGTCATGGGCAATAAAGAGATAGGTCAGCCCCAGCTCCTGCTGGAAGTCCCCCAGCATATTGACCACCTGGGCCTGGATGGACACATCCAGGGCGGAGATGGCCTCGTCGCAGATGACCATCTGGGGCTTGACGATGAGCGCCCGGGCAATGCAGATGCGCTGGCGCTGTCCGCCGGAGAACTCGTGGGGATACCGGTGGATATAGTCCGGGGACAGGTTTACCCGGCCCAGGGCCTCCCGGGCCATCTCCTCCCGCTGGGCGTCATTCTCCCCGATCTGATTGGCGATCAGGGGCTCCATGAGCGCGTCCCGGACGGTCATGCGGCTGTTAAGAGAGGAGTAGGGGTCCTGAAAGACCATCTGCATCCTCTGGCGCAGGCCGCTCCCCTTCAAGTCCTTCTGGGAGAGGTTGGTGATCTCCAGCCCGTCAAAGGCTATCCTGCCCCCGGTGGGCTTATTGATGCGGATCACTGTCCGGGCCAGGGTGGACTTGCCGCAGCCGGACTCCCCCACCAGGCCGAAGGTCTCCCCCTCCCGGATGGCGAAGCTGACGCCGTCCACGGCGCGGACGAACTTCCCCCGTCTGCCCGCTACCGGAAAATACTGTTGGAGGTCCTGAGCCTCCAGAAGGACCTTATTCTCTTCCATCCGGAGCCGATTCCTCCTTTCCCCCCTTGAAGGGGTTCCCCTCCGCCGGGGCCTCCGGCGAGAGGAGCCAGCAGGCGCTGGCGTGGCTGGGCGAGCACCGGGCCGTCTCCGGCCGCAGCCGGCCGCAGAGGTTCCGGGCATAGGGGCACCGGGCCCGGAAGGGACAGCCCTCCGGCGGGTTCAGCAGGCTGGGCGGCGAGCCAGGGATGGGCTGGAGCCGCCGGGCCTTATCCTGGTCCAGCCGGGGGATGGAGTCCATGAGCCCCAGGGTGTAGGGGTGCCTGGGGGCCGCAAAGAGCTCCTCCGTGGCCCCCTCCTCCATGACCAGGCCGCCGTAGAGCACAATGACCCGGTCGCACAGCTCCGCCACGACGCCCAGGTCGTGGGTGATGAAGATGACGGACAGGTTCATCTCCCGGCACATCTCCCGCAGCAGCAGGAGAATCTGGTTCTGGATCGTCACATCCAGGGCCGTGGTGGGCTCGTCGGCAATGAGCACCTCCGGGTCGCAGGAGAGGGCCATGGCGATCATCACCCGCTGGCGCATACCGCCGGAGAGCTCGTGGGGGTAACAGTGGTAGCGCTGCTCCGGGTCCGGGATGTGGACCCGCCTGAGCAGATCCAGGGCCTTGGCCTGGGCCTCCCGCCGGGAGAGCTGGGGCAGGTTCTGCCGGATGCCCTCCTCAATCTGCCGGCCCACCTTCATCAGGGGGCTGAGGCTGGTCATGGGGTCCTGGAAGATCATGGAGATCTTTCCTCCCCGGATCTTCCGCATCTCCTTGGGAGAGAGCTGCAAAAGGTCCCTCTCCCCCAGGAGGATCCTGCCCTCCTTGTGAAAAGCGTTCTCCGGCAGCACCCTGAGCACCGACATGGCGGTGACGCTCTTGCCGCAGCCGGACTCCCCCACGATGCCCAGGACCTCCCCCCTGCCCAGCGTCAGGGACACGCCCCGCACCGCCTGGACCTCCCCGGCCCGGGTGCGGAAGGAGGTGTGGAGATTTTCAATTTTCAGTACAGCTTCAGACATATCCGCACCTCCGCTCACTTGCGCATCTGGGGGTCAAAGGCGTCCCGCAGGCCGTCGCCGATGAAATTGAAGGCGAACATGGCGATACAGATGGCCCCTGCGGGGAATGCCAGCTGGTAGGGGGCGATCTGCAGCGTCTCCAGGGCGTCGTTGCACATGGTGCCCAGGGAGGCCATCGGCGCGGACACGCCCAGGCCGATAAAGCTCATAAAGGCCTCCGTGAAAATAGCCGAGGGGATCTGCATGGTCGCGGTGACGATGATGGGCCCCATGGTGTTGGGGATGAGGTGCCTGCGCAGGATATACCAGGTGCTGCTGCCCATGGTGTGGGCGGCGGACACATACTCCTGCTTCTTCAGGGACAGCATCTCCCCCCGGACCACCCGGGCCATGTCCACCCAGTAGACCGAGCCCAGGGCGATGATAATGCTGGTCAGGCCCCCGTTGTCAAAGAGGACCATGATGAGAATCACATACATGGTCAGGGGGATGGAGCTGATGATGTCCACAACGCGCATCATCACCACGTCCACCATGCCCCCCAGATAGCCGGAGACGCTGCCGTAGAGGATGCCGATCACCAGGTTCACCAGCGTGGCGACAAAGGCTACCGTCAGGGAAATCCGGGCCCCGTACATCAGCCGGACCATGATATCCCGCCCCAGGTAGTCGGAGCCTAAGGGGAACCGGCGGTTCCAGACCCTGGTCATGGGCTGCTGCCGTCCCTGGGCGTCCTCCAAGGTGAAGGGGCTGCTGCGGTAGTTGAGGTAGTAGGTCTCCCCGTCCAGCTCGTAGACATACCGCTTGTTCTCCCGCTCCTCCCCCAGGCTGGGCGCCGCGTCCTGGAGCATCCCCTCCCCGTCCACCAGCAGCAGCTTGCCGCTGGTGGAGACGTAGTAGTGCTGCCCGCCCACATCGTAGACCGGCAGCAGGGGCGGCGTGCTCACATAGGTCCGCTGCTGGTTGTCATAGGAGTTTTCGCTGAAGATGGGCCCCACAATCGCCAGCACCAGGGTAACAGCCACCAGCAGGACGCCCAGCACCGCCGTCCACCGGCGGGCGAACTGGCAGAGCACCTCTTTTCCGTAGCTGGTGCTGGCGCCGCTTACCTGATCGCTCTCCTGCCGGGCCGCGCCGCAGGGCGCCCAGTCGTTGGGCGTGAATTGACTCATTTCCGATCCCCTCTCTTCCTCTCTGTTACTCACCCAGCTTGATGCGGGGATCAATGACGCTGTACACAATGTCCACCAGGAACACCAGCACCACCAGAATAGTGGCATAGAACAGGGTAAAGCCCATAATGGCGGTGTAATCCCGGTTGGTGATGCTGTTGATGAAGAACCGGCCCATGCCCGGCAGGGCGAAAATCTTCTCCACCACGAACGAGCCCATGAGCAGTCCCGCCAGAGTGGGGCCCAGCACCGTCACCACGGGGATAAGGGAGTTGCGCAGGCCGTGGCGGAAGACCACCTTGTACTCCGGCAGGCCCTTGACCCGGGCGGTGCGGATGTAGTCGGAGCGCATGACGTCCATGAGGCTGGACCGGGTCAGCCGGGTCATAAAGGCCAGATAGAACCCCGACAGGGCGATGACCGGCAGGACGTAGCCCTTCAGCGTCGCCACGCCGAACACCGGAAACCAGCCCAGCTTGTACGCCAGGAAGTAGTCCAGCAGCGTCGCCACCACAAAGGACGGGATAGTCACCCCCAGGGCCGTCAGTGCGCCGATGAAGGTATCCTGCCACTTGCCATGCTTGAGAGCGGCGATAATGCCCAGGGGAATGCTCAGAAGCAGGGTAAAGGCCATGGAGAAAATGCCCAGCGCCGCCGAGATGGGGAAACCCTGGGCGATGAGGTCGTTGACCGACATCCCCTCATACTTGAAAGACGGCCCCAAATCGAAATGGAGCACCCCCTGGAGGTAGTCCCAGAACTGGACATGGAGGGGGGCGTTGAGGTTGTACTTCTCATCCAGCGCCGCCTGGATGGCCTCCGGCAATCGCTTGCCCGCGCTGTACGGGCCGCCGGGGATGGCGTGCATAATGAGGAAGGTAATCAGCAGAATCACAAAAAGCGTCGCGACCATCATGGCCAGCCGCTTCACGATAAATTTCACCATAGAGCGCGCTCTCCTCTTTTCAGGATATACCGTATTGTCCGATATTTTAGCACTGCAAAGCGCTGATGTCCAGAGTCATTTTGTAATTTTATCACTTTGACTGTATCTTTTTGCAGGCGGGCCAAGGATTTGTTGCATAATTACAAATAATTTGACAGATCTTCGCCGCTGCTGTATGATAGAAGCCGAATTCAACGAAAGGACGGCGTTTCTTATGAACCATCCCATTGCCGCGATCCGGCTGGCCCACGGGCCGTCTGTCGTCTGCGAGCTTTTCCCCGAGGAGGCGCCTAATACGGTGCGCAGCTTCCTGTACCTGGCCCGCCTGGGCTGCTTTGACCGCCACGCCATGGAGCGGCTGGCCTTGGATTTTGTGGCGGATATGAGCTACACTGCCTTCGGCCGGCCGGAGGCCAAATATCTCATCCCCTACGAAACCCAGTCCGCCGGCTTTCCCAACCATTTGAAGGCGGATGTGGGGACCATTGTCATGGGCGGCTACGAAAACGGCATCGCCGGAGGGGAGTTCTTCTTCCCGCTGAAATCCAACCCCAAGCTGGACTACAATTACCCCGCCTTCGGCCGGGTGATTGAGGGGCTGGAGGAGGTCCTGCGGTGGAATACGCTGCCGGTGGCGGAGGTCCCCTTCGACCTGGACCCAGCTGTCCGCATCACCGCCCCGGCGGAGCCCATCGTCATCGACCGGGTGGAGGTGGAGACCTTCGGCGTGGAGTACCCGGCGCCGGAGCGGCTGGAGGGCGCGGCGCTGCCGGTAAACTGGGGATAAAGGGCGATTGAGCGGTCCCGCTAAAAGCAGAACCGCTCAATCGCTTTTGCCACGCCGTCGCTGTCGTTGGTGTCGGTGACGCAGTCCGCCGCCGCCAGGGCCTCCTCGTCGCTGTTGCCCATGGCGACCCCGATCCCAGCGGCCCGGAGCATCGACACATCGTTGCTCCCGTCTCCGAAGGCCATGCTGTCCCTCTCCGCAATCCCCAGATGGCGGCAGAGGAAGCGCAGGGCCTCCCCCTTGCTGGCCTCCCTGATATTAATCTCAATATTGAACGGCAGGGAGGAGGTCACGGACATCTCCGGAAACCCCTCCGTCAGCCGCTTGAGCTCCAGCCTCCGCCGCTCCGGGTCGTTGAAAAACACCTGCACCTTCTGCAGCGGCCCTCCCTCGCGGCGCATATACTCCCGGAAATCCTCCAGGGGCTTCCGGGTGCGCCTGGCCAGGGCGGCAATTTTCGGGTCGAGAATATATTCGTCGATCCTCGCGTAGTGGTCCGAGCGCATATACCCCCAGCCGTCCATATAACAGTCGTAGATGGCCGGCAGCGTCTCAAAATAGTCGTACAGCCGCTCCGCCTTCTCCTGGGGGATCTCCGTCCGGCAGAGGATTTTTTCCTCCGCCGCGTCGTAAATCTGGGCTCCGTTGACCACGGCGGCGTAGCGTATGTAGGGCAGCTCCCGGATTTCCTGGGGAATGCCCCGGTAGAGCCTGCCGGTGCAGGGGACGATGTGGATGCCCGCTGCCGCCGCCCGGTCCAGCGCGGCCCGCGTGGCCGGCGACAGGGTCTTCTCCGTCGTCAGCAGCGTCCCGTCCAAATCCAGCAAAATGATCTTGATGCCCACCCTTGACTTCCTCCTGTCTCTCCGCCGGTCCTCAGGCCATCTCCCGGAAGGTCCCCGCCAGACGGGCCGTGACCCGCCACTGGCGGACCATGTAGTCCCGCAGCGCCTCCGTCTCCCTCCGGTAGACCTCCAGGGCCTGCTCCGGGCGCTCCGGATGCGCCGAGACGGCCAGCGCCGCCTGATGCCCGCTCTCCAGAGCGGAGGAGATCCCCTCCCCCATGGGGTTGAGGAAGCCCGCGGCCTCCCCGGCGAAGAGCACCCTCCCCCGGCCCAGCTCCAGCGGGCAGCCGGGGCGGACGCGGGGCATCAGCCACTTGTCCCGCCGGAGGGGCTCCCCCTGCCGCAGGCCGTGCTTCTGCTCCATATAGGCGATAAAGCGGCGGTAACAGCCCGCAAGCTTCTCTGGCTCCGCTGCGGACACGCCCAGTACCAGCTGCCCGTCCTTTACGTTGAACCATGCGTCGTAGCCGCTGAGCTCCGGCTGGAGATAGGCATAGAAATAGTGGGGGTCCAGGTCGATTTCTCCCCGGCTGAAGGTCTGGAGGGTGGCCACAAAATCCCGCCCCGCCCCCGTCAGCCTCCGCCGCAGGAACCCGGCGGCTCCCTCGCACACCAGCAGGTACCGGGTCCGCTCCGTCCGGGGCTCCCCGCCCCCAAGGGAGACGGCCAACCCAGCCCCCTCCTCACGGCAGGATACCACCGGCGTTCCGTCCCGGAGCTGTGCGCCGCACTCCGCCGCGCGGCGGGCCAGGAAGCCGTCGTAGCCGCTGCGCCAGACGTTCAGGCCCGACTGCTCAAAGCGGTACTCCCTCCCTCGGTCGTCCGTAAAGACCATGCCCCGGTTCTCCGCCGGAGCGCAGAGGGCCTCCGCCGGGATCTCCCGGCCAAAGTACCGCTCCGTCAGCGCCAGAGTCTTTTCAATGAGCATCCCGGAGCAGGACTTATACCGGGGCAGGGCGCACCGGTCCGTCAGCAGCACCCGACCGCCCTGTTGGGCCAGGGCCATGGCGGCGGCGCTCCCCGCCGGGCCGGCCCCGGCAATGATGGCGTCGTACATATCCGATTCCTCCTCAGGCACGGAAAAACGGCACAGCCGGGGGCTGTGCCGCTGTCCGAAAGCAAACGCGTCGTCTTACTCGGCCACGGAGGACTTGACGACCTTGACCTGACGGCCATTGTACGTACCGCACTCCTGACACATTCTGTGGGGCAGGCGCATCGCGCCGCACTTGGGGCACGCGACCAGGCCGGGCACCTTCAGCTTCCACACGGAGCTGCGGCGCTTATCACGTCTTGCCTTTGAAACTTTACCCTTGGGGACTGCCATGCTGACACCTCCAATATATATGGATTCTTGATTTTTCGTTAATCGTCCTTTTCCAGAAGCTTGGCCAGCACTGCCAATCGGGGGTCTGTCTCCTTTTTGCAGGTACAGCTCCCTTGGTTGAGATCGACGCCGCAGCCGGGGCAGAGCCCCTTGCAGTCCTCTGAACAAAGGGTCTTTGTATCCATCTCCAGGATAAATATCGTCTTAGCCAGCTCCCCCGCGTCCAGCGTATGGTTCACCAGGGGGATGATCTCATCGTTCTCCTCCTCCGGCGCGTCGTCCAGCAAACACTGGTACATAACACGCTTGGGGTTGTCAAACTCCTTCATGCAGCGGTCACAGACGGACTTGAGGACCGTGCTCATCTCCATCTCCAGGGTCAGCATCCCCGCAGTATTCCGCACCTCGCCGGCAACCACAACCGGGCTCTGGATCGGATACAGGCCGCCGAAGTCCACACCGGACAGGTCCAGGTCAAACCCGAACTCCATCCGTTCTCCGGGAGCGTTGATGATCTTCTGCAGATTAAGAATCATAGCACACCTCGCAAAGACACGAGATGTATTATAGCCGATGCCCGCCGGATTGTCAAATACTTTTTTCATTTTCTTCAATTTTCTTCAATTTTTGAAAGCCCCAACAAGTATCTTACAGGCAAACGGCCGGCAATTCGGGTATAGCTATACTTGAATTGCCGGCCGTTTCGTGCGTCCCAGAAATGCAGTCTGTTTGAAGAGATCGATCTTATAGCATTTCTCTCTTGCATTGTCCCTTTGGGTGTGCTAAAATAAGGTCAAATTTGTGAATTAGTTTTTATTTCGCATGAGGGGGGTGGCAGAGTGCCAAGGGTGGCTTATTCCGGGGAGGATAAAGAGCGCATCAGAAATGCGCTTATTACAGTCGGACTTGAACTGATGGCAAGACAAGGCATACAGCATACCACAGTGGAACAAATATATAAAAGAGTTGGCATTTCAAGGACATTCTTCTATTCTTTTTTCTCAACGAAAGAAGATTTGGTCGTTGAAACGCTGTATCTGCAACAGCCTAAAATCATTGAGTATGTACAGAAACTAATGGCTGACCCCGCTTTAAGCTGGCGTGACGCAGTAAAGCAATTTCTTTATGCCTGCTGCCACGGGGAGAAAAATGGAATTGCAATTTTAACGATTGAAGAACAGCAGCTTCTTTTCAAAAGCCTCTCAAAGGAAAGCTATCAGGTGTTCCGCAGGAAACAGCTTTGTCTTTTTGGAGAGATTTTAGAAAGCTTTGGGATAAAGGCAGATACGGCAAAGATCAATCTGTTTACGAATTTAAGCCTGACCGCAAT
>JAAWHO010000046.1 GCA_022795905.1 Oscillospiraceae bacterium
GCCGCCGCCCGTCCCCCGTGGCTGCGGAAGACGATGGGGAAGTCCATCAGGCCCCGGGAGATCTGCTCGGCCAGCTCCCCCCGGAGGCCGGAGGTCTCAATGTGGGTGATGACGCCGTTTTTGATGTGCTCAATGAGGGGGGCGTGGACCGCCGCCAGGGAGCTGGCCGCCAGGGTCAGATTCTTGAAGCCCATTTTCGCCAGGGTGTCCACCACCCGGTTGACCACGTGGTCCCCGTTGCGGAAGTGGTGGTGGAAGGAGATGGTCATGCCGTCGGTGAGCCCCGTGGCCCGGATGGCGTCCTCCAGGGAGGGCAGGAGCTTGTTCTCCCGGGCGGAGCGCTCCCGGAAATTCTCGGTGTGCTTGGCCGGGGTTCCGGCGAAGGGGCCCCGGTGGGCGATCTCGTCCAAGTGGGGGATGGTTCTCAGCAGTTCGTCCGTCATGACTCAGTCCTCCTCGACAACGTTGTCCGCCTCGGCCAGGGCGATGAGGCGCTGGGCCCGGATGACCACCGGCTTGTCGATCATCTTGCCCTTGATGCTGGCTACGCCGCTGCCCCGGGCGTTGGCCTCGGCAATGGCGTCCATAATGGCGTAGGCCTTCCGCAGGTCCTTTTCACTGGGGATGAAGGCCCGGTGGAGGGGCTCAATCTGCCGGGGATTGATAACGGATTTGCCGTCAAAGCCCAGCTTGCGGATGAGGCTGACCTCCTCCAGAAAGCCCTCGTCGTTGTTCACGTCGGAGTAGACCGTGTCCAGGGCGGCGATGCCGGCGGAGCGGGCGGCGTTGAGGATCATGCTCCGGGCAAAGAGGAGCTCGATGCCGTCGGCCCGGGTGGTTTTCAGGTCCGTCACATAGTCCTCCGCCCCCAGGGCGACGCCGATGAGCCGGTCGGAGGCGTGGGCGATCTCCCTGGCGTTGAGCACGCCGTTGGCGCTCTCGATGGCGGCCATCATGCCGGTAGCGCCCACGGGGATATTGTGCTTGGCCTCGATGCGGGCGATCTCCCGCTCGCAGTCGATGACGTCCTGGGCGCTGTCGGTCTTGGGCAGGCGCACCACATGGACCCCGGCGGGGATAATGGCCTCCAGGTCCCGGACGCCCAGGCCGGAGGAGAGGTCGTTGATGCGGACCACGATCTCCTTTTTGCCGAAATCCAGGGTTTTCAGGGCGTTGTGGACCAGGAACCGGGCGGTGTCCTTCTCGGTGTAGGCCACGGAGTCCTCCAGATCGAACATGATGCTGTCCGCGCCGTAGATCCGGGCGTCGGTAATCATGCCGGGGTTGTTGCCGGGGACGAACATCATGGACCGGCGCAGGCGGTCCTTTATGTAGCGCTTTTCCATCACTTCGCCTCCCATGTCTCGTTCTCCCGCTCCGCGGCCCGGCAGGCGGCGGCGGACACCCGGGCTCGGACGGTGCAGTCCAGGGCCCCCTTGTCCACCGCCCGGACGGCGGCGTGGGGGATCTCCAGGCCCGCCAGCGTTTCCCGGATGACGGCCTCGATTTGCCGGCCATACTGCTGGAGGACGCTGCTGGAGAGCTCCAGGGTGACGCCTCCCTCGGTCCTGGGCTCAATGGTGATGAGGATGTCGCCGGACTCCATAGTCCCGGCGGCGGCGGTCTTTTTTAATTCCATTCTCTCGTTTCTCCTCCTGTCTGCTGTTCGGAACTGCCGGGGGAATCCCCCCCGCCGCTTCGTTATCGCACAGTGCTGGCTTTTGCGGAAGTGCTCTGCGACGAATCCCCCCGCCACTTCGTGGCCCTCCCCCCTTTCACAAGGGGGGCAAGGGGATTGGCAGTGTTCCGGAAATGATTCGCCTCACGGGGGTAGTCATGGATACGGCGCAGCCCTTGGGATGCTTCGCCCTCTCGCCCCCCTTGTGAAAGGGGGGAGGGCCGCGCCGCAGGCGTGGCGGGGGGATTCTTCTAAAGGGCAGCGCCGCGCCCTCAAACGGCGGGGGGATTCTCTCAAGGGCGGCGGCGCAGTTTCAGAGAACCGTCAGCCCAGCTTCTCCGCCAGCCTCGCGGCGATGGCGTCCAAAAACTCCTCGGAATTGACGGCCCTGGCCTGGAACCCGGGCTCCACCAGGCCCACCAGGTCCTTGGTCATAATCCCGGCGTTCAGGGTATCGAAGCAGGCCTCCTCCAGCTTGCCGGCGTAGTCCACCAGCTCGGTCAGCCCGTCCAGCTCCCCCCGCTTGCGCAGGGCCCCGCTCCAGGCAAAAATGGTCGCCATGGAGTTGGTGGAGGTCTTCTCCCCCTTGAGATGCCTGTAATAGTGCTTGGTCACGGTGCCGTGGGCGGCCTCGTACTCGGTGGTGCCGTCGGGAGAGACCAGCACGCTGGTCATCATCGCCAGCGACCCGAAGGCCGTGGAGACCATGTCGCTCATCACGTCGCCGTCGTAGTTCTTGCAGGCCCAGATATACCCGCCCTCGCTGCGGATGACCCGGGCGACAGCGTCGTCGATGAGGGTGTAGAAGTAGGTGATGCCCAGCTCGTCAAACTTAGCCCTGTAGCTCTCGAACTCCTCCTCAAAGATTTTCTTGAACTCGCCGTCATAGACCTTGGCGATGGTGTCCTTGGTGGAGAACCACAAATCCTGCCGGGTGTCCACGGCGTACTGGAAGCAGCTCCGGGCAAAGCTGCGGATGGATTTGTCCTTGTTGTGGGCCCCCTGCCAGACGGTGGGGCCGTCGGTTTTCTGAACGGTGACGGTCTTCTCCTCGCTGCCGTCGTCGCTGCGGAAGGTCATGGTACACTCGCCGGGCTTCTCCGTGACGAAGTCCACGCTCTTGTACACGTCGCCATAGGCGTGGCGGGCGATGGTGATGGGCTTTTTCCAGTTCTTCACCACCGGCTTGATGGCGTCGATGCAGATGGGGGTGCGGAAGACGGTGCCGTCCAGGATGGAGCGGATGGTGCCGTTGGGGCTCTTCCACATCTCGGTGAGCTGGGGATACTCCTCCATCCTTTGCTTGTTTGGGGTGATTGTTGCACATTTCACGGCGACCCCCAGCCGTTTGGTGGCATTGGCCGCGTCCACGGTCACCTGGTCGCGGGTCTCGTTGCGGTGGAGCAGGCCCAGGTCGTAGTACTCGCTCTTGAGCTCCACAAAGGGCAGAATCAGTTTCTCTTTAATCATGGCCCACAGGATGCGGGTCATCTCGTCGCCGTCCATCTCCACCAGGGGGGCGGTCATCTTGATCTTTTCCATGGCGTTTCTCCTCCTCAATCCTTGCCGTACCCGGCGGCGTAGTAGTTCATCAGGCAGCCCTCCTGGAGAATCAGGCGCTCGTCGGCGGTGAGCCCCGCGCACCTGAGGGCCAGCTCGTGGACGGAGCCGTCGGCGCGGACGACCCTGGCGGTCATCTCCTCCACGCCCTGGGCGATGGCGGCTTTTACGCCCGGGATATACACCCAGTCCCCGTCCTCGTAGGGGAACGCCGCTCCGGCGTCCATGGTAAAGGGCACGATGCCCCAGTTGATGCAGTTGGAGCGGTAGCGCTTGGTGGCGTACTCGTAGCAGATGTTGGCAAAGCCCCCCAGCACCTTCTGACAGGAGGCGGCCTGCTCCCGGGCGGAGCCGTCGCCGGGCCTGTTGGCGAAGACGCAGGAGCCGATGGTGGTCCGGGCCGCGTCGCCGCCCACCTTGCTGAGGACCTCAGTGACCTCGGCGGGAACCTGGCCCCGCTCCCGGGCCTCCTCCAGAGCGCGGACGGCCTTGCTGCGGCCCACGTACTCGGGTACCCGGCGGCTGAGGGCAAACTCGCTCAGGCCGATGGGGTTGGAGCGGTAGGAGCTGGTCTCCCCGGAGGGGATGAGCTCGTCGGTGGTGGTCACGGGGTCGTGGATGACCGCGCACAGCCGCACCAGCAGGTCCTCCTCCAGCTTGGGCATATGGGGCCAGTCCCTGATGTTGGGCCCGTAGCGCAGCTCCACGGAGGGGTCCGCCTTGCCGAAGCCCTCGTAGCACCGCTTGGCGTAGACGGAGCCGTCGTAGTGGTACTCCAGCTCCTGGGCGGTGGGCAGGTCGTAGTCGATGTCGGTGGCGGCGGTGAGCACGCCCCCGTTGCGGGCGGTGGCGGCGATGGACCGGGCGTCCATGAGGGCCACGGCGGCAATCTGGCCGCTGCCGGGCTTGGAGCCCTCCCGGTTGGCGAAGTTCCGGGTGGCGTGGCGGATGGAGAGGGTGTTGTTGGCCGGAGTGTCCCCCGCGCCGAAGCAGGGGCCGCAGAAGGCGGGCTTCATCACGCACCCGGCTTCCATGAGCTTGGCGGCGGTGCCGTTCTTGGTGACGGCCAGGGAGATGGGGGTGGAGGAGGGGTAGACGGACATATCAAAATATCCGTTGCCGATGGACCCGCCCTCCAGAATGTGGGCGGCCTCCACGATGTTCTCGTACATACCGCCGGAGCAGCCGACAATCACGCCCTGGTCGCAGGTGACCTTGCCGTCCACGATGCTGCGCTTCAGATCCATCGTCACCTTGCCGCCCAGCTGCTTGTTGGCGGCGGCCTCCACCTCGGCGAAAATCTTCTCGGGGTTGGCTTGGAGCTCGTGGACGGTGTAGGCGATGGAGGGGTGGAAGGGCAGGGCGATCATGCACTCGACCTTGGAGAGGTCAATTTTGACGACGCTGTCGTAGTACGCGCCGCTGCCGGGCTTCAGCTCCCGGAAGTCCTCGGGCCGGCCGATGTTCTCGTAATATTTCCGGATGGTCTCGTCCGTCTCCCAGATGGAGGTCAGGCAGCTGGTCTCGGTGGTCATGACATCGATGCCGATGCGGTAGTCGCAGCTGAGCTCCTTCACGCCGGGGCCCGCGAACTCCAGGACCTTGTTCTTCACGTCGCCCTTGGGGAAGGTGGCGGCAACCAGGGCGATGGCCACGTCCTGAGGGCCCACGCCCTTGCGGGGCTTGCCGTCGAGGTAGACGAGCACCACCTCCGGCGCGGCCACGTCGTAGGTGTTCTCCAGCAGCTGCTTGACCAGCTCGCCGCCGCCCTCGCCCACGCCCATGCAGCCGTAAGGGCCGTAGCGGGTGTGGGAGTCGGAGCCGAGGACCATTTTGCCGCAGCCCGCCAGCCGCTCCCGGGCGTACTGGTGGATGACCGCCTGGTTGGCGGGGACGTAGATGCCGCCGTACTTCCTGGCGGCGGAGAGGCCGAAGGCGTGGTCGTCCTCGTTGATGGTGCCGCCCACGGCGCACAGGCTGTTGTGGCAGTTGGTCATGGCGTAGGGGATGGGGAACTCCTTCAGGCCGCTGGCCTTGGCGGTCTGGATGATGCCGACAAAGGTGATGTCGTGGGAGATGAGGGCGTCGAATTTGATGCGCATTTTCTTGGGGTCCGCGCCCTTGTTGTGGGCGCGGAGGATGGAGTAGGCGATGGTCTTTTCCCTGGCCTCGTCAGGGGAGGGCTGGCCGCCGGCCTGGTCCGCCCAGACGAGCTGGCCGTCGAGCAGGTACGCGCCTTTTTTTATCACTTCTACCATGGAAGTTCCTCCTGTTTTTCGTCATGTTTGGGCGGGCCGGAGGGCCCTGCCGTGCCGATGGTTTGACTATAGCACAGTTAAAAATGTTTGTGAACAGGAAATCCGGAAGTTTTTTAATTTCGTATGGTTGACGAAAAAAATCCTGCAAAACCAGGCGCTTTGCAGGATTGTGAAAGAAAACCTGCAAGGACAGGGCAGCCTTGCAGGGAAAATTGCTCCACGGAAAATCCGGAAATGAACAGGACCCGGTGGGGGGTGTCACAAAAATAGACAAAAGGCGCTTCTCCCTCAGGTTGATGATTCTGGGCAGACTCTCCGCAATTCAGGTATAATCAGCAGGTTCTTCAGCTGTTTGAGCTCATGGATGTGCTGGTCGGCATAATCGCTGATACGCCGCAGATAGGCGGCGCATATTTCAGGACCAATATTTTCTATGCAATCTGTTTTACACTCTAAAAAATTTTGTATTGCGATGATATCTCCGGCTAATTCCTCAAGATTTCTCCACACTTCATTTATATTTTCACGCTGTTGTCCGGTCATAGTTTCATCACCTCAAGGCAATTATACTCCAGGATGGACTATTTGTAAATAGTCCGTTTTGGAATATCTATTATAATCCTGAGGTGATTACAATGGATTATGTTGAACGCTTAACGGCACTTCGCGAGGACCGAGATATTACCTAGGCAGAAATTGCCGCTGTTTTGGGCTGTAAGCAGGCCGCCGTTTCAAAATATGAATTGAGACTGCGGCGATATGATGTGGTGGATATCATCAAGCTCTGTAAATTCTATCGCGTGTCTGCTGACTATGTTTTAGGACTGCCTGAAGGGTTGGATTATCCAGAGAGATAGATTTCTGACGAAATTGAACAAGGCCCCAGGGGGCTGCACCAGTCCTCTTGCCCCCCTTGTTAAAGGGGGGAGGGCCGCGCCGCAGGCGTGGCGGGGGGATTCCTGCACCCAGGGTCCCGTTTAGCGCCAGATTTCCGATAGACGGAGGTTCCCTGCGACGAATCCCACCACCACCGGGCTTTGCCCGGCGGTCCCCCTCCCTTTCACAAGGGAGGCAAGAGGAACAGTGCTGCCCTTGCAAAGCAGGAAAAGGCCGGCCTCTGAGGGGCCGGCCTTCTCATGCACCAAAGGTCATATTGGCAAAAATCCGCTCCATGCGCGCATTGGGGAACCGCTCGTCAACGACCTCCCAGAACCCGCTCTCAGCGGGCACGCCCTCCTGGCGCTGGGCCCAGCGGTACACCGTGACGCAGGAGACGATGATGTTGAACACCATGAACCCCGTCAGGGCCCAGGTCAGCGGCCGTCCCACCTTGTTGGGGATTTTCAGAATCCACTTGGCCATCCTGGGGTATAGATCCTTAATCCACAAAATCCCCAGCAGTCCCCAGAACACCGAGTAGGTGAAGCAGATGCGTCCGTTGAGGTTCAAAGGCATGGCGCTGTAGTCCCAGGACCGGGACCCCAGCAGAAGCTCCTGTCCCCAGGAGCAGGCATACTCCAGGGCGCTGCCCACCACAAAGCCCCCCAGGAAGGACCAGAGCCGTCCCCGGTTCCGGTACCTGTACAGGGCCAGGGTGAGGAACACGGCTCCCGCCCCGTAGAGCAGGTTGAAGGGCCCATAGACCAGCCCCCGGCGGCTCTCGATGAGTCCATACCGGGCGAAGGCCCACAGCATCTCCACCACCACCCCGGCAAAGCTGCCGACGACGCAGATGAGCAGAATCTTATAAATATTGACGCCCTGGGCGAAGTGACCGCTCCGCTCCTCCTCCAAATCAATGGCCGAATTGGCCGGGGGATTGGGGGCGAACCACTTCCGGTCCACGCTGGTCTTGGCGTCCCGCAGGCGGGCGTGGAGCTCGTCTTCCATGGCCGCCGCGTCCATATAGCCCTGCCGCAGGGACTGGCCCGCCCGCTGGAGGGCCGCCAGCTGGTCCCGGGCCTCCTTCTCCAGCTCCGGGGAATACTCCCCGTCCTCCTCCAGGGCCTCCTCCGCCAGGCGGACATAGAGCCCCTCCTCCAGCTTCTTCCGGTGCTGCTCCACCGCCAGCAGGGCCTCCCGGGCTTCCTTCTCCAGGGCCGTCTCCTCCGGCGGGGTAAAATTCGGGTTTTGATTTTCGCTCAAGAAAATGCCTCCTTGTGTTTCGCTCAATCCATCACAGCCCGGTGGAAGACCTTCTTCCCCTTTTTGATGATGGCGCCGTCCCCCTGGAACAGCTCACAGCCAAATTTCCGGTCGATATCGGTGATCTTCTCGTCGTTGACGGACACGCCGCCCTGCTGGACCAGCCGCCTGGCCTCCCCCCTGGACGAGGCCAGGCCGCAGGCCACCAGCAGGTTCAGAATCCCGATCTCCCCGTCGCTGAAGCTGTCGCCGGTCAGCTCCGTGGTGGGCATACTGTCCCTGTCGCCGCCGCCGCCGAAGAGGGCCTTGGCCGCGGCCTGGGCCTTGTCGGCCTCCTCCTGGCCGTGGACCAGATTTGTCAGCTCCCAGGCAAGAATTTCCTTGGCCCTATTGAGCTCGCTGCCCTCCCAGCCGTCCATCTCCTGGATCTGCTCGATGGGCAGGAAGGTGAGCATCCGCAGGCACTTGAGCACGTCCGCGTCCTCCACGTTCCGCCAGTACTGGTAGAAATCGTAGGGGCTGGTCTTGTTGGGGTCCAGCCACACGGCGTTGCCGGCGGTCTTGCCCATCTTGTTGCCCTGGGAGTCGGTGAGCAGGGTGATGGTCATGCAGTGGGCGTCCTTGCCCAGCTTCCTCCGGATGAGCTCCGTGCCCCCCAGCATATTGGACCACTGGTCGTTGCCGCCGAACTGCATATTGCAGTCGTAGTGCTGGAAGAGGTGGTAGAAGTCGTAGGACTGCATAATCATGTAGTTGAACTCCAGGAAGCTGAGCCCCTTCTCCATCCGCTGCTTGTAGCAGTCGGCCCGGAGCATATTGTTCACCGAGAAGCAGGCCCCCACCTCCCGCAGCAGCTCCACATAGTTCAGATTCAGCAGCCAGTCGGCGTTGTTGACCATCTGGGCCTTGCCCTCGCCGAACTCAATGAAGCGCTCCATCTGCCGCTTGAAGCAGGCGGCGTTGTGGTCAATATCCTCCTTGGTGAGCATTTTCCGCATATCGGTGCGGCCCGTGGGGTCGCCGATCATGGTGGTGCCCCCGCCGATAAGGGCGATGGGCCGGTTGCCGGCCATCTGGAGCCGCTTCATCAGGGTCAGGGCCATAAAGTGGCCCGCCGTCAGGCTGTCGGCGGTGCAGTCAAAGCCAATGTAGAAGGTGGCCTTGCCGTGGTTGATCATTTCTCGGATTTCCTCTTCATTCGTGACCTGGGCGATGAGCCCTCTGGCCACCAGCTCCTCGTATAGCTGCATGGTCGTTTCTCCTTCTGGTTTATGTTTTAGTATTTGTCAGGCTTCGGGTTTTCACTCATCCCCCTGTTTTTCCCGGAGGACGTGACAGACCGCCGCGGATATAGCCACAATAGCCGCCCCTGTCCGCCGCGCAAAATGAAAAGCGGGCCGCCGCTGAGGGAAACGGGCCGATGTCCCCACCGGCCCGCCCGCAAGACCCTGTTTTCAGAGAAAATAAATTTATGAGACGGGCGCGCTCACCGGGCGGAGTGGTTGTTGGTCAGGGCCTCGAGAATCGCGTAGCCGTTCATGTCGAAGTCCTTCTTCATCTGCAGGGCCTCCTCCATCTCGATGATTACCAGCCGGCCCTCCTTGGTGGCGACGACGCAGTTGCCCTTGCCCTCGATGATGGCCTGCACAGCGGTATAGCCCATGCGGCTGGCGGTGACCCGGTCCTGCATGGTGGGCGCGCCGCCCCGCTGGATGTGCCCCAGCACGGTGACACGGGGGTCCAGGCCGATTTCATCGTGGATCCGCTGCCCGATCTCCAGAGCGCTGCCCGCGCCCTCGGCCACCACCACCATGAAGTGGGTGGTTCCCGCCAGACGGGCCCGGCGGATGTTCTCCACCACGTCCTGGTCAAAGTCCAGCTCCCGCTCGGGGACCAGCACCGCCGTTGCGCCGATGGACAGGCCCACGTTCAGCGCCAGGTACCCGGCGTGGCGGCCCATGACCTCCACCACGGAGCACCGCTCATGGGACTGCATGGTGTCCCGGAGCTTGTCGATGCACTCGATGGCGGTGTTGCAGGCGGTGTCAAAGCCGATGGTATAGTGGGAGCAGCCAATGTCGTTGTCGATGGTGGCGGGGATGCCGGCTACCTGGAGGGCATAGCCCTTCTCCGCCGCCCGGCGGCTCAGATCCAGAGCCCCCCGGAAGGTGCCGTCGCCGCCGATGGCCACGATGGCGTCCAGGCCCAGCAGCTTGCAGGTGGCCAGGGCCTTGTCCTGGCCGGAGACCTGCATGAACTCATCGCTGCGGGCGGTGTAGAGGACCGTGCCGCCCTTGTTGATGATATGGCTGACCGTAATATTCCCCATACGGACAAAATCGTTGGTAATGAGGCCGTTCCAGCCCCTGCGGATGCCGATGCACTCGATGCTGCGGCCCACCGCCGCGCGCACTACGGCCCGTACCGCCGCGTTCATACCCGGCGCGTCGCCGCCGCTGGTCAGCACGCCGATCCGTCTTACCTTCTGCTCCATATGTATTTCCTCCCACTCAAAATGTAATGTATATGCAGCAGGCGGGGGAAAAGCCCGCCTTAAAGCTGTCGTTTTGATGATACGCCCCCGGCTCCGGCCTGTCAAGGCGATCGCGAAATCGGTCACATCAGCGAGCCTTTTGGGCACAAGGGCGGCGGAAATTTCAGGGAATACGGAAAAAGCGCCTCCCGTTTTCCGCCGTGACGCGGGCGCACTCCTCCTCGGAGACGCCCTTGATCTCCGCCAGCCGCCGGCAGATATAGCCCAGATGCCGGGAGTCGTTCCGCGTCCCCCGGCAGGGGACCGGGGACATATAGGGGCTGTCGGTTTCAAGCATGATCCGGTCCAGGGGCACGGCGGCGGCGGCCTCCGCCGCCCGGCGGCCGTTCTTGTAGGTGAGCACCCCGGTGAAGGAGATCATCCACCCCAGCCTCACCAGCTCCCGGGCCATCTCCGCGCTGCCGGAAAAGCAGTGGAACACCCCCCGGACGCCGGGGAAGGCCCGGACGGTCTCCATGCTGTCCCGGTGGGCGTCCCGGTCATGGACGATCACCGGCAGCCCCAGCTCCTCCGCCAGGGCCATCTGGGCCCGGAAAACCTCCTGCTGGAGCTCCCTGGGAGGGTTGTCCTCCCAGTGGTAGTCCAGGCCGATCTCCCCGATGGCCACCACCTTGGGCCGCCCCGCCAGCGCCCGCAGGCGCTCCAGGTCCCCGGGGGCATAGGGACCGCAGTTTTCCGGGTGGTAGCCCACGGCGGCATAGACATGGCCGTACCGGGCGGCAAGCTCCGCCGCCGCCTGGGAGCTGTCCAGGTCGCAGCCGGGGTTCACCACCAGGCCGACGCCGCTCAGGGGCAGGGCGGAGAGAACCTCGTCCCGGTCCCCGTCGAACTGCTCCGCGTCATAGTGGGCGTGGGTATCAAAAAGCATGGCCGCGTCCTCCTGTCAAGGCAGAAATTCTGCGCATCCTGACTATACCACAATCCGTCAAAGGGCGCAATTCATTTTTGGAAAAAAATGCAATCATCAGGGAATCGGCCCCCGCCGGGCGGGCCCGGCGAACAGGAAAATGCCCCGCCCGGCCGGCAGGGCATCCCCTTTTCGCTGCCGCCCTACAGCGGCGATCCCTCCAGGACATAGCCCTTGCCGGCCTTCCCCTCCGGAAGGGGCTCCGACGCCGCCCGGGGACCGGGGGCCGCGGCCTCCTGCTTCCGCTGCCGGGCGTTGGCCAGCATCAGCTTCAGCCGGTTCTCCTGGTTGACCCTGGTGGCCCCGGCGTCGTAGTCGATGGCGACAATGTTGATATCCGGGTTCTTCTCCTTGATGGGCTTCATCATGCCCTTGCCGCAGATGTGGTTGGGCAGGCAGCCGAAGGGCTGGGTGCAGACGATATTGCTGACCCCCTTGTCCGCCAGCTCCAGCATCTCCGCTGTCAGAAGCCAGCCCTCGCCCATCTTGACGCCCATGCTGATGGTCCCCTGGACCAGCTCGATGGTGTGGGTAAAGAGGGTGGGCGGCGTGAAGCGGCCGTGTTCGGCCATGATGCCGATAAGGTCCTTCTCCTTATTGAGCAGGTACTGGCAGGCCAGCTTGTAGGCCAGCTGCTTCCCCTTCTGGAGGCCGTAGAGCTTGTGGTCCAGGATGTTGTTGTACACGCAGTACAGGCAGAAGTCCAGCAGGCCGGGGATGACCACCTCTGCCCCCTCGTCCACCAGAAACTGCTCCAGGTTGTTGTTGCCCAGGGGGGAGTACTTGACGAAGATCTCCCCCACAACCCCCACCATGACCTTCTCCGAGCGCACCACCGGCAGGGCGGCGAACTCGTCGAGGATTCTGCGGTAGTTGGCCTTCACCTGCCGGTAGCCGCCGCCGGAGGCCAGCTCCCCGGCAAGCCGCTCCGTCCACCGGTCCGCCAGGGCCTGGGCCGCGCCCTTCTCCCGCTCGTAGGGCTTGCACTGGTTCACCAGGGTCATCAGCAGATCCCCGTAGAGCACGCCGTACATCATCTTTGCGATCAGCGGCAGGGTCAGCTGGAAGCCCGGGTGCTTCTCCAGCCCCGCCAGGGACAGGGAGATCACCGGCACAAACCCCAGCCCCGCCTTCTCCAGGGCCTTGCGCAGCAGGTGGATGTAGTTGCTCGCCCGGCAGCCCCCGCCGGTCTGGAACAGGATGAGCGCCACCTTCTCCGGGTCGTATTTCCCGCTCTGGAGGGCGTCGATAAACTGCCCGATAACCAGAATGGCCGGGTAGCAGGTGTCGTTATGTACGTATTTGAGGCCCGTCTCCGCAATCTGCGGCCCGCTGGTCTCCAGCAGCTCCACATTGTAGCCGCTGCGCTCCATCACCTTGCCGATGATCTTGAAGTGCATGGGCAGCATATTGGGCACCAGGATGGTGTGGGTCTTTTTCATCTCTTC
>JAAWHO010000047.1 GCA_022795905.1 Oscillospiraceae bacterium
CATGGTGGTCTACGTCAACCATGAGCGCTTCCTCCAGGTGGAGGAGCTGGTCCCCCTGGCCCGGGTCATGAGCCAGCCCAACGCCACGGAGTTCTGCTATGACACGGCCTATGCGGCGAACCTCTCGGAGGTGGAGCTGTTCTATCCCCAGACCATGCAGTATTTCGACGGGATTTAAGGAGGGCGCGGGAATGTTTGTAGTATCCAGGAGAAACATCATCCTCCCCGGCCCCAACGGGGAGCGGTTCAGGATGGAGAAGGACTACATGGGCCCGGTCCCGGCCTGGGCGGAGGATTCCGCCTATCTGAAGGCCCTGGCGGCGGACGGGAAGGTCATTCTCTCCGACAGCGGCACCGACAAGGACTTCGGCAGGCAGTCGAAAAAGCAGAAAAATGTGGCCGAATAAACCGCAGTTCTTCGGCGTCCGGGCGGCAGCGGCCAACATCGGCCACAGCCAGGGCGGCTACTCAGCGGAGATGTTCCGGGCGGATTTCCCCCAGTTTTTCAAGGATAACGGGACGGGCCTGGTGCCCGAAACGATGCTGGAGGAGTTTCTCCGGCAGGCGGACGCCGCCATCCAGCCGGACAAGTGGACCGACGGCTGGCGGTACGCCTGCGGGCTGTACGCGGCCCATCAGGCCACGCTCTACCTGCGCACCTTCGCGGAGAGCTCCGCCACTCCGGCGGAGGCGGCGGCTACCGGGGCCCTGGTGGGGGTCATGCGCTCGGCGAAGCTGGGGCAGGACAGCGTGACCTACGACACGGACCCGCTGACGAAGGCCACGGAGAGCTGGGGGGACCTCAACGCCACCCAGTACGGCCAGCTCCTGGCCACAAAGGCGCGGCTGGTGGGAATGGGAGGGACTTACGTGATATGAATTTCAGAGACTGGTATACAGACCGCATGGACATCTACCGGGTACAGCCGGTCAGGGACGGCGCTCTGACCCGCCACGAGCGGCGGAAAATCGCGGAGGACATCCCCTGCCGGGTCTACCAGACGGACGCCGCCCGGCTGGAGCTGAACCAGACCGCCGCCGCCTCGGCCCAGAAGGACTGGGTCCAGTGTGACAACAGCGTGGATGTCCAGGCCGGGGACGAGCTGCGGATCTTCCGGGGGAAGGGCCTTGGAAAGGCGCTGCCGGAAACGCGGGCCTTTGCGGCAGACCCGAATCACTTCTTTGAGCCCTTCGGGGCGGTGATCCCCGGCCTGGCCCACCAGGAGATTCCGCTGTTACAGGAGGAGCGGGTGAAATGAGTTATACAGTCAGCTTGCAGCAGCGAATCCAGCAGCTGAAGAAGGCCCAGGCGGACCTGCCTTCGGTCCTGTACCGCGTGCAGAAGAAAGCCACGCTCCGGGCGATAGAGGCCGCTCAGGACGCCACCCCGCCCAAGGCTGACACAGGTCGCGGCCCCTACATCGGGGCAAACACGATCACGGGCCAGCTGAAAGCGCATTGGGCCTCCGACAGCCAGCTCGAACCAGAAGCAAGTGCGGATGGGACGCAGCTCAGTACCGTTCTCGCTAATGATATGGAGTACGCTTCCTATGTGGACCAGGGACACCCCATGGACCGGCACTTTGTTCCGGGACTGTACATCAATCCGTATTCGGGGCTGCTGGAGTACGATCCCAAAATGGCCGCGCAGAAAACCGGCGGCCTGGTAGTCGGCACCAAGACCAGGTACGTCAAGGGGGAGTTCATGGTGGACAAGGCTAGGGAAGCCTATGAAAAGGCCTGCCTTGCCATGCTGGACGATGAGATCCGGAGGCTTCTGGAATGAATTTCACCATCACCACCGTGGCCCGCTCCCTGGCGGACTATCTGGCTCCGGTCCTGCCGGGGGTCACCTTCTACGAGGACCCCAACCAGCAGGACAGCGCCATGCCCTGCGCGTTCCTCCAGCAGCGGTACGCCTATCTGGAGCTGCGCACGGGAGGCCGCTGGCTCCGCCGGATCGGGCTGGACCTCACTTACCTGGAGGACTACAACCTGACGGACCTCCAGCGGCGCTACCAGAAGGCGGCGGAGGCCCTGGACCTGGTGCTGGAGACGTTCCCCTATACCGACGGCGCGGACACCACCCTCCTGCGGACCTACGACCGGGAGTGGCGCATTGACGCGGACGCATTACACTACAAATTCGAGCTTCGGGTGTTCGTCTTCCTGCCGGAGGCGTTCAACCCCATGGAGCGCATGGACTACCAAGAGGAGGTCATTATGGCAGAGAACACAATCGAGAGGAGGGGGTCGTAATGGCAGGCGGCACCTGGACCACCCAGAACAAGAAGCGCCCGGGCATCTACATCCGCTTCCGCTCCGCCGGCGAGCCCGCCGCCAACATTGGCGACCGGGGCACCGCGGCCATCTGCGAGCCCCTGCGCTGGGGCCCTGTGGGGACGGTGCAGACCGTGGAGGCCGGCGCGGACCCCACCCCCTATACCGGCTACCCCGCCGGCAGCGAAAACAACCGCTTCCTGACGGAGATTTTCAAGGGTACGGACCGCACGGCGGCACCCAAGCAGGTCCTGCTCTGCCGCCCCCCGGCCACCGGCTCCGCCGCGGCCTCGGCGCAGCTGGAGGAGGGCGCTCTGACGGTCACGGCAAGGTACCCCGGCACCCGGGGGAACGATATCACCGTCACCCTCGAGGCGGCGGGCGGGGAGGAGCCCGGCAGCTTCCTGGTCTCCACCCTGGTGGACGGCGCGGTGGTGGACACCCAGGAGGCCGCCGCCCCATCCGGCCTGACGGCCAACGCCTGGGTCACCTTCAGCGGGGACGGCCCCCTGGCGGCGTCCGGCGGCCTGCCCCTCACCGGGGGGCTGGACGGCACGGTCCTGGCGGAGGCGTGGTCGGCGTTTCTGACGGCCCTGGAGCCGTACAGGTTCGATATCCTCATCTACGACGGCACCGACGCCAACGTCCAGCAGGCCATGGCGGCGTTTGTCAAGCGCCTGGCGGAGGACAGCGGCAAATACGCCCAGCTGGTCACCGCCAACATGAAATCCCCCAACAGCCAGTACGTCATCAACGTGGTATCCGGGGTCACCCTCACCGACGGCACGGTCCTCACGCCGGCCCAGACCGCCTGGTGGGTGGGCGGGGCCCAGGCGGGGGCACTGTACAACCAGAGCCTGACCTATGCAGCCTACCCCGGCGCGGCGGCGGTGTCGCCGCTTCTGACGGACAGCCAGATCGGCCAGGGGCTGGAGGACGGACAGCTGCTCCTCTCGGCGGACGACGGGGACGTGGTCATCGAGCAGGACATCAACTCCCTGACCGCCTTCACCCCCGAGACCGGGGAGGTGTTCCGCTACAACCGGACGGTCCGGCTGTGCAATACCTTCGCCAACGACATCTATAAAATGTTCCGGCGGGGCTTCATCGGCGTGGTCAACAACAACGATGCCGGACGCCGGCAGTTCAAGGGCCGGATTGTGGGCTATCTCCTGGAGATGCAGTCGGCGGAGGCTATCGAGAACTTCTCACCCGACGACGTGGAGGTGCTGCCCGGGGCGGATATCAACTCCGTGCTGGTCAACGTGGCCTTCCAGGTCGTGGGCAGCATCGAGAAAATTTATCTGACCGTCTCGGTCTCGTAAGGGAGGCGCGGCTATGAGTTATTTATTGGCAAAGGATACCGTCAACGGCGCGGAGGGCACCATCGTCATCACCGTGGACGGCAAAAATTATGAGGTGGCCTGCATGAAGAACATCAAGACCACCGCCAGCATCCAGAGCCAGGATATGCGGGTCATCGGCACCCGGAAGATCCAGCAGAAGCCCAACGGGGCCAAGCTCACCGGCACCGGGAATATCTACTATGGCAGCAACATCTTCACCGACATGGTTCTCGAGTACATCAACACGGGCAAAATGACCCAGTTTGACATCCAGATTACCAACAGCGACCCCACCGTCAGTGTCGGCGAGCAGGCCATGGCCTACTACGGCTGTACCCTCACCGGGGACATCCCCATTTCCATCCTGGACGACCAGGAGGCCATGCTCAACTACGATTTCAACTTCAGCTATACCGACGTCGCCCGGCTCCAGGCCTTCCGCGACCCGGAGCGGCTGGGCAATTAACAGGAGGTGCCTATGAGCAGATTAAACGCGTTTCTTCATCCCGTCGATCTTGGCGAAGTCAAGGAGGTCATCATCTCCAGCCGCTTCAAGGATGAAGCGGGGAACCCGGTCCCCTTCACAATCCGGGCCATCACCCAGGAGCAGAACGACGCCCTGACTGCCAAGTGCCGCCGGGTCCAGAAGGTCCGGGGCCAGCGGCAGGAGTATCTGGACGCAGCGCAGCTCAACCGGGAGCTGATTGTTGCCGCCACCCTGGAGCCGGACTTCTCCAGCGCCGAGGTCTGCGAGGCCTATGGCACCAAAATTCCCACCCAGGTCCCGGGGAAAATGCTCCTGGCCGGGGAGTACGACGCCCTCCTGCGGGAGATTATGGCGCTTTCCGGCTTTGACGCCGGGGCGGCGGAGGCGCTGGAGGACGAGGCAAAAAACTGATTGGCGGGGACAGCCCGGACGGCGAGGCGATGGTTGCCTATTACTGCTTTGTCAACCTGGGCTGGCCCCCCTCCCGGTACGCGGATCTGCCCTATCGGGAAAGGCTCCTGGTGGCGGCGATGGTCCGCAAGGAGATGGCCTCCCGGCCTAAGGCAAACAGCGAGGAGGTGGGCTGATGGCAGCTATACGGGAGACGCTGACCATGGAGGACCGTTTTTCCGCGGCCTTTACAAACTACATCCGGCTGGGGGACCGGGCGGCGGGCGCTACCCAGCAGGCACAGATGTCAGCCCGGAACTATCAGACAGTCCTGTCTGGACTGGACCGGCGGCTCATCGCCCTCAACGGGGAATTTGCCGCCGGGGTCCGGCGGCAGGAGGCTATGGCCGCCGCCGGAATGCAGAATACCCAGCAGTTTGCCCAGCTGGACAACCGCATGGAACGGCTGGGGGGCACCATTCGGGACCTGGAGGCCCAGTATCGGGCCGTCTCTGAGGATGCGGAGAAAGCGGCCCGGTCCTCCCGGGGCGCGGCGGAGGCGTTCCGGAGCACAGACCAGCAGGCCTCCCGGCTGACGGGGACCATTACACGGCTGGCCGGCGCGTATCTCAGCCTGCGGAGCGTGGGGAAGCTGGCAGGCCTGTCGGACACCCTCTCCCAGACCAACGCCCGGCTGGACCGGATGAACTATGGAATGCAAACCACGGCGGAGCTCCAGGAGATGATCTATCAGTCCGCCATGCGCTCCCGGGGCGTGTACGCAGACACGGCGGACTTTGTGGCGAAGCTGGGGACGCTGGCCCGCGAGGCCTTTGCGTCAAATGAGGAGCTGGTGGCCTTCGCGGAGCAGATCAACAAACAGATGGTCCTCTCCGGGGCCTCCGCCGCCGGAGCGCAGGGGGCCATGCTCCAGCTGACCCAGGCCCTGTCCTCCGGCGTCCTCCGGGGCGAGGAGCTCAACTCCGTCCTGGAGCAGACGCCCATGATCGCCCAGACCATCGCGGAATATATGGGTGTGACCACAGGGGAGATGCGGGAGCTGGCCTCCGAGGGCGCTATAACGGCGGACACTGTCAAAAACGCCCTGCTGAATG
Source organism: Oscillospiraceae bacterium (assembly GCA_022795905.1). Lineage (GTDB taxonomy): Bacteria > Bacillota > Clostridia > Oscillospirales > Oscillospiraceae > Pelethomonas. Next base: position 5,619 of record JAAWHO010000047.1, read on the forward strand.
CGGCGGAGCGGACGGACGAGGCGTTCAACAAGATGCCCCTGACCTTCTCCCAGATGGGGACCATGTTCCGGAATGAATTCATTCACGCCGTGCGCCCGGGGCTGGAGGAGCTGAGCGCCTTCCTCAACAGCGACACCGGACAGCAGGCCTTCAACGGACTGCTGAATGGGGCCAGGCTGGCGGGAGAGGGAATTTCCTGGCTGGTGGGGCTCGCGCAGAGCGGAGCGGAGCTGATTGTCCAGAACTGGGACACGGTTTCCGCCATACTCATAACGGGGGCTGTGCTCATTGGAGTGGCTATGGTTCAATCGGCTGTGGCCTCCGGAACGGCTATGGTTTCCTCTGCCGCGGCCTCCGCTGCGGCCTGGCTCGCCGCCAACTGGCCGCTTCTGGCTGTCATTGGAACGATCTATCTTATGGTTGCCGCGGCGCGATGGATGGGGGCCACCTGGGAGGATATCGGCGGCGTGGTGGGCGGGGTGTTCGGTCTGATGTACGCCTTTGCCATGAACAACTTTATCGTCCCGGCCCAGAACGGATTTGCCCGGTTTGCCAATTTCTTCGGGAACTTCCTCAACGACCCGGTGGCGTCCGTGGAGATCCTGTTCCTGGACATGGCCCAGACTGTCCTGGGCTACTTCTCCAATATCGCCCACGGCATGGAGGACCTTATCAACAAGATCCCCGGCATGGAGGTCAGCCTCACAGGCGGCATCGACAGCGTCTATAATATGGTCAAGAGTGCATCCCAAAATGCAAAGGACGCCAGCGGCTGGAAGGAGTACGTCAAGGCCTGGGACTTCGTTGATTACAGCAACGCCTGGACGGACTGGTCCGCCAAGGGCCGCAGCGCGGCTAACGCCATTGAGAATTTCAGCCTGTCGGACATTGTCTCCAGTCTCGGCGGAGGCGGCTTTGACTACGCCTCCATGCTGGACAACTCGGCGATAGCGGGACAGCTGGAGAATATCAGCGCCGATACCGGAGCCCTGCGCCGGGAGGTAGCCCTGGAGCAGGAGGATATCAAAGCCCTTGTGGACATGGCGGAGCGGCGGTACGTCAACAACATCAACCTCACCGCCCAGACGCCCGTCATCAACGTCAGCGGCGCCAACACCGGCAGCACCCAGGCGGACCGGCAGGCCCTGGCCAACACCATCCGGGACATCCTCCTGGAGCAGGCGGCGGCGGGGTCGGTGCTGACCACCGCCCGGGCATTCTGAGGAGGCAGGCTATGGCGAATAATTTCGGACTGTTCTTCACCCGGGACGGCCTGGTCCTCCGTCTCCCCGTCAACCCGGCGAAGCTCCCTCAGGAGAAACCGGGGAACGACCAGAGCTACAACGTCCTGGGCATCGGCCCAATCACCGTCCCCCGCACGCCGAAGCCCAGAACCGTCAAAATTTCCAGCCTCTTCCCCGGACGGACGGCTCCCTATGTGCTCACCTCCGGGGACTTCCTGGAACCGGAGTTCTATATCGGCTTCTTCCAGAAGGCCATGGACGACAAGGTGCCCATTCTCTATACACCGGTGCGGTACTACGAGGACGGCTCCCCGTACATGACCGGCGACACGGGCTTCCAGGTGCTGGTCTCCGACTTCTCCTTCGAGGAGCGGGGCGGGGAGACGGGGGATTTTTACTACGAGCTGTCCCTGACGGAGTACCGGGACTACTCCCCCCAGACCATCTCCGTCCGGCAGGAGGCCAGCACCACCCGGAACGCCGCCGCGCCCCTGACGGTCACGCCGGAGATTGCCCGGGACATCCCGGCGGGGCAGCTCTACGTGGGCTGTACGTGCCAGGCCAACGGCTCCTGGTACTACGACAGCTACGGTTCGGAACCCCACGGAAACGGCAGCGGGCGGCGGGTAGTGGTGGGCCGCATCATCGAGACCGACCCCACCCGGCCCCGCCCTGTGCTTGTCAAAAGTGAGCAGGGCGGAGTGCTGGGGTGGATGTCAAAGGACAGCCTGCAGGTGGTGGCCTCATGACGGCGGAGCTTCTCATTTCCAGCAAATCCAGCGGCAAGGTCTGGGAGATCTCCCGCAGCACCCAGCGGATTACCTATACCACCAACCGCACCGGCTCCCCGGGGACGCTGAAATTTACGCTGATAAAGTCCGGGGACCTGTCCTTCTTCGAGGGTGATCCCGTCCGCTTCTCCATAGACGGCCAGCTGATTTTCTACGGCTGGGTATTCACCAAGAGCAAGGACCGCTGGGGCGTGATCGACGTGACGTGCTACGACCGGCTCCGCTATCTCAAGGCCAGCGCCTCCTATGCCTTCTACGGCCAGACCGCCGGAGGCATCATCGCCCAGATCGCCGGGGACCTCCAGCTGGATACCGGCACCCTGGCCGACACCGGCTGCGCGCTTCCCTCCTACATCCAGCGGGAAAAGACCTGCCTGGATATCATCGAGGGGGCCGTCCAGCAGACCCTCCTCAACACCGGGAAAATCTTCGTATTCTTCGACGACGGGGCCGGCCTGGCCCTGCGGGAGGCGGCGGACATGATTCAGAGCGTGGTCATCGGGGAGAAGTCCCTGCTGACCGACTACACCTACAAGACCGACATCGACGAGCAGACCTACAACAGTGTAAAGCTGGTCCGGCCCAACGAATCCACCGGCCGCGCCGACGTGTTCATCGCCCAGGACAGCGGCACCATCGCCCAGTGGGGCCTGCTCCGGCTCTACCAGACCGTGGACGGCGACGCCAACGACGCCCAGGTCAGGGCCCAGGCGGAGGCCTCCCTGGCGTACTATAACCGCCGTATGCGCACGCTGAAGGCCTCCAGCCTGGGGGTCCCGGGACTGCGGGCGGGGCAGATGATCCTGCTCAATATCCCCGGGCTGGGGGACATCGACCTGAACCGGTACGTGCTGCTGGAGAAGGTCACCCACACCTTTGAGAACGATACCCACACCATGGATTTTGAGACACTGATTCCGTAAGGAGGCGGCTATGGAGCTTCTGGACGCACTACAGCAAATCGCACAGCAGAGCGCGTCTGCGCTCTCCCCGGCGGAGCTGGTCATCGGCACGGTCACGGCGGCGGACCCGCTGGAGATCTCCGTCGACACAGCCATGGACACCCTCCGGGCTCCGGTGCTGTACCTGACAGCGGCGGTGGTGGAGAAGAAAATCCCCATCCTCAGGCACACCCACCGGATTTCCGGCCTAGGCCACAGCCACGCCGCCCCGGAGGGCGGCACCTCCACCGATCTGACCGGTACCTACGAGACGTCGGAGGCCCTGGAGGACATCGCCTGCACGGAGTTCGGGAAGCCCCTGCTGGTAAAGGACGGGTCTATCCTCCTCAACCGGGGCCTGGAGGCCGGAGACAAGGTCCTCCTGCTCCAGGTCATGCACGGGCAGAGGTTCGTCATTCTCTCTAGGATTTTCGAGAGCGGGGAGGCGTCAGCATGAGCACGACACCCACCGGCGGCGCGGACCTCTCCCAGGGCGTCGTTTTTCAGGAGCAGCCGGATCTGACCTTCTGGGCGGACCCGGACACGGACCGCATCCAGGGTATGGCGGACGGTCTGAAGGCCGTTGCCCAGGCGGTGGAGGTCATGCTCAGCGTGGAGCGGTTCCGCTGGCAGATCTACGGGCCGTACTTCGGTGTGAGCTGGGACCATCTTATCGGCCAGGACCCGGGCTACGTGGCCTCGGAGCTCCAGCGGCGGATCCGGGACGCCCTGAGTATCGACCGGCGGGTGCTGGGGATAGATGATTTCTCTTACACTGTCTCCGGCCGCACCCTGACCGCGGAGCTGACCGTCCGCACGGTCTGCGGCGATATCCGGAAAACCCTGGAGGTACAGCTATGATTGATTTCACCGGCAAGACCTACGCCGCCATTCTGGCGGCCATGCTCTCGGAGGTGGACAGCAAATTCGACAAGCGGGAGGGCGGCTTTATCCAGACCGCCCTTGGCCCCGCCGCCTACGCACTGGAGGACTTCTACCTGGCTCTCGACCAGGTCCAGAAGGCCGGGTTCGTCCAGACCGCCGTGGGGGAGGACCTGGACAAGCTGGCGGTGCTGGCGGGCCTCTCCCGCTACCCGGCCTCCCCGGCAGTGCGGCTTGGCGTGTTCAACATGGACGTGCCTGTCGGAGCCAGGTTCTCCACCGTCAACGGCGCCCAGAGCATCGACTTTACCGTCACCTCCCGCGTCTCGGCGGGCCGCTTCCAGCTCACGGCGGAAATCCCGGGGGAGATCGGCAACAGCTACGCCGGGCCGATCCTCCCCATTACCTTCATCCAGGGCCTGACCTCCGCGCAAATCACGGATATTCTGGTCCCCGGCGACGACCTGGAGGAGGACGGCAGCCTCCGGGAACGGATTATCTCCGCCCTCAACGAGCGGCCCTTCGGCGGCAATATCGCGGCCTACCGGACGGAGATTCTGGCCATCGACGGCGTGGGGGCGGTGCAGATCTACCCCGTGTGGAACGGCGGCGGCACGGTGAAGTGCTCCGTCCTGGGGGCGGACCTGCTGCCGGCCAGCGCCGTGCTGGTCCAGGCCATCCAGAACCGCATCGACCCGCCCCCCAACCAGGGCCTGGGCCTCGGCATGGCCCCCATCGGGGCCCAGGTCACCGTCACCGCCCCCGAGGCCGTCACCGTCAGCGTCTCCGCCGCCGTCAGCCTCGCCGCCGGCTATACCGTCGGCCAGGTCCTCCCCCAGGCCCGGGAGGCCGTCGCCGCCTATCTCCTGTCCGTCCGGCGGAGCTGGGGGACCCCCGTCAGCAGCTCCGGCACCCAGTACGCCGCCTCCGTCTATCTCTCCCAGGTTCTGGCGGCCCTGGTGGGGGTGGACGGGGTGACCAACGTCACCGGCGTCACCCTCAACGGCGGCACCGCCGACATCGCGCTCACCCAGAGCGGACAGCTCCAGCAGGTCCCGGTTATGGGGGAGGTGACCCTCCATGAGGCTTGATACCGACCTTCCTGCCCAGCTGCCGCCCTGGTTCCGGCGTATCCTGGACTACCAGGCGCTGTGCCTGGCGGAGGGGCGGGAGCTGGAGGCACTGGCCTCGGCCATGACGGCAGCGGCGGACAACCTCTTTTTCCAGACCATGGACGCCCCGGCGGTGCGCCAGTGGGAGCAGGTTTTCCATATCACCCCCAACCCCGCCGCGGAGACCCTGGACTTCCGCCGGCAGCGGCTCCTCAACCGGATGTCCACCCAGCCGCCCTTCACCCTGGGCTTTCTGGAGAACCGGCTGGACGCCCTGGTGGGAGCGGGGAAGTGGACCCTGGAGATGGACTACGGGCAATATACCCTGTATATCGAGACGGCGGCCTACGACCAGTCCTACGCCCAGGAGATTTCCGCCACCCTGGACCGCATCAAGCCGGCCCACATCGTCTACGTCAACCGGCCCTATGTGGCCGACGGCCTGCTGCTCTCCCATCAGATTGATTTGGGAGCGGCGGCCTACAATTACCAGATGGGGGCCTGGGAGCTGGGGCAGCTCCCCTTCGCCAGCCTCCAGGAGTTAGGAGTGATCCTCATGCCCGGTCAGCCCAGTATTCAGCCCGCCCTGCTGTCGGATACGGCGGGGTTTGTGATATCCGACGTGGCCTCCGTACGGCTCAACGGCGCGGCGGTCATCCCCGACTCCGCCCTGACCCGGTCCCAGGACGGCGGCGCGGCCTATGTGGAGTACACCGTCTCCCAGGCCCAGGCGGCGGCAGTGTCCAGGATCGAGCTGCTCAACGCCGCCGGAGAGACGCTTACCGACGCGCCGGTCTATGTGCCGGTGAGCGGGGATGTGCGGTTCAAGCACAAAATCAACGTGAAGGAGGGCCAGTGAAATGGCAGAAAATACGGAATATACCCCCCTGCCGGCGGATTTGCCGGAGGACTGGACCCCGGGGCAGATTGTGGCCCCCGCCGGGGCGGATGTGGGGCTCAGCGTGCAGCACGGGTATAACTATCTCAACAAGCAGGTCAATGACGCCCAGCGGGCGGCGAACCAGCTCCGGGAGGACAAAGCCAGCAAGGAGGAGCTGACTGCCGCCATACAGGCGGCGGTGCTGGACAGCTGGGAGGGGAGCTACTGATGAGCGTACAGGAAAACCACCTGAAGGCCATCGCGGACGCTATCCGGGCCATGGAGGGCAGCACCGCGCCGATTCCGGCCAGCGAGTTTGCCGCCAGGATACAGGCGATTACAACGGGGATTGACACCTCCGACGCCACCGCCGGCGCCGGGGATATCCTCATCGGGAAGACGGCCTACGGCCCGGCGGGGAAGATAACGGGGACCATGCCCAGCGTGACCCAGGCCACTCCCTCCATCTCCGTCAGCTCAAGCGGGCTGATTACCGCCAGCGCCAGTCAGGCGGAGGGACACGTGGCGGCGGGGAGCAAGCGCGCCACAAAGCAGCTGACAACCCAGAGCGGGACCACCGTCACCCCGGGGACCTCCCAGAAAACCGCCGTCTCCAGCGGCAGGTATACCACCGGCACGGTCTACGTCGCCGGGAGCTCTAATCTGGTGGCCTCTAATATTAGGAATGGTGTTAATATTTTTGGAGTTGAAGGAACTGCGTACACAGCCAAGAAGAGCTCAATACAAATTAGCAATTTATCTGCAAATGTGATCCATATTTATGGAACCAATATACTTGGGTCAAGATTTACGGAATCATTAAGATATAATGCATCTCTTTCGGTATATCTGATTGTTGGAAGTATTCTTGGTGTCAGAGTATTAGATGGGCAGATTTTTCAGACAGGAGGGGTCAATAGTTTTACAACTGTAGGCACTGAGGCAGATCAAATTACCCTGTTCGAAATTGAAGATTCAAATTCTGGATATATAAATATTAAGTAGTCGATGGTAATTTTGCAAAACGCCCGCCCTCCAACGGAGGGGGGCGGCGG
>JAAWHO010000048.1 GCA_022795905.1 Oscillospiraceae bacterium
TTTTGGCACCCCGAACTGGATTCGAACCAGCGGCCTGTCGCTTAGGAGGCGACCGCTCTATCCTGCTGAGCTATCGGGGCCTATTCACTTGTATGCGCTTGATATGCGGTTTTGGGGAAGCGTTCCTACTCCCGCTTAGGAGGCGACCGCTCTATCCATCTGAGCTATCGGGGCCTATTCATTTGTGTGGGCAGACCCGCGCTGAGACGCACCCGGTTTTCCGAGTGCTTAGCTATTATATCGGTTCCGCGCCAGCTTGTCAACTGTTTTCCGCAGAGATCTTCCATTGGCAGAGCAGCCGCTGTGATACGAAAAGACCCCGCAGGGGCGATAATATCCGACAATCCCCATTTTGCCGTCTGCCCCCTGAAGCGGGCCGGTCAGCTCCCGGACAGCCCCTGGCAGTCCCGGCACTGGGCCATATGCCGCTTGATGCAGGCAAAGGTCTCGTCGCTGATATCGTGCTCGATCTTGCATGCGTCGGCCAGGGCCGTCTCCTTCCCGACGCCCAGCATCATCAGCAGCTCCGAGAGCACCACATGGCGCTCATAGATCCGCTGGGCAATCTCCAGCCCGGAGGGCGTGAGCGTAATGTGTCCGCTGCCGTCCATCTCTACGTAGCCCTTCTCCCGGAACTGCTTCATCACCACGCTGATAGTGGGCTTGGAGTAGCCCATCTCGTTGCACACGTCGATGGAGCGCACCAGCTTCATCCGTTGGAGCAGAATATAGATAGTTTCCAGATAATTTTCTGTAGATTCCTGATACATAGCGCTCTCCTGTCTCTCAGCAGTACATAAAGGGAACAACCTCAATATAGCACAGCCGGCCGGTGCTGTCAAGGAAGGGGGGCAGGCACGGACCGCCCGCCCCAAAACTTGAAAAGCCAAGAGACAGCAGCACATCCCCGGAGGAACGCACTACTGTCCGCTCTGAAAGCAATCCCCCGCGCCTACGCATCCCGCAGGGTCATCTTCGAGACCAGCATGGAGAGAAACTGAGCGGGGGTGGGCTTGCGTTCCATGCGGCGGCCCCACAGGGCGTCCAGGGAGCCCTGGCGCCAGAGGGCGTCGATGAGCGTGCGGATATTGCGCTCGACGGCCTTCCAGGTGGTGTGGTAGTACTTGGCCACGTCCGGATACAGCCACTTTGTTGCCAGAGAAAGGCGCTGTGGCTCTGCCAGGGCCAGCTCCACCGCGTAGGCGGCGTAGAAGAACCCGGTATAGTTGGCGGTGGCCCCCAGGCGGTAGAGAAGCTCATAGATCTCCTCCGACCTTCCATTATACTGTTCCAGTTGGCTCATAATGCCCTCCCTCCAAGCACGCAGATCCCTCCAGGACATCTGGTAAGCTTCAAAATTGCCGGAATAGAGGAAACGGACGGCCAAGGTCCGCCTCCTCCTGCAGGCGGACCGCATCCGCAGGGACCGCCCTTGGCGGTCCGCGCCGTGCAGGTTTGACGATTGGCATAGGAAAAGTTTACCACGAATATCGAATAATGTCAAGAAACACTCTTCATATTTTTGCGAATTTCAGAAAAATATAGGCCATGCGCGCCAAAGTTGACACGGATTTCTCCAAACGCAACGTCTGCGCGCTTGTGTTGCGGCCGCCGCCGGGGTATGATGGAGGCAACCAAAACAAGGAGGAACAAGCAAATGAGCCTTTCCGAAAATCTCCAGTTCCTGCGCCAGCGCCGGGGCGTCACCCAGGAGCAGCTGGCCGAGGAGCTAGACGTCAGCCGTCAGTCCGTGAGCAAGTGGGAGAGCGGCGTAAGCTATCCGGAGATGGATACCATCTTAAAGCTGTGCGACATCTTCCATGTGGATATGGACACCCTGCTGCGGGGCAGCGCGGAGCAGAGCCTCACCGAGGACACCGCCGGCTATGACCGCTTCATGACCCTCTACGCCCGGCGGATAGCCGGGGCGGTGTCCGCCATCATCGCCGGGGCGGCGGTGATGACCCTGCTGTATCTGTGGAGCAGCGAAATGCTCAGCGGGGCGGTCTTTATGCTGATTGTGGCGATTGCCGCCGTGGTAATGGTGGCCAGCGGCATGGAGGAGGACAACTTCCGCAAGCAGTACCCTGCCATTCCGGACTTTTACACCGAGAAGGAAAAGCGGGACTTCCGCCGCCGCTACATCTGGTACGTCGCCGGGGGCGTGGGGGCCATCCTCTTCGGCGTGGTTCTGCTGCTCCTGGCGTTCACGGTGGTGCCGGAGGAGGAGCCTTACGAATCTCTGATAGGGGCGCTGTTCCTGCTCATTGTGGCGGCGGCAGCCTTTTTCCTGGTCTATGGCGGGATGCTGGAGGATAAGTACAACATCCCCAAGTACAACTGGGAGAACAACCCCACCCCGGAGGAGAAGGCGAAGCGCCGTCTGACGGGCGTGGCCTGCGCGGTGATTATGCTCCTGACCACAGCCTTCTATGTGGGCTTGGGCCTGGCGGTCAACAAGTGGGAGTGGGCCCCGGTTTTCTACGCCGTGGGCGGCATCCTCTGCGGCGTGGCGGCGGTGGTGCTCATGCCCCGGTGGCGGGAGGACTGAGCCCCGCAGATAAAGAAAGAGCGGCTGGCCGGATTCCGGCCAGCCGCTGCTTACAGCTCCCGCTTTACCATGATGATATCCTCTGTCTGATAATCGACTGTAAAGCCATTGTGCAAAAACAGATGAACAGAGGGGTTATCAATGGCGATATCGTCGTACAGCGCGGTCAAGCCATTCTCCTTTGCCGCCCCGCACAGGAGACGCAGGCCCTCTGTTCCGTATCCCCGCCCTCTGTGCCTGGCGTGCACGATTATGTCCGCTATATAGAGATTTCTCTGACAATCGAGGTAATACGCGATCTCTCCCACAAAGGCATCCGCTTCTCTGTCCATCAGATACCGGTAGTACCGCTGGCCCCCGTGCTGGACGATCCACTTATGATACCAGGCGCTCCATTTTTCCCTCGGAAAAGGGAGCGTCCCGCCCTGGGCGTGATTGTAGGACATGGTTTCCGGGTCGCCCATCAGCTCCGCCCTGAACCACAGGTCCTCTAACTTGGGCTCATACAAACTCAGCATAGTATTTATTTCCCCGCCAGGATATCGCAGGCCACCGGGGTGTAGAACAGCTCCTGAACCCACTTCCGGTCCGTGGTCTGGCCCAGGATCCACATGAGCTTGGCGCACACCGCCTCGGTGGTCATGTCGTAGGCCTCCAGAATGGGCAGGTTCCGCTTGATGGAGGTCCCAACGTGGTAGACCGACAGATCGCTGCCCTCGTTCTCCACCTGGGTGGTCATGACTACGGTTTTCCCGGCATCCAGCCCCGCCTTCACCGTGTCATAGTAGTCCCCGGCCTTGTAGGTGGGCAGGCCCCCCACGCCGAAGCTCTCGATAATCAGCGCGTCGCTGCGCTCCAGCAGGTACTCCGCCACGCCGCAGTCCGTCCCGGGAATCAGCTTGAGCAGGGCCACCCTGGGGTTGACCTCCCCGTAGAACTGGGGCACCGCCCGGGCCTCGGGCCGGATGTAGCGGATGATCCGCCCGTCCCGGACCATGCCCAGGAGGGGGTAGTTGATGCTGGAGAAGGCCTCAAAGCTCTTGCTCCTGGTTTTCCTGGCCCGGGTGCCCAGGATGATCTTCCCGTTGAAGACCAGCATCACCCCGGCCATGTCCGACGCCGCCACGGTGAAGGCGTCCTGGAGATTCTGCTTGCTGTCGGTGGTCTCGAAGCCGATGGGCTTCTGGGCCCCGGTGAGGACGATGGGCTTGGGGCTGCCCTGGATCAGATAGCTGAGCCCAGCGGCGGTGTAGGCCATGGTATCCGTGCCGTGGGCGATGACAAAGCCGTCGAACTCCCGGTAGTTCTCCCGGATGGCGGCGGCGACCCGGGCCCAGTGCTTGGGCTGGATGTTGGTGCTGTCCAGGCTGAAGAGCTGGGCGCACTCCACCTGACACATCCCCGAGAGGTCGGGGAGGTACTTCAATAGCTGTTCGCTGTTGAGCTCCGGGCTCAGGCCGTTCTCCCCCATCTCCGAGGCGATGGTTCCCCCTGTGCCGATGAGCAGGATTTTTTTCTGTCCCATGAAGTCTCCTTCCATCTAGGCTATCTGCTGAACTGGTACAGATCGCATTTCATCATGCCGTTGTAGAGCTTCCGCTTTTTATCCGCCCTCCTGCCAAAAAGCTTTTCAAATTCCGGGTGGCTGGTGATCACCAGGGTCCGCCAACGGGGCGGCACCTGCCGGTAGACCCGGCCGAACATCCGGTACAGATTCTCCGCCTCCTCCTTCTCCAGCAGCCGCTCGCCGTAGGGCGGGTTGGTGACAATCTGCCCGAACTCCCCCTCACAGCGCAGTCTGGCGGCGTCCGCCTCCTCGAACCGGACCAGGTCCTCCACCCCGGCCTTCACGGCGTTCTCCCGAGCGATGGCGACGGCCTTGGGGTCGATATCCCCACCCCAGATGTCATAGGACCCGTCGTACTCCCGGTCCATGGCCTCCCCGGCGGCATTGACCCAGCAGGCGCTGGGGATAAAGCCCCATTTCTGGGCGGAGAAGGACCGGTCCAGCCCCGGGGCCCGGTTCTTGGCGATAAGCGCGGCCTCGATGGGGATAGTCCCGGAGCCGCAGAAGGGGTCCCGGAAGGGGTCCTTCCCCCGGAAGCGGCTGAGCGTCACCATGGCCGCCGCCAGGGTCTCCCGCAGGGGCGCGGCCACCCCCACCGCCCGGTAGCCCCGCTTGTGGAGCCCCGCGCCGCTGGTGTCCAGGTACACGGCGCACTGGTCCTTGCGGATGGCGAACTGGATCTGGTACTTGGCCCCCGTCTCCGGCAGGCGCTCCAGGCCATAGGCCCTCCCCAGCCGCTCCGCCGCCGCCTTGTTGACAATCCTCTGGCAGTCCGGCACCGAGTGGAGCTGGGAGTCCAGGGCGTAGCCCTTCACCGGGAACTGCCCGTCCCTGGGGACATAGTCCTCCCAGGGGATGGCCCGCACCCCCTGGAACAGGGCCTCAAAGCTCCGGGCCGGGAACTGGCCCATCAGAAGCAGCACCCGCTCCCCGCAGCGCAGGTTGATGTTCAGCCGGGGGATGTCGGCCTCCGTGCCTTGGCAGACGACCTGACCGTTGTCCACCTGCACATCCCGGAGGCCCAGATGCCGGACCTCGTCCCCCACCAGCCCCTCCAGACCGAAGAGGCAGGGAATCATAAATGTCAGCATAGCGCTGCCCGTCCCTTAAAGGCTCCCGCCGCCGGAGAAGCGCTGGGACTGCCCCAGCTCCGGCATTTTCTCCTCCCAGCGCTGGCGGAAGGCATTGCGGTTGTTCTTGTAGAGCCGGGCCAGCTCCTCGTCGTAGCCCAGCACCACGCCGGGCAGGGCGGTGCTCATGGTCTCCAGCAGGGTCTGGACCGCAGCCTCCGCCATCCCCAGGGTGTACTGCTTCCCGTCCATGGTCCACAGCACGGCGGCATAGGTCTTGCCGGTGGGGATGCCGTTGCGCCGGTGCTGGGTGGTGCTCTGGTAGGCCCAGGCTACATCCCAGGGCCGCAGGAGGATGCTCTCCGCCCCGTTCTGGAAAAAGACGTAATTCCGGTCCATTTTCACGCCGCTGGTCTCCGGGGCGCTCTCGTAGAAGCGCTCGGCCTTCTCGGCTTCGACCTCGAGATCCCCGGATTCGGACAGCTTGGCCCGGACCTGCTTCTGGAAGCCGCCGGTGAGGGCTTTCACGATGCGCCAGACGCCCAGGCCCACCAGGAGGAACACGACAAGCAGCAGAATCACGCTGAGCACAATGGGCACATTATTGATGTAGTCAATCTCCAGGTAGTAGGGCAGGAAGGCGTCGTCCATCCCCAGGTCGCTGGTATACTCGCGGTAGTATGACAGGTCCTCCTCCGTCATTTCGCGGATCAAACCCCGGACGTGGTAGACCGGCAGGTCCGCCGGGGCCAGCTCCCCGTCAGCAGCGTCCCAGCAGGCCTCCATCATCTCGTTGGCATCCTTCAGCGCGCCCTGGTGGGCGTAGAGGCCCATGTAGTAGTACTCGTCGTCCATGTCGATGATGTACTGCCGGCCCACGATGCCCACATAGCGGCCATTCTTGGTCTGCGTCTCCTCCACATAGTAGTCATAGATGAAATCGATGTCGTCGTCCACAAATACTCCGTTCAGATGGTCCGGCGTCAGCTGGTCGAAGGTCTTGGGCGTCAGCATCCCGAATACGCCGTAGCACTTGGATACCAGCAGAATCACGACAGCGGCGGCCACAAACAGCAGCAGCGCCGGGATGGATTTTTTTACACTGGTCATCTTCAGGCGGTTGAGCCATTCCATAAAGCAGTTTCCTCCTAAAACATGGTAAAATAATATGGACAGCCATCCAAATAATAGCTCACCGCCTGCGCCCTGTCAACCCCTGTTTTCTGTGAAAAAGGGCAGTATATAGAGGAATAAAAGAAGCCGCTCCGCCGGCGGGATATATTTTTCGGTTTCTGCGGATACTAGACCTAAATGAACACTGGGAGGACTGCTATGGAGCAACTGACAAGCAAGCTCAGCGAGAATCAGAAGGCGCTGGATACGCTGCTGGGGGCGGGCCGGAACTACGACGTCATCAGCCGGGACCTGTATATCGGCCAGTGGAAGGGCCGGCTGTACGTCATCGACGGCTACGGGGACGACGGGGTCATCGAGCGCATCACGTCCTTCCTTTTGGGCCAGGGGGCGCAGCTGGGCCAGGGGACGAAGAATATGCAGGAGTTTATCGACCGGTGCGTCACCTTCTGCGAGGTGGACTGCGAGAACAATCTGGACAAGATTCTCACCGGGGCGTTTCTGGGAAAGACGATCCTGCTGCTGGAGGGCTTCGACTACTGCGCCATGATCGACGCCAAGAAGTTCCCGGGCCGGAGCGTGGAGGAGCCCTCCGACGGCAAGGTCCTCCGGGGCAGCCACGACGGCTTTACGGAGACGCTGGTGCAGAACACGGCCCTGCTCCGCCGCCGCATCCGGGACCCGAACCTGACCCTGGAGAACCACAAGGTGGGGGGCCGGAGCCGGACGGACGTGGTCATTGCCTATATGGAGAACCAGGTGAACAGGGCGGAGCTGGAGGAGCTGCGGCAGAAGCTGGCGGCTATTGACGTGAGCTCCATCGCCATGAGCCAGGAGAGCGTGGCGGAGGCCATCGTCAAGCCCCAGTGGTACAACCCCTTCCCCAAGGTGCGCTACACCGAGCGGCCGGACACCGCCACGGCCTGCATTATGGAGGGCAGCATCGTCCTCTTTGTGGACAACTCCCCCTCGGTGATGCTGCTGCCCACCAGCCTCTTCGACTTCATGGAGGAGGCCAACGACTACTATTTCCCGCCCCTGGTGGGGACATATCTGCGGTATTTGCGGATTATCGTCATGCTGCTGGCGCTGTTCATCACGCCGGTGTGGTACCTGCTGGTGAAGGACCCGGCGCGGGTGCCGGAGTACCTGGCGTTCATCGTGCCGGAGGAGCCGGGGAGCGTGCCGCTGCTATTGCAGCTGTTATTGCTGGATTTCGTGGTGGACCTGCTCAAGCTGGCCTCCCTGAACACCCCGGACGCCCTGAGCAATTCCTTCAGTATGCTGGGGGCCTTGATTTTGGGGGATTTCGCGGTCCAGGCCAGGTGGCTGGTGCCGGAGGTGCTGGTGTATATGGCCTTCGTGGCTATCGCCAACTTTGCCCAGCCCAGCTTTGAGCTGGGGTACGCGCTGAAGCTGACCAGGATGGTGTTTTTGATTCTGGTGGCGCTGTTCGATGTGTGGGGACTGGCGGCCGGGACGGTGGGATTTCTGCTCATGCTGGCAGCGACGAAGCCCATTCTGGGGCGGGGGTATCTGTATCCCATCTGTCCCTTTGACGCGAAGGCCCTGGGAAGACTGCTGGTAAGACAGCCCATCAGCAGGAAAAATACCTGAGAGACAAAAGCCGCGTCCGGGAAAATAATCCTGTAAGGGCGGATATCATCCGCCCGTTTCTGCCGTAACCCGCCATATGGCTGCGGATACGTGTGGATGTGTGTGATTGCCATTGCGCTAGAATAAGGACAAACCAGGAAATCCCTATTTGCAAGGGTTTCCTGGTTTGTCCTTATTCTTTCTGGAGGTCACGCGGGCAAGTACCATGCGCCGCCGGACAATCTCCATCTAAAGCGGAAAAGCATTGGGGACAGCGGCCTCTTCTCAGCCGCTGTAGAGGATATCCATCATGATTTTTTGCAGGGACTGCTTTCTCTTCCGCAGGAAGGCGAAGTAGTTCTCCTCCGTCAGGGTGGAGATGCTCTCCACGAAGCGCAGCTCCTCCCTCCTGGGGTAGACCAGCGTGTCCAGCTGTTCCTGGTTCAGGCTGAATGCCCCGGGGTCGCTGTCCTGCCGCTGGTAGTAGGTCAGCTCGCCCTTGCTCCGGTTGTCCTTCTCCGGTATGTAGACCAGGTTGCACACCGACGACATGGGGACAACGATGTTTTTCTTTCGGTAGTAGCGCTTGATGACCTCCTTGGGGACGCAGTGCTCAATGTCGTAGCTGCCCCTTCCCACGTCATGCACCCGGCCCCGCAGGAGGTAGTTCAAAAACAGCTTTGTCTCCGCCGAGACATTGGTCAGCGGCGCCTTGCTGTTGGACGCCTCCAGCCAGCTGGAGACCGCCACCTCGAACTCCTCCCTGGCCACATCCCGGGTATACCGGCAGGCGGAGGGCTCCGCGATAATCTCCTCCAGCTTGGAGTCCCCGGAGCCGGACCAGAAGCCCCGCAGGATATCAAACAGGTAGTGCTTGTGGAGGTACTCCTTTACCCTGGCCACATCCCTGCTCCGCTGTCTGGGTACCAGCCCCTCCTGGGGGGTCAGGCTGTATTTGAGCTTGAAAACCACAATGATATAGGATGCCAGCTGGAGCTCCGAGTGGCAGACCAGGCTCTTTTTCTTGTTGGCGGGGGAGTCAATATAGGGCGTCAGCGCGCTCTCCACAATGCTGCCCGCGTCAAGGATGGCGTCCTTCAGCTTCTTATAGTCCAGGTTCTCGTAGGTCTCAATGACATCCGCCAGCTGGCCCATTTTTTGATAGGTCAATCCCATCAGCTCCGCCAGCAGCAGGAACCCGATGGAGTCGATCTTCGCGTCGTCCATCCTGGGAAACAGCATTTTGCACTTGTCCATCAGGGCCTTCCCCACCGCGAAGGCGTACTCAAAGACCGTGAGCCTGCCGCTCTGCTTCATCTCGTCGGGGTCGTAGTCCGCGATATCCAGATCCGAATCCCGCTGGGCCGCCTCGTACTTGTTGATGATGTAATCAATAAACTTGGGGTCGTCCCTTACGGTCACAAAGTGGTCGATCCAGGTGGCGGCGAAGACGTCGTATTTGGACAGGCGGACGCCCTCCTGGTTGAGCTTCTGGAAGATGTCCGCCAGCTCCTCCTCCCTCCCCTTGAAGATAATCAGCGGGATGGTGATGTCGTCAATCTGCGCCTGTTTGGAGATTCTCTCAATAACAACATAGATCTGCTTGGAGAGGCTGAGCATATCCTTCTCCGGAAAGGCGGGGATTTTCCTGCACAGCTCCGACGCTGTATCCAGACTGATCTCCAGGAAATTCCTGTTCTGCCGGCCGCTGATATTTTCCGCGATCACATTGCGCATAGTATCCCGGATTTTCTGCTGGGCGTCCGGCGTAAAGCCGTCGAAAATGGCCCTCCCGGTCTCGCTGGCCAGGATAACCGCCATCAGGTCGCTGTCTGTGATCTCCTCCCGCTCGATATAGCTGAAAAAGTCCCTGGCGTAGTCCTTCATCGTCGTAAAGCGCTGGAGGCCGTCGATAACCAGATACCTGTCCTCCCGCTTGGACATCAGAAGAACGCCGATGGGCAGGCCGCTCTTCAGGGACTTGATAAATCCCTGCTTCTTTTCCCGGTTCCAAACCAGGCCGCGCTGGAACTTGGGGATCTCCACCCTGCTGCACAGCTCCCCGAATTTCTTGACCTCAATGTCATATTGCAGCATTGGTCAGCACCTCCTCTTCATCCCAGTAAATTCGCTCAATCCTGGCGCAGAGCGCCGGATTCTCCAGGCGCTCCAGCTCCTGGAAAATCCGCTTGACGCTCTGACTGCGCCGCTTCATCGTGGACCAGCTCAGCTGAACCAGCGGCGCGAAGCCGTTCACTCGCCCCTGCCCCGCCGAGCGCAGAAGGATCTGAACCGTTGGAATCCGGAACAGCAGCCGGCGGCTGAGCGCTCTCTGCCGCTCCAACGGCAGGGCGGCAAAAACTCCGCTCAGAGACGAGGGCCGGATGCGCGCGTTGGTGCAGACAGCCAGTCCCAGGAGGGCCGCGCCCTTGCCGTGGTTCTCTCCAAACTTGATTTTAGCATCCAGCTTGGCGGCCTGGTCCCCCCGCAGGTAGAAGCCCAGCTGGGCATAGTCCACACTGGGCTGTCCGGTCTGGGTAAAATAGGCCGGCACCTTCTCCACCATCTCTATTTTCGCAAACTGAGGGATCTCCTTCACATCGGCCACCATGCCGCAGGGACTCCAATCCGCAATCTCGATAAGCTCCTCCACCGGCAGCCGGAGCAGCTTCTCCAGAACCTCCTCCGCCATTCTGTCCGGCCAGTGCCCTGTCAGGTCCATCTCTCCGGACAGCAGCAGCCTTGCCGCCGCTCTCGCTGTAACCGATACGTTTACATTCATACCCCGTCTCCTCTTTCTCTGTTCTGGGTTGAATCCCTCTCGTAGCGCAGGTCAAAATACCGCTCCGCCAGACCGGGGTGCTCTGTCTCAAACTCCGTCATAGCCCGCATGGCGGAGCACAGGGCTCCGGCCTCCTTGTGCCGGAGCTGATTGGCCTGGCAGAACTGCCGGAAGCTCATTTTCTTGAAAATACTGGGCTGATTGCACCACCGGGCCAGGGCCACATACATCCCTCTATAGGGGGACTCCTTCCAGGGGGAGTAGTTCTTATCCTGGTAGCGCATGATATAGGGCAGGCACTGGTAGCGCATGAGCAGCTCAATGCGCCTGAAGGCGTTTTCAATGTCCCGGGCGTCCGTGCTCTCAAAGCCCACCAGGACATAGAACTTCACGGCCTTCGACGCGGTGTGCCGCCGGATCATTTTCAGCTTCTCATGGACCAGGTCGTAGTCCGCAATATTGTCAAAGGCAAAGGTCCAGTCGCCGTCATATTTGGAGGAGAAGAGGATCCGGCACTTTTCGTCGGTCAGCAGCCGCTCGTCCAGGCCCTGCTTGAACTTGAAGGGCTTGTTTTTCGCCAGAATCTGCGCCAGAATCTCCTCCCACTGGGGACAGCCCAGGAAATTGTCGTCCAGCAGGCAGATCTTCTTACAGCCCTCATAATAGAACTCATCCAGAGGGCTGTGCTTGAAAACACGGTCGAACTTCTGGTTGACGCAGAAGGGACACTTCCGGAAGCAGCCCCTGGTCACAAAGCCGATGCAGTAGTCCGTGTACTCCTTGAACTGCTGCATGAACCGGCTTCTGTGGAAGCTCTTGCCGCTTTTTTTGTGCTCCGCCTCGGCTCTCGCCAGCTCTCCCGCGATCCAGTCGTCGTAGAGCCGGTAGTCCGGCATATGGTGCTCAATCTCCTCCGGCAGGTCCGGCGCCTTGTCGAAATAGAAGCCTGTGCCGCCGATGTGGACCTTCTCCGTGGCGGTGAGCCAGTCGGGGACCGGCGTATCGGTAAAGACCTTGGAGATATAGATGTGGTCAAAATCGTCCGCCCAGCTGTAGTCCATCAGGAGATGGACCTCGGCTCCCCGCTCTTTCCAGTAGCCGGATATCTTTTCGCAGACCAGATTGGGGAACCGGTGCCGGCTTCTCCCCAGCAGGTCGGCGTCAATAATACCAATTTTCATATGTGAAACCTCAACCTATCAAGCTGTACGCCGCTGTACAGGACGATTATATCATAGGTGGACGTGTGTTTCAAATAGTTCCTGTCCAATTTTCCTCTGTTTCGGCAATTTCTCCGCAAAAAGCCGCTGCCTGCGGCTCGCAGGCAGCGGCTGAGGTCTGTTTTTTGCGGGAACTCTCTTAATACATACCGCCCATGCCCATATCTCCGCCGGGAGCGGGAGGCGCGGGGGGCTCGGGCTTGTCGGCCACCAGGGACTCGGTAGTCAGCACCATGGCGGCCACGGAGGCGGCGTTCTCCAGAGCGGAGCGGGTGACCTTAGCCGGGTCCACGATGCCGGCGGCGATCATGTCCACGTACTCCTCCTTGTAGGCGTCAAAGCCGGTGCCCTTGGCGGCCTTCTTCACGTTCTCCAGAACCACG
>JAAWHO010000049.1 GCA_022795905.1 Oscillospiraceae bacterium
CGTTTCCTTCTACGGTGTGAGCGATGATGATGGTGACCGCAAGATCACTGTTTCCTACAACACTGCTAAGGCTTACGCTGACCAGTACGGCGAAGGCGCTGAGAATGTTCTGAACATCCAGCCCACCGAGATTGATCCTGCCACCATCAAGGTCGATCCTGCCGGCGTGACCTACAATGCGATCATCAACGGTCGTATGTACACCTTGACACAGAGCGCTCAAAACACTAAGTTCGGCGAGCTGTACTCCACTGACGACGACTATGCGGTTGTCACCTATACCAATGGTACCCCGACCCTGCATTACACGGACGATACCGCTACCCTGAAGACTCTGGAGGACGTTCTGGAGACCACCACCGGGGACAAGATCTCTGTTGCCGGTTTCGATGCCAAGGGCAATCCCAAGAGCTCCGCTGACGCTGTGAGCGAGATGACCTCCATCGTGGTCACAATCACGAACAGCGACGGAGAGAAGAGAACCGTTACCTTCACTGACACCACCCTTGTTGACGCTTCCGGCGGCTCGATCAGCGGCTTCTACAAGCTGACCCTGTCCGATGGTGTGAAGGCCTATAAGGACAACACCAAGGCTGAGGAGTACAAGAGCGGCGCATACCTCGCGACAAACACCTCTCCGTACTTCACATCTGCTGAGACCGGTGTCCACGGCTATTTCAAGATTGACAGCACCGAGTATAACGATGCTGCTGATGTGGACCGGGACGAGGACGGTTATCTGTACTTCACTGTAAGCAATTGGAAAATCACCAAAGACACTACGGTTTCCTTCGTTAAGAAGGCTCCTATTGATGGTAAGATTGTGGTTGCCGCTGGCTCTCAGGCGCTTAAAGTTATTGAGAACGATGGTTCCAGAGAGAGTGACGCGGATTACTTCATCTTCGTCGATGAGTGGTTCGATACGATGACGCCGGACAAGAACGGAAATCCGAGCGATCCGGACGAAGTGCTGAACCAGAATGTCAAGGGAGCTGATAAGTACCTTGACCTTACTGGCACGGTGGAACACTCCAATGTGAACCGAAACTATTTCCAGTGGGTGAAAAACTGGGACAATGGTGTCTTCACTTACAAGGCAGCTGGTGAATTTGGCGGTAAGGATGATGTCAAGACCTTCGAGTTCTTCACCATTGCTCCTGCCGATAAAAAGGTTCCTGTGATCAGCGGGATTGGCGATCGTGTGGCTATCAAGGATGCTGGCTTTGACAGCAATAAAACTTTGAGTATCTCTGTTCCCGAAGATAAGAGCACCCTTCATGTTGACGAGATCCTTCTCGATGGCAAGGGCACTGTCCTCCGTTTTACTGATGACAGTAACGGGACAAATGGTCTTGGTAAGGAAGTAAATCTCGCAGAGAATACTAAGAACACTTTGTATGTTGAGGTTGAGTGTGAGGGTGGATATGACAGCGTGATCTATACCTTCGAGGTTACTCGCGGTGTTGTTGTTCCCTGATCGTAGCATTTAGACCACAAAACCCCCAGGGCTTCGGCCCTGGGGGTCTTTTTTAGCGAAAAGCGACGAACTGGTAGGAGGCGCCCTGACGGTTTGTGTCGGGAAATCGATATTTCCTATCATCAGAGATTAAATGGAACCCGCTGTCTGTCAGGACCACCTTCGGAGTGGCGCTGTCCTTCGTGATGGAAAAGGATAGGCATAGGGTACCGGTCTCGGTGTTGCTGTTCGGCGTGCAGAAAACGAACAAGGCCGAGGGCCGGAACCCCAGATAGATATCCTGGGCCTCGGCCTTCCCGACATATCCCCCCACCACATACGGCAATTTTGCCGCTTCTGTTTTTGCCTCGCTCACCCCCTGGGCGTTAGCGCAGAGTCCGGCCTCCATATCGGCGCACATCTGGTTGAAATCGGTGCGCATGACCCGGTCCGATTCCTCCCACTGGGGCAGATGGTACTTCTCTGTGTAATTCATGCAGTTCTCCTTTTTATATTGAGTGTTAACAGCCAAAAGCCGTTACACCCATGGCTGTAACGGGGGAAAAGCTGCACAGTTCTATGCAACGTCAGAATCCACAAAAAGGGGCCGCCCCGGAACCAACCGGAGCGGCCCTCCCGATTCAATTATTCCTCTGCCATCATCGTCATGGTCAGCTCCAGGTACTCCCCATCCCGGAACACCCGGACAGGCACCTGGTCCCCCACCCGCAGATCCCGGCGCAGGGCCAGAATATCCTCGGTCGTAGCTACATTCTGCCCATTAAAGGCCACCACATAGTCCCCCACCCGGACTCCGGCTCTGTCGCTGCTGCCCCCGGGCGTCACGGTCTCCACCCGCAGCCCCAGGGCCCCGTCCTCCAGGACCTCCGGAATCCGGCTGATGGACACCCCCAGCACCGGCTGGGGCTGGAGCTCCCCAAAGGCAACGAGGTCGTTGACCCACCGCGCCGCCAGGCTGGTGGGAATTGCGAAGCCCAACCCCTCGATGGTGTCGTCCCCGCTCATCATCTTGATGGTGTTCACCCCCACCACCTGTCCATACTGGTTGATAAGGGGCCCTCCGGAATTCCCGGAGTTGAGGGCGGCGTTGGTCTGGATAAGGGTCATGGTCACCCCGTCCACATAGACGTCCCGGTCCACCGCCGAGACAATGCCGTCAGTAAATGTATTCCGCAGCTCGATCCCCAGGGGGTTGCCGATGGCGTACACCCGGTCCCCGATAGCCAGATCATCGGACACGCCGAACTCCGCCGGCGTCAGGCCCTCGGCGTCCGCCTTGAGCACGGCCAGGTCCCGATCGGCGTCCCCGCCCACCAGCATGGCGTCATAGCGGGTATCCACACCGTACTCGTCCGTAACCAGAACCGAGCACTCATAGCTGCCGGAAATCACATGGTAGTTGGTGAGAATATAGCCGTCGGAGCTGAAAATAATCCCGGTTCCCACGCTGGCGGAGGCGCTCTGGTAGCCCAGCACCGTCACCACCGAGGGATTGACCTTCGCATAGACCTCTCCCGGAGCCAGGGCCTCCCCCGCCGCCGGCGTCAGCACCATCCGGACATCCCCGCCGTTGGGGAAGCGGGCGATGGTGGTCTCCTCCTCCGGCAGCATCCAGTCCCGCCAGAAGGCGTCGTAGCCGTCGTCCGGAAGGGAGTCCCGGGGCGTCTCCTCCCGACCGCCGCCTCCGGAGGAGGGCGGCGCCGGCAGGGACCAGCCGTTGACAGCAAAGTAGTAGATCCCCACCCCCAGGCACACCAGCACCACCAGCACCGAGAGCACCACAAAGAGGATCAGCCCCCAGCCGCCCCTGCGCTGCTTCTCCGGCGGGGCGATGGCCTCCCGCCAGGGCGGCGCAGGGGGCTCCGGCGGGGGCTGCATCCCCTGGGGCAGGGCCCGCTGGTAGCTGAGCTGAACAGGCTCCACCTGCTCCCCGGGCCGGTAGGTCAGGACGATTTCCTTCTGCTGTTCAAAGAGAAGTTCCTCCATGGTCACGCCTCCTTATGGGTATTCTTCCGGGCCTCCTCCGCCGGCTGGGTCAGCTGGACGGTGAAGGCAAAGGTGGTCACACCGTCCTCGCTGGCGGCGGTGATGCTCTCCCGGTGCTGCTCCAGAATGGTCCTGACAATATACAGCCCCAGGCCCACGCCGTCCTTGTCGGCGGAGCGGGACTTGTCGCTTTTGTGGAACCGCTCAAAAAGCAGGGGCAGCTCCTCCGCCGGGATGGTCTCTCCCCGGTTGCGGACGGTGACCACCGCCTTCTCCCCCCGCCGCTCCAGCCCCAGGAAGAGGGTGGAGTCCGGGGAGGCAAACTTGGCGGCGTTCTCCAGCAGGTTATAGACCACCTGGGTGAGCAGATCGTTGTCCCCCAGGACCATCACCGGGTCCTCGGGAATCTCCACCTCCACGTCCAGCCCCCGGCCGGTGATCTTCTTCTCCATGCTCACCAGCACCCGCCGCATGGACTCGGAGAGATCGAAGGCGGTTTTCTGCTTGATGAGGTCCAAACTCTGGAGCTGGCTCACGTCCAGCATCCGCCGGACCAGCCGGCTCAGCCGCCGGCTCTCGTCGGAGATGATGCGCAGGTACTGCTCCTCCTCCTCCGGGGCGATAACGCCGTCCAGAATGCCGTCGGCGTACCCGGCGATGGTGGTCATGGGGGTTTTCAGCTCGTGGGAGATGTTGGCGATAAACTCCCGGCGCTGCTGCTCGGTGCGCTGGAGGGAGTCGGCCATGGCGTTGAAGGCCTCCGTGAGCTCGCCGATCTCATCCTCCCGTCCGGTATCATAGATCCTCGCGTCAAAGTTGCCCTCGGCGAAGCGCCGGGCGGCGGCGGCCATGTCCCGGATGGGCTTGACCTGCTGGACCGCTGTCCCGGCGGTGGCCACGAAGGCGATAAGAAGCACGGTGATCGCCGTCATGCCGAAAATGCCCAAAAAGGCGTGCCACATACCCATCATGCTGTCCGAGTCGGCCACGGCCAGGACAGGGCCCACAGCAGCGCTTGGCTTCTGGGCGGGGACGGCCACCACAAAGCGGGCCTTCTCGTAGATGCCCAGATCGCTGGTCCCCACGTAGGTATCTCCGGTCTGGAGCTTGCCGTTCATCGCGGCGGGGATGGTCAGCTCCAGGCCGCCGACGCTGGTGTCGGTGCTGATAAAGCTGTTGGCGGAGGGGACCCAGATGAAGAAGGTAACGTTGCTCATGCGCTGGGCCACGTCGATCATCTCCCGCAGCTCCGAGCGCCACAGGCCCATATAAGTAGCGGGCTGCTGGTAGATGTCCTCCGCCATCTGGTAGATAATGTTGGCCTTGTCCTCCAGTTCCTGGCGTTTTTCGGACAGGATGTAGCTGTAGGTCAGGGCGAAGAAGCTGGTCCCCAGAAGGACCAGGGTCAGGGCGACCATTCCCACGGTCACGATGAACTGCCGCCAGTAGATGCCCTTGAATCTGCTCATTGAAAGCGCTCCTTTTCGCGGCCCCGGCGGGCCGCGGGTTTATTTCGCCTTCGGGAGGACCTCGAACTTATACCCGACCCCCCAGACGGTTTTCAGCGCCCACTCCTCGGAAACATCCTCGATCTTCTCCCTGAGCCGCTTGATATGCACGTCCACCGTCCGGCTGTCGCCGAAGTAGTCAAAGCCCCAGACCTCGTCGAGCAGTTGATTCCTGGTGTACACCCGGTTCGGCGTGGAGGCCAGGTGGTAGAGAAGCTCCAGCTCCTTGGGCGGGGTGTCCACCTTCTTCCCATCCACCGTCAGCTCATAGGAGTCCAGATTGATCTCCAGCCTGTCAAAGACGAGCCTCTTCCGGGTATCCTCCGGGATCTCCGTCCGCCGGAGCACGGCGTTGATGCGGGCGATGAGCTCCTTCATCTCGAAGGGCTTTACGATGTAGTCGTCCGCCCCCATCTCCAGCCCCTGGATCCGGTCAAAGACCTCGCTCTTGGCCGTAATCATAATAATCGGCGTCCGGCTGCTCTCCCGGATCTTCCCGCACACCGCCCAGCCGTCCATCACCGGCAGCATGATATCCAGCAGGACCATATCCGGCTCCAGCGCCCGGAACTGCTCCACCGCAGCGCCTCCGTCAAACGCGGCATGGACCTCAAACCCCTCCCGCTCCAGGTACATCCGGATGAGATCGGATATATTGCGGTCGTCCTCCACAACCAGGATTTTCCTCGCCATACGCGCGCCTCCTCATATTCCCCGTCCCTCCCGCAGGCCGGGCGGGACTTTCTTCTCTGGTGATTCTCATTATATCCCTCTTTGGGGATTTTGCTTGAACTTTTTGTAAATTAGGGCGGATCAGCCGGCATTCTGCAGCCGCCACGGGCTCACCGGGCACCCGGCCTCCGCCAGCTCCCGCAGCAGGACCTCCAGCCCCCTCAGGCAGCCCCTGTCATCCCCCAGATGGACCGAGACCTCCTCCCCGCCGTGCCGTTCGATCGACGTGAGCAGCCGCCGGGCCCGGGAGGCGCTGCCCAGTCCCGTGCTCTGCAGGTCCAGCTCCGCGCGGACCCGGCCGCAGCCCATCTCCTCCAGCAGGCCGGAGATATCGTCCTCCCCGCCGTACCAGACCAACTCCAGCCACAGGCATCCCGTCTCCCACAGCAGCTCCCGCCCCCGCCGGAGCTCGGATTCCACGGCACGGGCCGTCTCCCCCTCCGCCGCCAGGGCGATGGCGTGGCCGCCGGAGGCGATGCCCCGGACCAGGTCCCCGTCCTCCATCGCCTCCGTGTCCAGCAGGAAGGTGGCCTGGACCTGGGCGTTTTCCAGCAGAGCGAGAAGCTCCGCCGTGGCCTCGGTGTCCCGGCCGGTGATCAGCAGGCGCACCTGCTGGCCCTCCCCGGTCTGGACCGGCGGGATAACAGGGTCCGCCGGCGCCGGACGGGTATCCGCGGTCTGCTCCTCCAGCTGGCGCTGGTAGGCATTGTAGTAGTTCTCCATCTGCGTAGCCGCCGCCGAGGTGAATTCCTCCGTGTTCAGCACCGCGCCGGAGGTGGTGATCCGGATAAGCGGGGCATTGGCCGTCTGCGTGAAGCTCCAGTCCAGGCCGAAATGCCGGCAGACAACATCCAGCGGGAAAAACACGCAGTCCCCCCGCTCAATAGCGTACGTATCGTACTGGTTGCCCAGCTTGTCCCAGGCGCTCTGGTTCTCCAAATCGAAGCGCAGGTCCGTCTGGGCCGTGTAGAGCAGGGCCAGGTGCATCCCGTAGTTTCGGGCAAAGCTGACCCCCAGGTCCGTCCCCTGAAAGACGGTGTTGGGCACGTAGAGCATCCCGTTGGAGAGGAAGGGCATTGTCTCGCCGTTCAGATCCAGCAGCTGGTCGTTGGCGGCCGTGAAGTAGACGCCGCTGGCCGCCGCCCGTCCTCTTGGCATCAGCACCAGCGCCAGCGCCAGGACCAGCAGCCACGCCGACGCTCTGCGGAACAGCCTCATCAATTTCCCTCGCCTCCCTCGGAAATAAAATCTGGTTTCTATTCTAGCACATTCTCCGCCCCGGCGCAATCGCTAAATCTGTCCGGCCAGGAAATCTGCCCTCCCAGGAAAAATAGGCCGGGTTCCTTGCCAGAATATGCCGGACGTGCTATAATAGCCTTATCTGCCACATAAAATGGAGGCCCCCCTATGAGTAAAAATTTCCACCGCGACTACGCGGACGCCATCGGAAACTTCTGCCAGAGCATCCCCGGAGAGCTGAACATTCCCTCCCAGGAGATCGACACCTATTTCCGTGCCTGCGCCCTCTGCCTCTGGGCCGCCAGCGGCCAGCAGGGCGGCGACGTGATCGGCATCAACCAGCTTTACACCGACCGCCAGGTCAAATTCTCCCCCGAACAGTTTGAAAAGGCCATGGGCTACTACCGGGCCAACCCCAACTATACCGTGGGGGTCCCCGATTTCTTCCTGCGCCTGACGCAGGCCGACGCAAAAAACGGCACGACCTACAGCCGTACCTTCGCGGAGGTGCAGAAAAACCTCCTGATGCTCTGCGCCGCTTACGATGGATCCTTTTCCTTCGCGGAGAGCCGCCGCATCACCCTTCTCTACAACCAGCTGACCAATGCCTGCGACCAGGCCGGCGTCGCGGCTATCGCCCTGACCCCCGGCCCTGACGACTACCTGGCCGGCGCCCCGACCCTGACAGGCGGGGCTCAAAAGGACGCCGCCAAAGAGCTCAACGACATCATGAACGAGTTCGACAAGGTGATCTCCCGGGACCGGACCCGGGGGCTCTTTGACGACTTCTTTGGCGGACCGCCGCCCCAGCCGCCCCTCCAGCCGGCCGCCCAGGGGCCGGAGCCTGTCCCCGAAAAGCCGGCGGACCCCGCCGCCGCGCCGGCCCAGACGGAGCCGGAAGAGGAGGAGGAAGCCCCCAAGCCCACCCTGGAGGAGGCCATGGCGGAGCTCGACGAGCTCATCGGCCTGGAGGTGGTCAAGAAGGACGTGGACAGTCTGGTCAACCTGGTGAAGGTCCGGCAGCTCCGGAAGGACCGGGGCATGAAGTGCCCGGATATGTCCTTCCATCTGGTGTTCTCCGGCAATCCCGGCACCGGCAAGACCACGGTGGCCCGGATTATCGGCAAGATTTACAGCGCCCTGGGGATCCTCAGCAAGGGCCATCTGGTGGAGGTGGACCGCAGCGGCCTGGTAGCCGGGTACGTAGGCCAGACCGCCATCAAAACCAAGGAGATCATCGATAAGGCCCTGGGGGGCGTGCTCTTCATCGACGAGGCCTACACTCTGGCCCCGGAGAACGCGGACAAGGATTTCGGCCAGGAGGCCATCGACACCATTCTGAAGGCTATGGAGGACCACCGGGATGACTTTGTGGTCATTGTAGCGGGATACGCCAGCCTGATGCCCCGATTCATCGACGCCAATCCGGGCCTGAAATCCCGGTTTAACAAGTACCTGTTCTTTGAGGACTACAACGGGGACCAGCTCTTTGAGATTTTCAAGGGCCGGGTGGAGCGCAGCGACTACCGCCTGGACGAAAAGGCGGAAGCGGCGGTCAGGGAGCACCTGGACGAGCTCTACGAGGACCGGGACGAGAATTTCGGCAACGCCCGGGATGTACGCAACCTCTTCGAGAAGATTGTTGCCAACCAGGCGGACCGGGTAGCCGTTCTGGAGAACCCAACCGACGACGATATTGTGACCATCACCACCGCCGACCTGGAGGGGCTGATGGATCTGCCCCTGACAGAAAGCACAGAAGAATAAGACAAAAGGGCCGTTCCGAGGAAATTCGGAGCGGCTCTTTTCATAATCCCACTTCCAAAGCAAAACAAGGTTTTGCGCAAAAGTTCTTTTTGACCCTTTTTCTTTCAAGAAAAAGGGTGGATGCTATCCCAAATGCACCAGCTGCTCGATGCCCACGGCGCTGACCATAGCCCCGGCCTCGTTCTGGAGGCCGTGCTTCCGGTTGATAGCCTCCATGACAGCGGCTCGGATCTCCTTGGGCACCACAATAAAAATCATCTCCTTCTCCGCCTGGAGATGGGTAAGCCCCCTGGCCTGGGCAAAGCTCTCGTCCCCCGCCCAGCGGGCCCGGATGATGGTGCCGCCCCGGGCCCCCGCCTTCCGGGCGGTGTCCATGACCACGTCGGTGAAGCCCTGGTTGACCGTCACCAGAATCAGGCTGCTCTTGACGCTGTTCTCCATATCTGTATCTCCTCCGCTGTCCCGGTCGGTTTTTGTCGTCAGATTGATAAAGGCCGCCAGTAAATTGTTCACCGCTGTCAGCGGGATAGTAAAGGCAATGCCGCTGCCGGGCACCGCCCCCCGCAGGTCGTCGTCCAGCCGCTCCAGCAGGGCCCGGGCCGTGGAGACGGGGGCGGTGCTGATGAGAATATCCTTCTCCGAGCTGCCCAGCCCCAGAATATCCATAATCTCCGAGGTAGCCGTGCCGCTGCCCTCGCAGCGCAGGGAGATAAACACCTGGTTTTCCCGGTAGAGCTTGTGGAGCTTCGCGCCGCAGCCCCGCTCCACGATGGACATGATGAGGGTCATGCGCTCCGGTTTTTTTGCCGCCATGGCGTATCCCTCCTTACTCGTAGTAGAGGATGCAGTCCTCCGCTTTGGCCAGCTCCGCCCGCAGGGCGTCGCTGACCAGCTTCTTCTTTACCCGGCCCGCCAGACCCAGCAGCTGGATGGTCACCAGGGGCGTCATGGCCACCATGGCCACCAGGCCGAAGGCGTCCGTCATCAGGCTGCCCCCCGCCGCCTCGCAGGCCCCCATGGCGAAGGGCAGCAGGAACGCCGCCGTCATGGGTCCCGACGCCACGCCGCCGGCGTCGAAGGCCACGCCGGTAAACAGCTGGGGCACGAAGAAAGTCAGCCCCAGGGAGACGGCGTAGCCGGGGATGAGGAACCACAAAATGGAGATCCCCGTCAGCACCCGCAGCATGGCGATGCCGATGGACACAGCCACGCCGATGCTCAGCCCCTGCTTCATGGCCCCCTGGGAGATGGAGCCCATGGAGACCTCCTCCACCTGCTTGATGAGCACATGGACCGCCGGCTCGGCGGAGACGATGAAGTAGCCCATGACCATGCCGATGGGGATGAGCAGGAAGGGCTGCTCGCCGCCGCCGATGTAGGAGCCGATGAGCTCCCCGGCGGGCATGAAGCCCACGTTTACACCGGTGAGGAACATCACCAGCCCCGCGTATGTATACACCAGCCCGCTGACAATCCGCCAGAGCTGGGTGTGCTTGAACCGGCGGGTGATGAGCTGGAAGAGCAGGAACACGAGGCAGATGGGCACCATGGCCCCGGCCACCTCCTCCGCGTAGTGGGGGACGGCGGCGGCAAAGGCCGCCGCCGCGTCCCGGGTGGTGGCGATATCCGGCAGGGAGACCGGGGTATAGGCGGCGCTCTCCGGGGCGTAGCAGATGCCCAGAAGCAGCACCGACAGCACCGGCCCGATGCTGCACAGGGCTACCAGGCCGAAGCTGTCGCTGGTGGAGTTTTTGTCGCTGCGCACCGAGGCCATGCCCACACCCATGGCCATGATAAAGGGCACCGTGATCGGCCCGGTGGTCACGCCGCCGGAGTCGAAGGACACCGGGATAAAGTCCCTGGGCGCGAAAAAGGCCAGGAGAAACACCAGCAGATACGCCCCTACCAGCAGGTGGGACAGGTGGACGCTCAGCATTGTGCGCAGCAGGGCGATGACCAGGAACAGCCCCACCCCGGCGGCTACGGTGAGAATGAGGGCATGGCTGGGGATGGCGGAAACCTGCTCCGCCAGCACCGTCAGATCCGGCTCCGCCACGGTGATAAGCACCCCCAGCACGAAGGCTACCGCCAGGGGGATGGCCATATGCCGGGCCCGGCTCATGGTGACGCCGATGCCGTGGCCCATGGGGGTCATGGACATATCCACCCCCAGGGTGAACACTCCCACCCCCACGATGAGCAGCGCCGCCCCGAACAGGAACAGCACCAGCGCCCCGGTAGTCAGGGGCGTGATTGTCATGCTCAGCAGCAGCACAATGGCCGTGATGGGCAGAACGGAGGACAGACTCTCCTTGATTTTTTCCAAGAGCTGAGGATTGATCCGCAAAGTACCGCCCCTTTCCGATTCCAAACAGTATGGTCAATTTTACTATATACGTCCAGTATACCGGATAGAAGCGGCGTTGTCCAGAAAAGAGCGCGGTTCTTAACAAAAAGTTTAGACACCCCGGCGGTTCTATGCTATACTGTACTGGATTGGAAAAGGAGGGGATGTTATGAAACGTTTTGGGATTTTGCTGCTGCTCTGCCTGCTGTGCCTGGGCGTGTGCGCCGCCTGCTCCGGGCAAGAGCAGGTGGAGGGGGAAATTATCGGCTTTGAGCTGGGGGAGGACGGGCGGCTGGCCTCCTTCTCTATCCGGACGCGCAGCGGGAAGGTGCGGGACTTTTCCATGACAGAGGCGAGCCAGGTCATCGCCTTCCTGGAGGATATCAGCGGGGACGGTTTTCAGCGTGAGCCCCAGCTGAATGCCAGCGTTACGGTCGATCTGGAAAAGGGCGCGGTCCGGGCTCTGTGGGTGCGGGGACTGGTGGAGCGGAACACTGGGACGCTGTCCGACGGCACGCCGCTGGATATCATGCGGGAGTCCAGGCGGCATACCTACCGGCTGGCAGACGGAACGGAGCTGCTGGCAGTGATGGACAGCAGCGGGCCGGATAACTGCTATGTGGGGGGAATTGAGAGCTTTGACGATCTGAGCGAGACGGCGAAGGAGAAGGTCCTGGCCTACTACGAGGCCCAGGGCATCCTCTACGACGAGGAGGCGGAGCTGGAGCGGGCCTACGCCGCCTGGCGGGAGGAAGGAGAGGAGTACGCCTGCCGTACACTGGAACAGAACACCTCCCCCACCGCCTCCAGCAGCCAGGTGATGTACTTTCAGACCTCCGTTCATCTGCCGCTAGGGGGCAGGACCTACCACGAGCTGCGGCTGGGGGCGGCCTTCGACCGGGAGACCGGGGAGCATATTGAGAACCTGGATCTATTTGCCTGCTCGGAGGAGGAGGCAATCGAGGCTTTCCTGGATGCCGGAGAGGTTCCCACACAGCTGCTCAGAACGGAGATGCGGGCCGCTTTCCAGCCGGAGTATCTCGTCTTCTTTTCGAACAGCCTACAGATTTTGTTCCTCCAGGAGACGCTGCCCAGCCAGGAGTATGCCTACTGTGTGAGTGCGGAATACGATGACGGGCTCCGGGAGGTCCTTCACGACTGGGCGGTCCCAGTAATCGCGGAACAGTGAAAAAGAGGCGCGATCCTGCAGGATCGC
>JAAWHO010000050.1 GCA_022795905.1 Oscillospiraceae bacterium
TTGATCATGGGCTTGCAGCCCTCCCAGTCGGTGGCGGTGGGGGAGTCCTCGGTGAGGCCCTGACTGACAGCGTCATAGAGCAGCCTGTAGACGGCATAGGGGCCGGTGCCGTCGCCCCGGTCGGCGAAGGGGTCCTTGGTCTGGGGCATGGTGATATTCATCCAGTCGGCGTCGGCGGTGGCGCCGCCGCTGATGTAGGCGTCCCAGGCGGTCATGGTCCAGCCGGCGGCGAAGTTGGTGTACAGGGGGATGGCGTCGGTCTTGTCCTTGATGTCCTGAAGGAACTGCAGGAACTCGTCGGGGGTCTTAGGCATGGGCTTGAGGTTCTCGTCCGAGGCGGAATACCCGGCTGCTTCGGCGACTTTTTTATTATAGATGATCCCCTGGGCGTTGCCGGTGGAGGGGATGCCGAAGACCAGGCCGTCATATTGGCGGTTGGTGGCGAAGTTGTAGTCCGCCTCGATACTGCTCAGCTCGCAGAGGGGCTGGAAGTACAGGTGCTGACGGATTTTGACGCCGCCCTGGCGGCGGGGACCGTCCGCTATATCGACGACAGGTGCCTGGACGATTTCGTGGACGCCGTGCTGGCCCTGCGGCCCGGAAACGACGTGTCCGGGCTGAAGCTGGTCTATACGCCCCTCAACGGCTCCGGCCTGGAGTGCGTCCGGAAGCTGCTGGCAAAGATGGGCGTGAAGCGCCTCACTGTGGTTCCCGCCCAGGAGAAGCCGGACGGGCACTTCCCCACCTGCCCCTATCCCAACCCCGAGATCAGGGAGGCCATGGAGGAGGGCCTGCGGCTGTGCGATGCCGTAAAGCCCGATCTGCTCCTTGGCACCGACCCGGACTGCGACCGCATGGGCGCGGCCGTACCGGACGGAGAGGGGAGCTACCGGCTGCTCTCCGGCAATGAGATGGGGGTGCTGCTGCTGGACTATCTGTGCCGCACCCGGATTTCCCGGAGTACCATGCCGGAAAATCCGGTCGCTGTCACTACCATCGTCTCTACCGATATGGCCGCGGCTGTGGCGGCGGAGTACGGCGTGGAGCTGCGCCGCACGCTCACCGGCTTCAAATATATCGGCGAGCAGATCGGCCTTCTGGAGGCAGAGGGGCATAAGGAGCGGTATATCTTCGGCTTTGAGGAGAGCTACGGCTACCTGTCCGGGGCCCACGTCCGGGACAAGGACGCGGTGAACGCGGTGATGCTGGCCTGCGAGTGCGCCGCCTGGTACGCCGGGCGGGGGATGACGCTGCTGGACGCCATGAACGCGCTGTATGAAAAATTCGGCTTCTACCGCAACGGGCTCGTCAGCATCGCCTTTGAGGGGCAGAACGGCATGAAGGCGATGGAGGAGGTGATGACCTCGCTGCGCGCCGATCCCCCCGCAGAAGTGGCGGGGCTGGCCGTCACGGGGCGGATGGACTATCTGCGTGACAATACCGGCCTGATTCCCTCCGATGTGCTGGAGCTGCATCTCGCAGGCGGCGCAAAGCTGATTGTGCGTCCCTCCGGCACGGAGCCGAAGCTCAAGCTGTATCTGTCGGTAAAGGGCGGCAGCGAGGAGGAGGCGGGCCGCCTCCTGAACGCTTTGACGGCCGGGGCAAACGCGCTGGTCAATAAAAGGAGTCGAAGCTGATGGCTGATTTTCCGAAGGGATTTCTCTGGGGCGCGGCGTCCGCCTCCTACCAGATCGAGGGCGGCGTGAACGAGGGCGGCCGGGGCCGGAGTATCTGGGACGTGTTCGCCCACACCCCCGGCAGGATTAAAAACGACGACACCGGAGATGTCGCCTGCGACAGCTACCACCGCTGGCGGGAGGATATCCAGCTCATAAAGGATATGGGGCTGGGGGCCTATCGCTTTTCCGTCGCATGGCCGAGGATCGCCCCCAAGGGAAATACAGACTGGAATCAACCCGGCTTTGATTACTGTGATGGGATCGTAAACGCCCTGCTGGAGGCGGGGATCGAGCCCTGGGTGACGCTGTACCACTGGGATTTGCCCCAGGCGCTGGAGGCGAAGGGCGGGTGGCAGAATCCGGAAACGGCCCATGTCTTTGCCGCCTACGCGGAAAAGATGGCGGAGCACTTCAAGGGCCGGGTAAGGCGCTGGATCACCCTTAACGAGCCCCAGTGCTTCATTGGCATGGGCTGCGGAAGCGGCGAGCACGCGCCGGGGCTGACCCTGACGGGGGCGGCATACAAGGCGTGCTGGCGGAACGCCCGTCTGGCCCATGTGCTGGCGGCGGACGCCATCCACAGGGCCGATCAAAGCAGCCAGGTGGGCCTGTCCTCTACGGGGAACGTCTGATATCCCGCCTCCGACCGGGAGGAGGATGCGGAGGCCGCCCGGCGGCTGATGTTCGCGGAGCCCCAGGGGCCGGGGTCCTTTCTCTTCGGTATGGCCCTGGACGGCATGAGGGACAAGCTGGACTTTATCGGCATGAACGTGTACCACGGCACGGCGGCCCGGATGGGCGAAAACGGCCCTGAGCCGGTGGATTTTCCCGCCGGCTACCCCCATACGGCCATGGATTGGCCCGTCACCCCGGAGGCTCTGGAGTGGGGGCCCCGGCTCGTTTATGAGCGGTATGGCCTGCCGGTCTACATCACCGAGAACGGCCTGTCCTGCCGGGACTGGGTCTCTCTGGACGGCAGGGTCCACGACCCCCAGCGCATCGACTTTCTCACCCGTTATCTGCGGGCCCTCTCCCGCGCCATTGCCGCAGGGGCGGATGTGCGGGGATACTTTCACTGGTCCCTTACGGACAACTTTGAGTGGGCGGAGGGCTACAGCCAGCGGTTCGGGCTGGTCTACGTGGACTATCCGACGGGCGCACGGATCCCAAAGGACAGCGCGGCCTGGTATAAAGAAGTCGCCGCCAGCGGCGGCGTTCTGTAGAAGGAGGAGCTATGCCGATTTCCTGCTCAGAGGATAGCGCTCTGTCTCTGTCAGGAATATCTTTGGCCGAAACCGGAAAGCCTCCAAGGGCGCTGGGCTGTGAAAACTATCACTTTTTGCGCCAATGAAATTTTACACGAAACTGCCTATAAATATCCTTGAAGATGCAGGGATTGAAAAGTTGGAATCATGGTTTGGTCAGACTGTTTTTGATACACTGACGCCCGGAGCCTTACTGCGGCTCCGGGCGTCTCCTATTTTTTCAGGCATTTCCGGATGAGCGTCTCCATGCTCCCGTCAAAGATCCGGTCGAGCCGCGCCACCAAATATTCCCCGTCCGGCTTCATGCCGTTTCCGATCCAGTAGAGGATGAGCTCCACCAGCCCGTAGGAGAACAGCTTCAAAATCAGCTCCCGGTCCTCCCCGTCCACCCGCTCGTGGTCCGGCTGGCTGTCGAAGATGCCCTCCATGATCGGGCGGACCAGGCGGGACAGGTTGACCTTCAGCATATCCCCCTGCCGCTGGACGGACCGGTAGCCGTTGAGGATCATGGCCCGGTTGCCCTGGAGGTAGGCGAGCACATTGCGCAGGCCCTGCTGCCAGGTGTCCGCGGTCACGTTGCCCTCCAGGATCCTCTTTCCATCCTCCACGATGCACCACTCCATCAGGTCGTAGATGTCCTGGAAGTGGTAATAGAAGGTCTTGCGGCTCACCTCCGCGTCGTCCACCAGGTCTTGAATAGTAATTTTATCCAGCGGGGCGCGCTCCAGCAGCTTTTTCAGCGACGCGGCCAGGGCCCGTTTGGTGATGTTGGACATGGTTCCTCCTCCTTTCTCCACAATTTCTTTACAGCGTAGTTTACACGATTTTCCCTTTTTCGTCAAGGATCGGCTTTATATGCCAGGGAAATCCATTTGACGGTCCGTAGGGCGTGAGATAATTTCTCAAAAATTGATTTCCCTGGTATGCGCCCCCAGGGTGACGAACTGTCAGAAATGGGAGAAACTGACGCATCCCGGCCCGCTTATCTCTTCTTGACACACCCCGGTGCTCTTGTCCGTTGTGAAACCGCCGCCGCTCCGCTATGATAGGTTCAACAACACAGAGCCGCCAGTCAATCCGGCGGCAAAGCGAAGGGAGGTAATTACATTGTCCTTTGTGAAAACCGTCAAGGCGGCCTTTACCGCCGTCTCCGCCGCCCTGATTGCCGTGGGCGCCGCCCTGATCATCTGGCCGGAAACCTCCGCCGCGGTCATCTGTACCGCGCTGGGAATTGCCGCCGTTGCCGCCGGCGCGGTCCGGCTGGCCGGGTACTTCTCCAACGACCTCTACCGGCTGGCCTTCCAGTTTGACCTGGCGGTGGGCATACTCTCGATCCTGCTGGGCGCGGTCCTTCTTCTCCGGCCGGAGGATATGCTGCTCCTCCTGCCGGCGGCCGTAGGGCTGTTCATCCTGGTGGACAGCGTCCTCCGGCTCCAGACTGCCATCGACGCCAAGCACTTCGGCATGGGCAAGTGGTGGGCCATCCTGCTTCTGTCCCTGGCCGGGACGGCGCTGGGGCTGCTTCTGCTGATACGGCCCTTCCGGAGCGGGCTGCTGCTGGTACGGCTCCTGGGTCTGACCCTGGCGGCGGACGGGGCGGAAAACCTGCTGGCCTGCCGCTACACCGTTAAAGTACCCCGCCGCTCCTCCGCCGAGGCGGAAATCATCTACGAAGAGCTGTAAATCATTCTAATCTATGCTATGAGGTGATCCATCTTGCTAGAAAAAACGGCAAAGGCCCTGACCAGGAAGCCCAAATTGGTCCTGGCGATTGCGGTGGCCGTTCTGGTGCTGTGCATCTTCGGCTCAGCGGCCACCCGCATCAACTACGATATCCTGACCTACCTGCCCCCGGACCTGGATTCCTCCCAGGGGGAGCAGCTGCTGGAGGAGCCCTTCCACATGGCGGCCACCACCATGCTCATCGTGGAGGATATGCCGCCGGAGTACACCAACAGCCTGCGGCGGGAGATCGAGGAGGTCCCCGGCGTCACCAGCGCCCTGTGGCTGTCCAGCATAGCCGGGGTCCAGATCCCCCGGGACTTTTTGCCGGAGGAGCTGGCGGATATGTTCTTCTCCGGGGACGCCACTATGATGATTGTCCAGTACGACTCCCCCGGGGCGTCCTCGGAGACGATGGAGGCCATCAGCCAGGTGCGGAAGCTGTGCAATGAAAAGTGCTTCCTGGCGGGCTTCTCCGTGGTCATCAAGGACACCAAGGACCTGGTGGACCAGGAGCTGCCCCTGTATGTGGGCCTGGCCGTCCTCCTCTCCCTTATTGTCATGGCGGCCACCATGGAGTCCTGGCTGCTGCCGGCGGCCTTCCTGCTGAGCATCGGCATGGCGATTCTCTACAACTTCGGGACCAATATCTTCCTGGGGGAGATCTCCTACATCACCAAGGCCATTGCCGCCGTCCTCCAGCTGGGCGTGACCATGGACTACTCCATTTTCCTCTACCACCGGTACGAGGAGGAGCGGCACAACTTTGAGGACAAACGGGACGCCATGGCCGTAGCCATTCAGGCGGCGTTCACCTCCCTGTTCAGCTCCTCCCTGACCACCGTGGCGGGCTTTCTGGCCCTGTGCTTCATGCGCCTGCTGCTGGGCCGGGATATCGGCATCGTCATGGCAAAGGGCGTGGTGCTGGGCGTGGCTACCGTGGTGCTGGTACTGCCGGCCATCCTGCTCATCCTGGACGGCCCCATCCGCAGGCACACCCACCGGGTATTCATGCCGGACCTCTCCAGGGCCAACCGCTTCGTGGTCCGGCACAGCAAGGCGTTTCTGGTGGTTTTCCTCCTCGCCTTCGTCCCCGCCATTTACGGGCAGAACCACGCGGGCATCTACTACAAGCTGGACGAGTCCCTGCCCCAGGATATGCCCTCCATCGTGGCCACCAACAAGCTCCGGGACGAGTTCGGCATGGCCTCCAGCCACTTTATCGTCATGCGGGACGACCTGCCCCGCTATCAGATGACGGAGATGCTGGAGAAGATGGAGGCCGTGGAGGGTGTGGAGGCGGTAGTGGCCTATGACAAGCTGGCCCCCACGGGGCTGCCGGAGTTCTTTCTGCCCCAGGACGTGCTGGACATCGTCAAGCAGGACGGGATGCAGATTGTGATGCTCAACTCCGCCTATGAGACGGCCTCCGATGAAGCGGGGGCCCAGGTGGAGCAGCTCAACGCCATCCTCAAATCCTACGACCCCAACGGCAAGATGACCGGCGAGGCGGTGCTGACCAAGGACCTCATCGACATTACCGACGTGGACTTCCAGGTCACAAGCTATATCTCCATCGCCGCCATTTTTGTGATTATTGCTATTACCTTCCAGTCCATCTCCATCCCCGTTCTGCTGGTAGCGGCCATTGAGCTGGCAATCTTCGTCAATCAGAGCGTCCCCTACTTTGACGGGAGCGTCGTCCCCTTTGTGGCCCCTACGGTCATCGGCTGCGTCCAGCTGGGCGCGACTGTGGATTACGCGATCCTCATGACCACCCGCTTCCGGGAGGAGCTGCAGAAGGGCGCGGACCGGCAGGAGGCAATCCTTGCCGCCGCCGGAGCCGCCGACTCCTCCATTATCACCAGCGCCCTGGTGCTCTTCTGCTCCACCCTGGGCGTGGGGTTCATCTCCAAAATCGAGATCATCAGCAGCATCTGCATCATGCTGGCCAGGGGCTCTATTATCTCGGCGGTCTGCATCCTCTTCCTGCTGCCGGCCCTGCTGGCTGTATTTGAGCCCGTCATCAACAAGACCAGCCTCCACTGGCGCAAGCCCAAGCCCAAGGCCCTGCCGGTGAAGGAGCCCGCCCCCGCCCTCCAGGCGGCCCAGCCGGAGCCCCTGCCGGAGACAGATACAGAGCTTCAGCCCGAACAAATCTGACGATTTACCATCATTGCAAGGAGTGTATGAATATGCGTTTCCAATCTGCCCATGCCAAGAAAACTCTGTCGCTGACGCTGTCGGGGGTGCTGCTTCTGGGGGCTGTCCTCCCGGGAGCCTCCGCGGCGGATATTACCCCCGCCTGCGATGAAACCTATTATGCCACCCTGGACGCCTACGGCGGACTGGTGGAGAGCAGCGTGGTCAAGAGCTACCGCACCTACGGCAGCGGGACCATTGTGGACTACGGCGCCTACGAGCAGGTGACCAACCTCTCCAACGACCTGGTCCCCTCTATCGAGAACGGAAAGGTCAGCTTCAGCCTCACCGGCGACGTGCCCGACCGGTTCTACTTCGAGGGCAAGACCGACAAGCCCTACAAGGACTTCCCCTGGGACATCTCCCTCTCCTACAAGCTCAACGGCGTGCCCACTCCGGCGGAGAAGCTGGCGGGGGGCAAGGGGGTGGTGGAGATCACCCTGGACGCCGTGCCCAGCAAAAAGGCGTCGGAGTACAGCCGGAACAACCTGGTCCTCACGGCCATGTCCGTTTTCAACGGCGACGACGTGCTCAGCCTGGAGGCCCCAGGGGCCCAGGTGCAGCTGGTGGGCAATCTGTACTGCGTGCTCTACGCCGCCCTCCCCGGCGAGGAGCAGCACTTCACCATCAGCGTGGGGACCGAGGACTTCACCTATGACGGCATGATGCTCCTGGCGGTGCCCGCCACCCTGGAGCAGCTGGAGCAGGTGGCGGACCTGCGGGAGGTCAAGGACAAGACGGAGGAGTCCTACGACGCCATTACCGACAGCCTGGACGCCATCCTGGACTCCCTGGAGGGCATGGGCGGCAGCCTGGAAGCCGCCGCCAGCGGCCTGGACCAGCTGAACACCGCCCGCTCCTCCGTCTCCGGCGGCAAGGGGCAGGTCTATGACGAGCTGGACGCGGCCCTGGCTGCCACGGAGGCCCTCTCCGACGCCCTGGCTCCCCTGACAGGCCGCGCGCTGCCGGCCCCCGAGACGGAGGAGGCCGCCGGGGAAGCGGAGGGCGAGCCGGCCGAGGGGCAGGAGGCCGAAGCGCCTGCGGAGGACGCCTTCCCGGGCCACCTGCCCACCGCCCAGCAGGCCGTCACCGACCTCAACGCCCTCCTCAACGAGGTCAGCGGCGGCGTCTCCGCCCTGCGGCCCGAGGTGGAGGAGAGCCGGAGGATCCTCCAAAACATCCAGAGCGACCTGGCGGAGCTCCAGGAGCGGCTGAACGACGAGGACACCAAATCCAAGGACCTGGGCCGGCTCTCCGAGGACCTGAGCAAGGAGCTCAAGGACCTGGAAAGCAGCCTGGATAAGCTCAGCCGCGCCCTGGGGAACACCCGCAGCATCTCCAAGGTCTCCGGCGTGGACGTGTCGGGCAGTATCTCCATTCAGGGCATGACCCCCGCCCAGATCAAGGGCTACCTCCGCCAGGCCGAACAGGCCCACAGCCAGTATGAGGCCAACAGGGACGCCCTCGCCGCCGCCGGCATCACCAGCTTCAGCGCCTTCCTGCAGACTCCGGCCCCCTATGGCGCGGGACTGGACGCCGGGACCGCCGCCCAGCTGGAGACCCTCTACAACCGCCGGGATGAGATCAACGAGCAGCTCAAGCAGCTGGACACCGCCAACGCCGCTGTGGACGATGTCATCGGCGGGGTCAACGACCGCCTGGACGAGGTCAACGAGATGATCGACGACCTGGTCCAGCCCGCCGGGACGGTGTGCCGGGACCTGACGGGCGTCGTCAGCACCCTGGCCGAGCTGGCCGACCTGATGACGGATATCACCGGGGACGAGACGGACCTCTCCGAGTCCGTGACCACCCTCCAGGACGCCGCTGCCCTGACCCTGCGGCTCAGCGGGAGCGTGGAGGACGCCATCGGCCACACCGAGGAGCTGACGGAAATTCTCAACACCTACGAGCCCAGCCTCCAGCAGGCCATCACCGACAGCGTCACCGTCGTTGACGGCGCGGCCCAGGCCCTGACCCAGGTCAGCTCCGCCCTCCGCTCCGCCAAGGACCTGCTCCAGACCACCGGTCCCAGCCTGGACAGCGGCACCCGGCAGTCCCTGAGCGGCATCTCCGACGCCCTGCGGAAGGCCTCTGGCAGCACCGGCAATACCCAGGCGGTCCGGGACGCCCTGGACGTGGTGGAGGGGCTTATCGACGACGAGTGGAACACCCACACCGGCGAAACCAACAACATCCTCCTGATGGACGCCTCCGCGCCGCCGGAATCCATGACTGACAGCCGGAACGGCAGCACCGCCAGCATCCAGTATGTCATGCGCACCCAGGAGATCAAGGAGGCCGAGGCCGAGGGGACCGCTCCCCAGGAGCAGGCCCAGGCGGAGAGCAGCACCTTCTGGAGCCGGATTCTGACCATGTTTACCGACATCTGGGCGGCGATCGTCAGCTTCTTCCACCGGGGCGGCGGCAACTGAAAAGACACGGGGCGCGGCTTCTAGCCGCGCCCCAATTTTTTCCCCGGCGGAGGAACCTTTTTATCGGCTTTTGCGTCCTATAAATTGACAGGACCGATGCGGGGCGGATGCAGATATGATACATCTCTCTGCGAAAATGGCTTAATAACCTGTGGAGGAGGATTGGACATGAAACAATTTGGGAAACGGCTGACAGCCTTGGCTCTGGCGGCGGTCATGGCGCTGGGACTGGCGGCCTGCGGCGGAAAGGAAGGGGACGGCGACGGACAGAAGCTCAGCGGCACCGTCTATGTGCCCCAGTTTCTGGACTGCAAGCTGCCGGTGGACTATGTCAACAGCGGCTGCGTGGCGGGGGACAAGATGTACATCATCGGGGTCAAGGGCGAGGAAACCCCGGCCACCGATACCGACAGTGAGACCGGGGAGACCTACGAGTACACCCGCTACACCGAGACATATATCCTCTGCAAGGTGTCCCTGACCGACGGGACGGTGGAGGAGCTGAGCGGCTACACGCCTCCCGGCAACAATCCCGACGACCCGGACAGCGGCGGCTATGTGGAGAGCATCCGGGCCCTCCCGGACGGCACCCTCTGGCTCCAGGAGAACAGCTGGGCCTATATCTTTGACCTGCCGGAGGACTTCGACCCGGAGACGGACGACAAGTGGAACTACATGAGCGACTACCAGGATCAGACCTATCTCCGCCATCTGGACGCCGATGGCAGCGAGCTGGAGAACATCGATCTGACCGCGCTGGCGGAGAAGCTGGAGATCAGCTACTTCGGAAACTACATCTTTGACAAGGACGGGAACCTCTGGGTGCTCTCGGACAACAAGCTCCTCTGTCTGGACGGGGAGTGGAACGAGCGCTTCCGCCTGGAGGCGGAGGAGAACCCGGAGGACGGCAGCAGCTACAGCGGCTGGGAGAGGGTGGTCCAGCTGGGGGACGGGCGGATCGGCGTACTGATCTACTCCTACAGCGAGAGCGCCGCCTCTCCCGAGGGGGAGGCCTCCAGCAGCTATGGCTACACCCTCCAGGCCGTGGACCCGGAAACCCAGGACTGGGCGGAGGAGACATACCCGCTCGCCGCCAATGTCTACAATATCTTCACCGGCGGCGGGGACTACCTTTTCTACTACCAGAACAACGACACCATCTACGGCTATAAGGCCGGGGCGAAGGAGGGGGAGAGAATCTTCTCCTGGATCGAGGCCAACATCAACAACAACAACGTGGACTTCTTTGAATTCCTGTCCGACGGGCGGGTGTGCGCGCTGACCCGGGACTGGGAGAGCGACGAGCCCAAGGTGGAGCTGGCCCTCCTCTCCGCCACCGACGCCTCCACTCTGCCGGAGAAGACAACCCTGAGCTACGCCACCATGTGGCTGAACTACGACACCCGGCGCAAGATTATCGATTTCAACAAATCCAGCGAGAAG
Source organism: Oscillospiraceae bacterium (assembly GCA_022795905.1). Lineage (GTDB taxonomy): Bacteria > Bacillota > Clostridia > Oscillospirales > Oscillospiraceae > Pelethomonas. The sequence continues at coordinate 10,747 of JAAWHO010000050.1, forward strand.
TACCGCATCGACGTGAAGGACTACTCCGAGTTCAACACCCAGGACGACTACGAGGCCGGGCTCAAGAAGCTGAACACGGAGATCATGTCCGGGTCCGTGCCGGATATCCTGGACACCTCCGGCCTGCCCTTCCAGCGCTTCGGCCAGCGGGGGTATCTGGAGGACCTCTGGCCCTTCATCGAGAACGACCCGGATTTGGGCCGGGAGGGGGTCATGGAGCACGTGCTGGAGGCGGCCAGTCAGGAGGGGAAGCTCTACCACCTCTTCGACTCCTTTGCCATCAAGACCGTGGCGGGGGCGAAGAACGCCGTGGGAGACCGGACCAGCTGGGCCTTGGCGGATATGCAGGCGGCTCTGGCGGCTATGCCCGAGGGGTGCCTCCTCTTCGGCCAGGGGTACACCAAGAGCGATATGCTCAACGAGGTGCTGACCATGAACCTCAACAGCTTTGTGGACTGGTCCACCGGCAAGTGCTCCTTCGACAGCGGGAACTTCAAGGCCCTGCTGGAGTTCTGCAACAGCTTCCCTGAGGTGTACGACTGGGAGGCGGAGGAGGCGCGCATGAAGGAGGCCGCCGTCGATGCCTCCTACGACGAGAGCGTCTACATGATGGAGGGCAAGCAGCTCCTCCAGGGCACCTACCTCTACAACCTGGGCCGCGTGACCAGGCAGCGGACCCTCCTGGAGAAGGCCGGCGGGGTGAGCTACGTGGGCTACCCCATGGAGGACGGCTCCTGCGGCAGCAGCTTCCGGATTGCCGGGAGCTCCATGGCCATCTCCTCCACCTGCGCCGACAAGGAGGGGGCCTGGTCCTTCGTGCGGCAGCTGATTCTGCCCCAGGAAGAGAGCCAGCGGAGCTACTGGGGGACCATGTTTGTCAACAAGAAGGACTTCGAGAAAATGGCCAAGGATGCCATGACCCCCAGCGAGGAATTCGACCTGGACGAGAACGGGGAGCAGATCCTCGGCCCCGACGGCCAGCCCCTTCGGGCGCCCAAGGACTGGTGCTGGATCTCCGACGGCCAGGAGATCAAGATCTACGAGTCCACCCAGGCGGACTATGACCAGCTCATGGCG
>JAAWHO010000051.1 GCA_022795905.1 Oscillospiraceae bacterium
ATCATGGCCAGGCCGTGGGCCAGGACGGCCACCATGTGGCTGTGCTCCTGGATGTTCTCGGTGACGCTGTTGCGCATCAGGGCCCAGCGGGTGATGTACTTCATGCGGGAGATATAGGCAAAAAAGCCGGACATATGGGCTTCACTCCTCTCACTGTTTTTATCTTAGGCATGGCTTGACATGGGGCGCGCCGCATGATATTATATTAAATACATACTTGCGTGCATACAAAAGGGGGCTGCTATGCAGAGAGAAACCGCTCTCACCCTCTCCATGAGGGGAACCCCGTCCCTTGTTCAGGGTCTGGAGGCCATCGAGCGAAAATACCACATCTCCAGAAACGCCGCCGCGCGGATGGCGCTGCGCTTTGCCTCGGAGGCCTGCCCTCTGCCCTGGAGGGAGCTGGCGTCCGCCCCCACAGGCCTCGCTCCCCCTGACATCTATGTCCCTACCACGCTGACCCTGGTAGTTCAAAAAGCGCTCTTTGACCGGGTCGCGGAGGATTTTCGGAGAGAATACCCCGAACAGAAGCGGGTGGTCGCCAGCTATGTATTCCGGCTGGTCCTCCAGTTCTGCGGGGACCGCCTGGACAGCTTGGGCAGCCCTGTTCCGGCTCCGGAGGCGGGGGAAGCGGGCCTGGATTTTTCGGCGATGGCGGCGCTGCTCCGTTTTCTGGAAAAACCGAGCCCGGAGGATCAGGGCCTCAGAAACCAGGTCCTGCAAGCGCTGAAAAAATATAAAATATAATAATAAAAGGAGGGCTTCCCTATGACACCGGCGTATATAAAGGCCATCGCAGCGCTGCTCAAAACCGGATTTTTTACAGCCGCAAGCATCGCCTCCAGCACCAACATCCCCTTGAAGGACGTACACACTGCTCTGGAAACCATCCGTCAGGGGAGAGGACGGATGGGCTATCTCGCCTCCCGGCCCGGCCGGCAGGGCGGCTACGCCCTTGTTGACGGCGGCTCCAAAGACTGGCTGTTCACCAGAGACTGGGTCCAGAACTGGCGGAGCTCCATGGGCCTCCAGCCCTCCCAGAGTCCTCTCCTTTAGCCGGGGAGCGGGCTAAAAGCGCGAAAATAAACAGAGGACGGTCCGACGGCAGCATCGGGCCGTCCTCTGTTGGAGGTTCACATATTTTTCAGGACCTCCTCCAGGGGCGCCCCGGCATGGCGGGCCAGGCAGGCCGCGTCCTCATACTCCGGCTTGGAGCGTCTGACGCCGTACCCCTCCCCGATTTTCCGCCGGGCCTGCCCGAAGGGGGTGGAGACCGTCTCCCAGGACACCGCCAGGGCGTACCGGGCGCAGTCCGTCCGCCGCACGCCGAAGGTGGCGGTATGGCGCAGGATCTCCCCCGCCAGCCGGTCCGCGTCCGCCGGGCGGCACAGGCAGGTCAGCAGGATCCCCGGCCGGTCCTTCTTCATCTGGATGGGCGTATAGGAGACATCCAGCGCCCCCTCCTCCAGAAGGCGCTCCATGGCAAAGCCCAGCGCCTCGCCGGTCATGTCGTCCATGTTGGCCTTCAGCTCCGTCACTGTGTCGTTGGGGCCGCCGTCCCCCAGCCCGCTCTCCAGCCGGAAGGCCCGCAGGCAGTTGGCCCTGGGGAAATCCCTGGTCCCGCAGCCGCAGCCGCTGCCCTGTATCCGTCCCACAGGCTGCGGGCCGAACTCCTGAACGAAGCTCCGCAGCAGCGCCGCCCCGGTGGGCGTACACAGCTCCGACCAGATGTCTCCGCCGTAGGACGGAACGCCCTCCAGCAGGAAGGCGGTGGCCGGGGCCGGCACCGGCAGGACGCCGTGGGCGGAGCGGACCGTGCCGCCGCCGAAGTTCACCGGCGAAGCCATCACCTTGTCAGGGGCCAGCAGATACATCAGATAGCAAACCCCGGTAACATCCATCACCGCGTCCAGCGCGCCCACCTCGTGGAAATGGACTTCCCCAACGGGGACGCCGTGGGCCCGGGACTCCGCCTGGGCAATGAGGGCATAGACCTCTCGGGCCCTCCGGCAGACCGGCTCCGGAAGGTCAAAATGGCTGATAATATGCTGAATGTCGTGGAGGGACCGGTGCTCGTGGTGATGGTGGTCATGGTCATGGCTGTGCCCATGGCCCTCCTCCTGGCCGTGGACAACGACCCGCATATGGGTCCCGGCAATACCCTGGCGGACAGTCCGCTGGGCCTCCGCCGACACGCCGGGGAGGAGGGAATTCATCTTCTCCAAAAACCTCTCCTTCTCCGGGTACAGCTCATAGAGCGCCCCCATAAGCATATCCCCCGCCGCGCCCATGGCGCACTCCAGGTACAGGATGTTCACTCCTCCCCCACTCCCTTCATCTGATTGATCCGATGGGCCAGGAACCCGGCCCCGAAGCCGTTGTCGATATTCACCACGCTCACCCCGCTGGCGCAGGAGTTGAGCATGGCCAGCAGCGCCGCCAGGCCCCCTAAATTGGCCCCATAGCCCATGCTGGTGGGCACGGCGATCACCGGACAGGACACCAGACCCCCCACTACGCTGGGCAGGGCGCCCTCCATCCCGGCTACGGCGACAATGCACCGGGCTCTTTCCAGGACCTCCAGATTGGCCAGCAGGCGGTGGAGCCCCGCCACCCCGGCGTCGTAAACCCGGGTGACTCTGCTGCCCAGGGCCTCGGCGGTCAGCGCCGCCTCCTCGCAGACCGCCAGGTCGCTGGTGCCGGCGGAGACGACCGCAATGGAGCCTGTTAGCTCCCGCTCCGCCGGGAAAGCCACGGCCAGACGGGCCGGGGCGCTGTATGTATAGGGGAACTTCCCCCGGAGGGAGGCCTCCTTCTCCGAATCCAGCCGGGTTATGAGGATGTTTTTGGCGTCCCGCGCCGCCATAGAGCGGACCACCCCCTCGATCTGCTCCGCCGTCTTGCCCTGGCCGTAGATAACCTCGGCAGCACCCTGCCGGGCGGCGCGGTGGTGGTCCACCTTGGCGTAGCCCAGATCCTCAAAGGCCGGGCGCTCCAGCAGTCCGGCGGCGTCCTCCGGGGAGAGGGCGCCGTCCCGGACCCGGCTCAGAAGCGTCAGCAATTCCGTCTTTTCCATCGTCTCTCCTTACACCTCCCGGCTCACCCGACCCACGGGGTCCAGGTCAATATGGCGAAAATCCGTGCCAAGGAGCTTTTCAAGCTCCGGCAGACGCTCCCGTGCCTGCTCCAGCTGCTCCGGGCGGACCTGGAGCAGGGCGTCCTCCCCCCGCAGCCGCAGGCGCAGGTCCGCAAATCCCAGGGCCATCAGCTTGCCCTCGCCTCGCTCCACCCGCTCCAGGTCCCGGCGGGCAATGGGCGTCCCAGCGGGGACCCGGGTGGCCAGGCAGGCGTAGGAGGGCTTGTCCCAGACGGGGAGCCCCGCCTCCCTGGCCAGCCGCCGGATATCGCCCTTGGCCAGGCCGCACAGCCGCAGGGGCGAGAGCACCCCCAGCTCCCGGAGGGCCCTCATGCCGGGGCGGTCCGCGGCGTCGTCGGAGGCGTTGCCGCCGTCCAGGACGCAGCCAAAGCCGTCCGCCGCAGCCCGCTCCAGAAGCCGGGAGAAGAGCGCCCGCTTACAGTAATAGCAGCGGTCAGGCGGATTGGCCGCCGCCTCCGGCACAGTCAAAATATCAAAGTCCACCACTGTCAAATCCGTCCCCAGCCGCCGGGCTGTGTCCCTGGCATCGTCCAGCTCAAAGGCGGGCTGGAAGGGCGTGCGGACAAAATACGCTGCCGCTTTCTCAGCATACCTCGCCGCCTCATGGAGCAGCCAGGCGGAGTCCACCCCGCCGGAGAAGGCCACAGCGGCGCGGGGGTGCGCCTGGAAAAATTCTTGTATGGTCATAAAGACATCTCCCGGGTATATTTTCTGCTATCAGCATACCAGCAACCGGCCAAACTGTCAATCGTGGACTTTCCTCCAAGAGGTTTTGGGAGATTGCGGAGCCCTTGGGACGGGACGTCCAGGGGGCGTCCCCTGCGGGTGCGTGACCGATAAGCCTGTCCGCAGGGAACGCCGCCCTCGGCGGCCCGTTCTCCCCGCCGCGAATTGACTCCGGTCGGGAACAGAATTGACAAAAACCGACCGTCTGAGTATAATAAAGAGGAAAACATTTCCTCGCATGGGGGAGAGGGAGGCGCGTATGTATCAGATCATCCGGATCACCGACCGGGAGGGCGTGTCCAAGGCCGACACGGAGAGCCGGGAGCGGGTGGGCGTCATCGGCGAGGCCAAAATGGAGGAGAACTGCGTTCTTTTCCATTGCCGCTATGACCGCCGGGGGGACCCCTGTGACAAGTATATCCGCACCAGTCTGGTTCAAAACTGGCAGAAGGACAAGGAGACCGGGCGGATTACGGTGGAGACCCTCAACAGTGTGTACATCCTGGACCCGATAAAGACAGCACCGGAGAAGAAATAGCCCCCGCGCCCGCGAGGCGGACCGCTGGAATCGGCGGTCCGCTGTTTATCTTTGGGATTTCTCGGGAGTTTTTCACGGATATCTTGACCGGGGCCGGTTTTCGAGGTATACTAGTAACCTATATAGGAACCAACCGGAAGGGGGAGACAGGAAATGGATACAGCGTCCCAGAAAGTCCGCGGCTCGGTCCTGCCCTGCTATGGCGCGGCGGCGGTGTGGGTGGTCCGGGCGTTGGCCTTCGATCTATACAGGGTGAGCCACTTCGCCTTTACCGCTGTGTTGAGCCTCGGCGTGTACCTGCTGCTGCGGGCCCTGTGCGGGGGCGGAGCGGCCCCGGCCAAGGCTTCGGAGGCCCCTGAGGCGGAGCCCAAAAAGCCGGAGGCCACCGGGAATCCGGAGCTGGACAAAATGCTCGACGACGGGCGGAAGGCCATCAGCGAGATGAAGCGGCTGGACGACGCCATTGAGGACGAGAAGATCTCGGCGGATATCCGGCGGCTGGAGGCGTCCTGCCAGCAGATTTTCGCGCAGGTAAAGGCCAGCCCGGACAAGCTGCCCCAGATCCGCAAGTTTATGGACTACTACCTGCCCACCACGCTGAAGCTCCTCAACGCCTATGACCGCATGGACTCCACCGGCGCGGCGGGGGAAAACATCACCGGCACCAAGGCCAAGGTGGAGAATATCATGGGCACCATCGCCGCCGCCTTTGAAAAGCAGCTCGACAGCCTTTTCGGCTCGGAGGCCATGGACATCTCCACGGATATCTCCGTGCTGGAGACCATGCTCTCCCGGGAGGGCCTGGCCGGAGCGGAGATGAAGGCGGAGACCACCAAAAACGCGGACGGAACGGACATTAAACTGGAGCTGTAAGGAGGATCTGCATATGAAACTGGGCGTACTCTACTACCTTCTCGCCGTCGTGGAGGGGATGATCTCGGGGTCGTATTTTTACAAGGCGTCCAAGCGGGAGGAGGACCGGAGCTTCTCCCTGTTCATGGGCGCGCTGTGGTTTCTCAGCTCGTTCCTCAACGCCGTTATGGGCGGCGAGCTGCTCCGGGAGGAGAAAAATGAGAAGGGACTCCTGCGGAACGCCTTTTCCCGGCGCTCCTGCGGGGAAGATCTTACTGTAAACTATGATGGAGGACAAGACGATGAGTGATATGGAAGGCATGATGCCCGAGCTGACCCTGAACGCCGACGCGGCCAAGGTGGAGGCCCCGACGCTGACCCTGGGCTTTGAGGAGCCCGCCGCCCCGGCGGTGGAGGAGAAGAAGGCGGAGCCGGTGGTCATCGACGACAGTATGCTCACCGAGGCGGAGAAGAAGATGGTGGACGAGTTCGCCAAGAAAATCGACATCTCCGACTCCCAGCTGGTGCTCCAGTACGGCGCGGCGGCCCAGAAGAGCGTGGCCGGCTTCTCGGAGAGCGCGCTCAAGAACGTGCGGACCAAGGATTTGGGCGAGGTGGGGGACACCCTGTCCAGCCTGGTGGTGGAGCTCAAGAGCTTCGGCCAGGAGGAGGAGGAAAAGGGTCTCTTCGGCCTCTTCAAGAAGGTCGGGAACAAGATGGAGGCCATGAAGGCCCAATACGGCAAGGCGGAGGCCAATGTGGACAAGATCGCCCGGGAGCTGGAGCAGCACCAGGTGGTCCTGATGAAGGACATCGCCATGTTTGACCAGATGTACGAGCTCAACCTCAAGTACTACAAGGAGCTGACCATGTACATCATCGCCGGGAAGAAGCGCCTGGCGGAGGTGCGCTCCGGGCAGCTGGAGGAGCTGCGGAAGAAGGCGGAGGCCTCCGGCGCGGCGGAGGACGCCCAGGCCTACAACGATATGCAGCAGATGTGCAACCGGTTTGAGAAGAAGCTCCACGACCTGGAGCTGACGAGGATGGTCTCCATCCAGATGGGCCCCCAGACCCGGATGCTCCAGAACAACGACACGATGATGGTGGAGAAGATCCAGTCCTCCCTGGTCAACACCATCCCCCTGTGGAAGAGCCAGATGGTGCTGGCCCTGGGCATGGAGAACAGCCGCCGGGCCACCGCCGCCCAGAGCGCAGTGACCAACGCCACCAATGAGCTGCTCAGGAAAAATGCGGAGATGCTCAAGATGGGCACCGTGGCCACCGCCAGGGAGGCCGAGCGGAGCATCATTGATATCGAGACGCTCCAGCACACCAACGAGCAGCTTATCTCCACCCTGGACGAGGTTATCCAGATCCAGAAGGAGGGCGCGGAGAAGCGCCGCCAGGCGGAGGTGGAGCTGGGCCGCATCGAGGGCGAGCTCAAGCAGAAGCTGATGGAGCTGCGGGGTTAGTCCTGCGGAAAGGAGCGCCCCTTGAAACTGTTAAAAAGCAGAAGTTTTGCGGTTGTCGTGCTCATCATCGCCATTGCGGCCTCGTCCTTCTACGGCCTGTCGAAGGCGCCCAAGGTTTCCACGCCGGAGGGCGGCATGGAGCTGGACACCCGCATTAAAACGTCGGAGGTCCACCAGTATGTGGTGGATGACGCCCATATCCTCTCCGGAGGTACGGAGGACACCATCGACATCTATAATGCCAACTGGGCAAAGGCGTACAAAAGTGTTCTGGCGGTGGTCACCGTCCGGGACGCCAGCGCCTATGGCGATGACTTTTTGGAGGCCGCGTACGCCTGGGCAGACGAGTTGGAGCTCTATGAGGATGACGCTCTGCTCCTCATCGACGCCGGGGCTCCGGACGCTTATCTGCTCAGCTCGGGCCGTTTTGGCGACCGGTTCAACAACAGCGAGGGCCAATTCGTCAACGACTACCTCTTCCCGTCTGCCTCGGCGGGCGACTGGGATGCGGGCGTTTTGAATCTTTTTGCCCATGTCCACACGCTTTTCAGCGATACGTCCTATTCCAGCGAGTCGAGTATCATGATTTCCCTGCTTCCGGCAATCATTTTGCTCATTGCGCTCATTGTGTTTTTCAGCGCTGTTGACAGTATGCTCTATCGGAGCTGGTATGGCCGGTACGGCGGGATGCCGGTTCCCCCGGTGGTGTACCGCCCCATTTTCTGGTGGCACCGGCCCGGGTCGGCGTGGTACCGCCGGCGCAGGACGCCGCCGCCTCCGCCGCCCCCCAGAGGCCCCAGAGGCCCGGGCGGCGGTCCCCGTCCCCCTATGGGCGGCGGGTTCAGCGGCGGAAGCCGGGGCAGCTTCGGCGACGGAAGCCGGGGCGGCTTTGGCGGCGGCTCCAGAGGTTCCTTCGGCGGCGGTCCTCGTCCCCCCATGGGCGGCGGGTTCGGCGGCGGCTCCCGGGGCAGCTTCGGCGGCGGAAGCCGGGGCGGCTTCAGCGGCGGTTCCAGAGGCTCCTTTGGCGGCGGCTCCCGGGGCGGCGGAGGCCGCGGAGGAGGCTTCAGCGGCGGACGCAGATAACTTCAGGCGGGCCCGGGAATTCGAATCCCGGGCCGTCTATTTTGTATAGTCCGCAGATAGTTTTTGGGATGGGACGGAGAAATCTGTCAAAAGTGCCCATTGACGGAGCGGCAATTTTAGCGTAAACTAACCACAATCAAATCGCAAACAAAGGCAGCGAAGAGAAGAGTAGGCAGTGAGGTACGCCGCAGAGAGCCCGGAGGGTGGAAACGGGCGCGAAGGGCACTGCCGAACATGGTCTTGGAGCCGCGCACCGACTATGGGAAGTTCCCCATATAGGCCGCGACGGGAGCGCCCGTTACAGCGCCAGGGTATGTTGGTACCCGCAGAGGCTTCCGCCGCGAGGCGGAGGTGAAGCAAGGTGGTAACACGGTGCGTTTTGCGTCGTCCTTGGTGAGCAATCATCAGGACGGCTTTTTTGTTGCAATTTTTAGGAGGAAGGGATTCTATGGAGCCAATCATACAGCTCAAGCATCTGACCAAGCGCTTCGGCGGCGGGGAGGACGAGGTCCGGGCCCTGGAGGATGTGAGCATCGAGATCCAGCCGGGAGAGGTCTTCGGCGTTATCGGCCTGAGCGGCGCGGGAAAGAGCACCCTGGTGCGGTGCATCAACCTGCTGGAGCGCCCCACCGAGGGGGAGGTGATCGTGGACGGGCAGGACATGACCCGCCTCTCCGACAGGCAGTTGCGGGAGGTCAGGAAGTCCATCGGCATGATCTTCCAGAGCTTCAATCTGCTCATGCAGCGCACGGCCCTGGACAACATCTGCTTCCCCCTGGAGCTGGCCAAGGTCCCCCGGCGGGAGGCCGAGGCGAGGGCCCGGGAGCTGCTGGAGATCGTGGATCTGGCAAGCAAGGCCAACGCCTACCCCGCCCAGCTCTCCGGCGGACAGAAGCAGCGGGTGGCTATCGCCCGCACCTTAGCCAACAACCCCAAGGTGCTCCTGTGCGACGAGGCCACCTCCGCCCTGGACCCCAAGACTACCAGGGATATCCTCCGGCTTATCCAGGATATCAACAAACGGCTGGGGATTACTGTGGTGGTGATTACCCACGAGATGAAGGTCATTGAGGAAATCTGCTCCCGGGTAGCGATTCTGGACCACGGCCACCTGGCGGAAACGGGGACGGTGGAGGAGGTCTTTGCCAGCCCCAAGAGCGAGGCCGGCCGGCGGCTGGTGTACCCGGACGGGGTACCCTACGAGCTGCTGGTCCGGCGGGAAGGGACTGACGGGACACGGGTGGTGCGGGTAGCCTTCAACGGCGGCACCTCCTACCAGCCCCTCATCGCCACCGTAGCCATTGAGTGCGGCGTCAAGGCCAACATCCTGGGGGCGGATACGAGAAATATCGACGGCAGGGCCTTCGGGACCATGCTTCTGGGCCTGCCGGAGGACGGGGCGGAGAAGGCCCTGGCCTTCATCCGCTCCCAGAAGGATATCACTGTGGAGGAGGTGCCCGATTACCATGCTTGAATTTTTCCAAAACCCGGAGACGCTCCGCTTTTTCCAGGAGGCCCCCTTTGCCGTCTGGGAGACGCTGTACTCCACGCTTATCGGCACGGCCCTGGCCTATGTCATCGGCCTGCCTCTGGGGGTGCTGCTGGTGGCCGGGGAAAACGGTCGGATTATCAAGGTCCCTCCGGCTGTCATGACGGTTCTGAACACGGCGGTCAACCTGCTGCGGTCCGTTCCGTTCCTGATTCTGATGGTCATCGTCATCCCCCTGTCCCGGGTTCTGCTGGGCACCAGCGTGGGGACGCCGGCCAGCATTGTGCCCCTGGTGGTAGCGGCGGCGCCCTTCGTGGCCCGGATTGTGGAGGGCTCCCTCCGGGAGCTGGACCCCGGCGTGCTGGAGGCGGCCCAGGCCATGGGCTGCACCCCCTGGCAGATTATCACCAAGGTCATGCTGCCCGAGTGCCGGCCCTCTCTGCTCAACGGCCTGACCACCTCCACCATCACCATTCTCAGCTACGGGGCCATGGCCGGGGCCATCGGCGCGGGAGGTTTGGGCTCTATGGCCCTGATGAAGGGCTACCAGCGAAAGATGCAGGTCATGCTGTGGGGTTCGGTAATCCTGCTGGTAATTCTGGTGCAGGTGATCCAATCCATCGGCACCGCCTGGTCTGTGAAAACGGACCGGCGCATCAACTCCAATCAGAGCAAAAAGAAGAAGCCGCCTGTATCGCCCCAGGGGCCGCGGGATGTCCGAACCCCGCTTCACTGAGGCAGGGCCGGCGGATGATATCCCGCCCATTCTATCTGTCGATACCGCTCTGTCCGCGAAAACGGACCGGCGTATCAATACCAATCAAAGCAAAAAGGAGAAATTGGACATGAAAAGAAGAAGCATTGTTTTGGCGCTGGCGCTGTGCCTGCTGCTGTGCCTGACGGCCTGCGGCGGCGGGAACAAGGACAAGGGCACCATCAAGATCGGCGCGACCCCCGCTCCCCACGAGGAGATCCTGGAGGTCGTCAAGGACACCCTGGCCCAGGAGGGCTACACCCTGGAGATTGTGGAGTACAACGACTACATCCAGCCCAACAACTCCGTGGAGGACGGCTCCCTGGACGCCAACTACTTCCAGCACATCACCTACATGAACGATTTCAACGAGACCAGCGGCACCCATCTGGTCAACGCCGCCGGCATCCACTATGAGCCCTTCGGCCTGTACGCCGGCAAATGCGGCTCTCTGGCGGAGCTCCAGGACGGGGCCCAGATCGCGGTGCCCAACGACGCCACCAACGAGGCCCGGGCTCTGCTGCTGCTGGAGCAGGAGGGGCTTATCAAACTCACCGAGGGCGTGGGCCTGAACGCCACCGCCAGCGACATCGCCGAGAACCCCCACAACTACAAGCTGGTGGAGCTGGAGGCCAGCCAGGTGCCCGCCCGGCTCCAGGATGTGGACGTGGCGGTCATCAACGGCAACTACGCCATTGACGCCGGGCTGAAGGTGTCCGACGCCCTGGCTGTGGAGGCCGCCGACGGCGCCGCCGCCGAGGCGTATGTGAACGTCATTGCCGTCAAGGAGGGCAATGAGAACAACGAGGGGATCCAAGCCCTTATCAAGGCCCTCAAGAGCGACGAGGTGCGGAGCTTCATTGAGGAGACCTACGAGGGCGCCGTGGTACCGCTGTTTTAAGAGAACACCCTGACAAAAAGCATCGCCGCTCCGATTTTTTCGGAGCGGCGGTGCTTTTTCAGCTCTCCATGTGTTTTCCAAGAAAGGCCGCAATGGTCTGGGCCAGCTTGTATTCGGTCTCGCCGGTGACAATGGGCTCGCCGTCCTCCACAAAGAGGACCAGGCCCAGCACATCCCCCTCGGAGATGACCGGGGCAGCCACAGCTGTGCAGAACTTGTCGCTGGAGTCGGTGACAAAGACGCGGCGCTCGTCTCCGGCGTGCTGGTAGATCTTGCGGTCCTCCATGATCTGCTCCAGCTGAGGGCTGATGCGCTTGCCCATCAGCTCCCGCTTGCCGCCGCCGGCCACGGCGATGACCGTGTCCCGGTCGGTCACTGCGGTGATGGCCCCGCAGCTCTTGGACAGGGTTTCGCAGAACTGCGCCGCGAAGTCGTCCAGACCCCCCATCAGAGAATATTTTTTGAAAATGACTTCGCCGTCCCGGCTGGTGTAGATCTCCAGGGGGTCGCCCTCACGGATACGCATCGTGCGCCGGATCTCCTTGGGGATGACCACCCGTCCCAGGTCGTCCCATTGTGTCAAGTAGGTATAAACATTTTTTTCAATTCCCGCAAAGCCTTAGAGCCTGTTTAATATCTTCTGATGAGGATGGCAATGAGGGCGAAAGTAAGAATCTGAGCAGAAATAACGAGTTTAC
>JAAWHO010000052.1 GCA_022795905.1 Oscillospiraceae bacterium
TCGTCGAACTCCCGCAGGTCCAGGCCCGTGAGCTTCTTGATCTTCTCCAGCCGGTACACCAGGGTATTCCGGTGGACGAACAGCTTCCGGGCCGTCTCGGAGACGTTCAGGTTGTTCTCGAAGAACTTGTTGATGGTGAACAGCGTCTCCTGGTCCAGGGAGTCGATGGGATTTTTCTTGAAAACCTCCATCAGGAACATCTCGCACAGGGTCGTGGGCAGCTGATAAATGAGCCGCCCGATACCCAGATTTTCATAGTTGATGATGTATTTCTCGGTGTCAAAGACCTTGCCCACCTCGATAGCGATCTGTGCCTCCTTATAGCACTTGGCCAGCTCCCGCAGGTGCAGGGCCACGGTGCCGATGCCGACGACCACCCGCTCCTCGCCGCCCACCCGCAGCGTCTCCTCCAGGGTAGAGGCCACCCGCTGGAGCTCCTTCTCCACCCCCAGCTCCGGCAGCTGGTGGATGAGGGCCACGTCGTTGTCCCCCACGTTGAGGACAAAGTCGTTCTGCCGGTCCGGGAACAGCCCCTGGACCACGTCCATCATGGCCGCGTCGCTGTTCTCCAGCTGGCGGATGAGGAACACGCCCCTGGGCACCTCCGGGGCCACATGGAGCTCCTTGGCCCGTATGTAGATGTCGCTGAGCATGATGTTGTCCGAGATGATATTTTTAATGAAGGAGCCCCGGTCGTGCTTCTCCTCATAGTAGCTCTTGGCCCCGTTGAGGGACACGGAGGCCATGGAGCACACGGCCCGGCTGATGTCATCGTCCCCCATGGTAAAAACGGCGTAGTCAAACCGGGAGCCCCAGCTGCTCAGGGCCCGGAAGGTCTTCCCGTCCAGCGTCAGCAGGCCGCCCTCCGCCTGGTTGATCGTCTCCACGTACTCCGGCCATTTCTTTCCGATCAGTCCCAGATCACTGCAGGAGATAATACCGCCCTCGGCGTCCACCACGCCGACGACCCGGTCCGTCGCGTCTTTAATCTGAAGAACGACGTTCTGAAAAATCCTTCCCGACATATTTCCTTCCTCCATCGGCGTAGTGTGTGCGGTGCGGTTGTGCAATATGCCAATTTCTTTTTCTATTATACCGGGTCATTCGCCATAATGCAAGATATATTTTCTCTTTTCCACAAAAAATATTGCCTGTTTTTGTTGGATTTGTAAACAAGGGCGGGAAAATATTCCAAAATGCGCGGCGGCTAACGCTCTTCCCCCAGCGCCTGGACCTCCGCCGGGGTCAGGCGCCGCCACTGACCGGGGGCCAGGGCCTCGTCCAGGACCAGGGGCCCCATCCGCAGGCGCTTCAGGGAGAGCACCTGACTGCCCCTGGCGGCGGTCATGCGCTTGACCTGGTGGAACTTCCCCTCCCGGAGGACGATGCGGACCTCTGTCCCGTCCCCCAGGAGCTCCAGCTCCGCCGCCATGCACCGGTACCCGTCCTCCAGGAGAATCCCCCGGGCAAAGGCATCCCGGTCGGCCTCCCCCAGCGGCCGGTCCAGCCGGGCCTGATAGACCTTGTCCACGTGCTTTTTGGGGGAGAGAAGCCGGTGGGCCAAATCCCCGTCGTCGGTGAGGAGGAGCAGACCCTCGGTGTCCTTGTCCAGCCGTCCCACGGGGAAGAGCCCCCGCTTTTTCAGCTCCGGCGGCAGCAAATCCAGCACGGTTTCCTGCCGGGGGTCCTCCGTGGCGGAGAGCACCCCGGCGGGCTTGTGGAGCATGACGTAGACGTGCCGGGCATAGCCGATGTCCCCGCCGTCCACCAGGACCGTGCTGCGGTCCGGGTCCACCTTGTCCTCGGCCCGGAGGGCCGGGACGCCGTCCACCAGCACCCGGCCCTCCCGGACCAGCGCCTTGGCCTCCCGGCGGGACCACCGGCCGGTGGCGGCCAGGAGCTTATCCAGCCGTTCCATCTATTCCCCCTCGTCCCAGGCGGCGGCCTCCGGCGTGCCGCCGCCGGAGCCCATCTGCCGCTCCTGCCACTGGGCGCGGGTGATGAGCAGCTGCCGGGGCTTGGACCCCTCGGAGGGACCGACAATCCCCTGCTTCTGCATCTGCTCCACCAGGCGGGCGGCCCGGTTATAGCCCAGCTTCAGCCGGCGCTGGATCATGGAGGTGGACGCCTGCCCCACCTCCAGGACCACGTCCACGGCGGCGGGGAAGAGCTCGTCGTCCTCGTCGTCGGGGACGGCGGAGGCCTCCCCTGGGGAGCCGCCCTTCCGCTCCTTCTCCTGGACGGATTCCTCGATTTTCCGCATAACCTCGTCAGAGTACTGGACCTCACCGGTGGACTTGACGTAGCTGACCACCCGCTCGATCTCCTCCGGGGTGATGTAGCAGCCCTGGACCCGGATCGGCTTGTCGCTGCCGATGGGGGCATAGAGCATATCGCCCCGGCCCACCAGCTTTTCCGCGCCGGGGTCGTCCAGGATAATCCGGGAGTTGGTCACATCCTTTACGGCAAAGGCGATTCGGCTGGGGATGTTGGCCTTCATCAGGCCCGTGATGACGTCGGCGGAGGGCCGCTGGGTGGCGATGACCAGGTGCATTCCGGCCGCGCGGCCCATCTGGGCCACCCGGCAGATGGACTCCTCCACCTCCTTCTTGGCCACCGTCATCAGGTCCGCCAGCTCGTCGATGACCACCACCACCGACGCCATGTGGGGCACGTCCTCCCGCTGGGCCGCCAGAGCGTTGTACTCCTCCAGCTTCTTCACCCCCAGCTCGGAGAAGGTCTTGTACCGCTTCATCATCTCAAAGACCGCCCACTGGAGGGCGCCGGCGGCCTTCTTCGGGTCCGTCACCACCGGGATGAGCAGGTGGGGGATGCCGTTATAAGGGGCCAGCTCCACCATCTTCGGGTCCACCATGATAAAGCGCACATCCTCCGGGCTGGACTTGTAGAGGAGGCTGACAATCAGGGAGTTGGTGCAGACGGATTTGCCCGAGCCGGTGGTGCCGGCGATGAGCACATGGGGCAGCTTGGCGATATCCCCCACGATGTCCTTGTTCCCGATATCCCGGCCGATGGCGAAGGCCACCGGGGACGGGTGGTTGGCGAAGGCCGCCGACTCAATGACGTCCCGGATGAGCACCGGGCTGACGGTCTTGTTGGGGACCTCCATGCCCAGCACGGAGATCTTCCCGGGAATGGGGGCGATGCGCACGCCGCTGGCCCCCAGGGCCAGGGCAATATCCCCGGCCAGGTTCGTGATCTGGCTGAGCTTCACGCCCTGGGCCAGGGTAAACTCGTAGCGGGTGATGGCCGGGCCCCGGATCACATCCCCGGGGGTGGCCTCCACCCGGAAGCTCCGCAGGGTGTCCGCCAGCCGCATGGAGGTCTGCCGCAGCTCCGCGCCGGCCTCAATATAGTTGTCCTGGATATTCCGGTCCAGCAGGGTCACCGGCGGGAAGCCGTAGGCGTTCTCCACCGCCATGCCGCTCTCGATCTCCGCGGCCACCTGCTCCGCGGCCTCCTCCAGGTCCATGGTCTTCTTCCGCCTGCCGTCGCCCACGGGGGCGGGTACAGGCGGCGGAGGCTCCGGCAGGGGGTCCGGCTCCGGGTCCGGCTGGATGGGCGCAGGCTCCATCTCAAAGGGGATGGGCTCCGGATAGGGGTCCTCCTCCGGTACAAACGGGGGCTCCGGCTCCGGGGGCGCGGGGGGCGCCTCCACGGCCTCCGCCTCCGAGAAGGCGTCCTCTGCCGCCTCCTCCGGCGCGTCCGTCTCAAACAGGTCGGCGGGCGTCCGCTGGCTCTTGTCCCTGGGACGGAAGTAGCCGGCCCGGGGCTTCTCCTGCTCCTCCTCCCGGATCTCGCCGTCCAGCGGGATGTCGATAACCGGGGGCCTGGCGGCGGGCTTTTCCGCCCTTCTGGCGGTCCGGCGGGGACGGGACGGGGCGGCCTCCTCCTCATAGTCCTCCTCGTCGTAGTCCAGGCGCTCCCGGTCCCGCCACAGGGCATACAGCTGGGCCGGCGTCACCTGAAAGACCGCCATGAGCAGGATAGCGATAAGCACCAGGAACACGATCACCGACGCCGGCTTTCCCAGCACGGCCATGAACCCGTGAGCGGTGCCCCCGGACAGCGCGCCGCCGGAGGTCCCGGCCTGCCCGGTGGCCCACAGGGTGGGGAACAGCGTCTCCGGCCGGGTCAGATCCACCTTGCAGAAGAGCATATGCCACACGCCCCCGGACAGGTAGGGCGTCACCAGGGCGCAGGCCGTCCGCAGGGCCACGGGCTGTCCCCGGTGGGTCAGCTGGACCCAGGCCGCCGCGCACAGCGCCGGCACCGCCAGGTAGAATCCCGGCCCCAGCAGCCCCTTCCCCACCTTGGGGATGAGGTCGATGAGCCAGCCGTCGCTGGAGAAATGGCTCACCAGCACCACAAGGGCCGCCAGCAGGAGGGCCACCCCTCCAATCTCCCGGCGGACCGGGCGGCGGCCGGCCTTGGCGCTCCTCTTGCCTCCGCCGGAGGAGCGGGAGGCGGTGCTCCTGCTGCCGGAGGACCGGCTCCCGCCGCTCTTCGCTGTGGATTTCTTCTGTGTCGTTGCCATGGTACTCCCTCTACTTCTTTAAGTGCGCCTCCATCAGCCGGTCAAAGACCTCCTGGTGGTCCAGGAAGCGCCGGCGGATGGGGTCCGTAAATTCCTCGGTAAACAGAAACTCCTTGAACTGGTCATAGGGGAGCAGGCGGAAGTCCACCGTTTCCCCCTCCTGGAGGCGGATGGTCTGCTCCGCCGGGTCAAAGAAGGCCGCGAAGCAGCAGTAGATCGTGTTCAGCCCGTCGATACCGGGCCGGGCGTCCACGTAGAGCGGGTGCAGCGCCGCCTCCGGCAGGGAGATGCCCGTCTCCTCCCGCAGCTCCCGGGCCGCCCCCGCCTGGGGCTCCTCGCCGGCCAGAACGGACCCGCCGGTGTACTCCCAGAAGCCGCCCCAGGGCTTATCCGGGTGGCGCTTGGTGATGAGCACCCGGCCCTCCGTGGTTATGGACAGGACCTCCGCCACCCGGTGCCACACGCCCTCCGGCACGGGCTCCCCGCGGACCACGGTGTAGCCCAGAGGGTTCCCCTCCCGGTCGCAGGCGTCCCAGCGCTCCTTTGCCATCATCTCCGCCTCCTCACGCCGCGGCCCAGGGGACGACGCCTCCGGCGGCGGTGCGGACCACGCTCAGGGCGATGGTGACGGCCCCGGCGGCCCAGCAGTAGTAGGCGAAGGCCCCGAACTTCCCCTTGCTGGCCACCATCCGTACCAGGCAGATGGAGAGATAGCCGGAAACAGCCGCCGCGGCCACCCCGGCGATGTATACGGGCAGCAGCTTCACATCGATCCCCCCGGCCTCCGCCACGTCCTTGATCTGGAGGAGATTGGCCCCCAGCACGGCGGGGATGGACAGCAGGAAGGCGAAGCGGACGGCGAACCTCCGCTCCAGCCCCCGGAAGCAGCCCACGCAGATGGTGGTTCCGGAGCGGGAGATGCCTGGGCAGGTGGCGATGGCCTGCCCCACGCCCACCAGGGCCGCGTCCAGGACGGTGGCGGTCTTTTCATTCTTCCGCCCCCGGCGGACGCGGTCGCAGACAAAGAGCAGCGCGCCCGTCACCAGCAGAGCCCCGCCCACAAAGTAGGTATTGTCGTAAAGGCCCTCCACCAGGCCCTTCACCGGCAGCACCAGAAACAGGGGCAGGGTGCCGACAATAATGAGCAGGATGAGCCGCCGGGCGGGGGGGATGCTCCTGGGCATTCCGCCCCGGCGGAAATCGCCGATGGTCCGGAAGAACTCCAGGATCATCTCCCGGATGTCCTTCCAGTAGGCGACAAAGACCGCGGCCAGGGTCCCCAGGTGGAGCAGAACGTCAAAAAACACGTCCTCTGTCCCCTCCACCTTCAGTCCCAGCAGGTTCTGGGCGATGGACAGGTGGCCGGAGCTGGAGATGGGCAGAAATTCCGCCACTCCCTGGATGAGCCCCAAAATAAGTGCGTTGAGCAAAGACACGGCAGCGCCTCCTTACATGATTTCAGTTTCTATCATAGCACAGCGGCTTGCTGTTTTCCACAGTTTTTTCCCGAAGGGCCGGAAAAAAGGGGCGCGCCATCCCGCCGGCCCGCTCCGGTCCTGGGTGACGCGCTCAGGGCTGTTTTAAGTTGTCCAGCGCGCTGCGGGCGGCGGCCTGCTCGGCCTCCTTTTTGCTGCGGCCCTCCCCCTGGCCGATGGGCTCGCCGTTGAGGCGCACCTCAAAGAGGAAGGTCTTGTTGTGGTCCGGGCCGCTCTCCCCGGTCATATGGTAGGTGAGCACCTGGCCGCTGCGGCGCTGGACCAGCTCCTGGAGGGTGGTCTTGCAGTCCCGGCGCTCCTCCCCGGCGGGGGCCTGGCTGAGCAGCACCCGGTGGATGAGCCCCCGGACCTCCTCCATGCCGCCGTCTAAGTACACCGCGGCCAGCACCGCCTCCGTGGCGTCGGCCAGGATGGACTGCCGCGCCCGCCCGCCGCCGGCCTCCTCGCCCTTGCCCAGCTTCAGGTACGCCCCCAGCTCCAGCCCCTTGGCCACCTCGTACAGGCTCTGCTCGCACACCAGAGCCGCCCGCATCCTCGTCAGGTCCCCCTCCGGCAGCGAGCCGTGGGCCTTGAAGAGGAACTCCGCCGTCACAAAGCCCAGCACGCTGTCCCCCAGGAACTCCAGCCGCTCGTTGCTGGCCACGCCGCCCCGGTGCTCGTTGGCGTAGGAGCTGTGGTTGAGCGCCTCGGCCAGCAGGGTCCGGTCCCGAAAGCAATATCCCAGCTTTTTCTCCAGGGACTCCATGGTCCATCCCTCCATTTCTCAAAAGGAGCCTCGCCCGCCGGGCTCAACTGCCCGTCCGACGAGGCTCCTCTTTCCGCAAAACAGAAATCTATTTATCCAAACGTTTGGTCAGGAACTCCACACAGTCGCCCACTGTGCGCAGCGTGGCCAGCTCCTCTTCGCGCACCTCGCTGATCTCGAACTCCTGCTCCATACTCATCACCAGGTCCACCAGGTCAACGGAATCTGCGCCGAGATCCTCTTCAAAGGAGGTGTTCTCCGTGATCTCCTCCGGCTCCACGGCAAACTGATCGGCAATAATGCGCTGCATCCGCTCGAAAATATCCTGCATACCTCCACCTCCTTTCCTTCCCGGTACTGTCGGACTATTGGCATGATAAAACTTTTCCCCCTGCCTGTCAATACCAAAAGCGGAATTTCCATGCACAGGCCCGGTTTCTTCCTACCGCTCCGGCTTCATCAGGCCGATATGGGCCTCGATATCCTCCGCCAGACCGCTGCCGGCCACGGTCCAGGCCTGCCGGATGGCGTTCTCGATAGCCCGGGCCCCGCTGGCGCCGTGGGCCTTGATAACGGGCCGGGTCAGACCCAGGAAGGGAGTCCCCCCCACCCGGTCGGGGTTGAGGGTCTCCTTGAAGCGGTCCAGGCCCTTCTTCACCAGCAGGGCCGCCGCCTTGGTCCCCAGGTTCTCCATGAACATCCCCTTGAGCTCCCCGCCCATGAAGGAGCCCACGCCCTCGATGGTCTTGAGCATCACGTTGCCGGTGAAGCCGTCGGTGACGATGACGTCGCAGCCGCCCTTGACGGCCTCCTTGGCCTCGATATTGCCGATGAAATTCAGGTGCCCGGCGTCCCCCGCCGCCCGCAGAACCTGATAGGCGTCCTGGCGGAGCTGGTCGCCCTTGCCCTCCTCGCTGCCGATGTTCAGAAGCCCCACCCGGGGCCGCTCCAGCCCCATCACCCGGCGGGCGTAATAGCTGCCTATGTAGGCAAACTGGGTCAGGTACTCCACGGAGCACTCCGCGTTGGCGCCGCAGTCGATGAGCACCGCGCCGTTTCCGGCGGTGGGGATCACCGGCGAAAAGGCCGCCCGGCGGATGCCCTTAATCCGCTTGACAATGAGGGTCCCGGCGCTCAGCAGGGCCCCCGTGCTCCCGGCGGAGACAAAGGCGTCCCCCTCCCCGTCCCGGAGCAGGTTCAGCCCCACGGTGATGGAGGAGTCCTTCTTGAGCCGGAAGGCCGTAGCCGGGTTGTCGTGCATATCGATGACCTCGCTGGCGTTGACCACAGAGACATTCCCCGGGACCCCGCCGGCCCGCTCCAGGGCGGCGCGGACCTCCGCCTCCCGCCCCACCAGGGCGATCTCCAGCTCCGGCCTGGCCTTGGCCGCGCTGACGGCCCCCTTCACGATCTCCACGGGGGCGTTGTCGCCTCCCATGGCGTCCACAATGATTTTCAACAGTAGCTCTCCTTTCCCGCGCGGCTACGGCGTGTCGGTCCTGCCGATGAGATAATCCACAGAAACTCCGTAAAAGTCCGCAATTTTCCACAAGGTGGCCAAGGTGGCCTCTTCACTGGCTCCCGTCTCGTAGCGGCGGTACGTCCGAATAGAAAGACCAAATTCCAGCAAAACATCCTCCTGCTTTAAATTTTTTTCTTTTCTTAACAAAAGCAGTCTCTCTGAAAATTTTGACATGACTTTCTCCCAAAAGGCTTGACAGGCCACCGATGACCGGTTATACTATAACCGGTCATTTGTGGCCGCTATCGGCTCACCGCGCATCTGTCCTTCCGATCAGATAGTCCACAGAAACCTCGTACAGGTCCGCCAAAGCAGCCAGTGTCTCCAGATCCGGGCGGTGCGATTGTTCGGTATCGCTCTCGTAATATTGGTAGGTCCTCAGCTTGACCCCCAATCGGTCTGCCACACTCTGCTGCGTCAACCGGTTTTCCTTTCTTAATTGTCTCAGCCGTTCTGATAAAATAATCAAAAAAGCTTCTCCTCCCTATTGACACGAACAATATATACGTATATAATACGAATATATCGTTCGTAATCAGTTCCCCGTCTGATCGCACCTTGACAAATCCATCAAAACCCCAGGCTTCAGCGCCTCCACGATCTCCAGAGAACGGGCGGAGATCTCCTGATTCTTGTTCCGTTTGCCCTTCACCCGGTATCCCAGGGGGGTGATGATGCCGAAATTGATGTTCATAGGCTGGAAGCTCCCCACCGTCTCGTCGGAGACATAGAGCCCCAGGGCCCCGATGGCCGTCTCCCGGGGGAAGTCCACGGGGGGCTCCCCCGCCAGCCGCCGGGCCAGCTCCAGCCCCGCCAGAAAGCCCGACGCGGCGGACTCCACATAGCCCTCCACCCCGGTCATCTGCCCGGCAAAGCAGATCCGGGGCTCGCTTCTGAGCCGGTAGTACCGGTCCAGAAGCCGGGGGGAGTCCAGATAGGTGTTCCGGTGCATGACGCCGTAGCGGACGAATTCCGCCTCCTTTAAGGCGGGAATCATGGAAAACACCCGCTTCTGCTCCCCGAATTTCAGATGGGTCTGGAAGCCCACCAGATTGTAGATGGACCCCTCGGCGTTGTCCCGGCGCAGCTGGACCACGGCGTAGGGCTCCCGGCCCGTGGCCGGGTCCCGGAGGCCCCGGGGCTTCAGGGGGCCGTAGCGCAGGGTGTCCTCCCCCCGCCGGGCCATGACCTCCACAGGCATACAGCCCTCAAAGACGCTCTTGTCCTCAAAGCCGTGGACCTCCGCCTCCCGGGCCTCGCAGAGCTCCCGCCAGAAGGCCCGGTACTCCTCCTGGGAGAGGGCGCAGTTGATGTAGTCCGCCGTGC
Source organism: Oscillospiraceae bacterium (assembly GCA_022795905.1). Taxonomy (GTDB): domain Bacteria; phylum Bacillota; class Clostridia; order Oscillospirales; family Oscillospiraceae; genus Pelethomonas. The sequence goes on from JAAWHO010000052.1 coordinate 9,648, forward strand.
CCTTGTCGTAGCGGGAGGCAAACCAGGCTTTTTCCATGTCGATGCTCTCGAAGCTCACCAGGGGGGCGGCGGCGTCGAAGAAGTGCAGGGCGGCGCTCTCGCCGCCCACCCGCGAGAGCAGGTGGTCCGCCAGGGCGTCGCTGGTCAGGGGGCCGGTGGCCACGATGACCTCGCCGTCCGGCAGGGCGGTGATCTCGCCCTCCACAACGGTGATATCGGGGTGGCTCCGGACGGCGTCCGTCACGCGCCGGGCAAAGCCCTGCCGGTCTACGGCCAGGGCCCCGCCGGCCTCCACCCGGGTTTCGTCCGCGCAGCGGATGATGAGGCTCCCCAGGCGGCGCAGCTCCTCCTTGAGCAGTCCCACCGCGTTCTCCAGCCCCGCCCCCCGCAGGGAGTTGGAGCACACCAGCTCCGCGAAGAGGGGGCTGGTGTGGGCGGGGGTCATTTTTTTTGGCTTCATCTCGTGGAGGGTAACGGGGATTCCCCGCTCCGCCAGCTGCCAGGCGGCCTCGCACCCCGCCAGGCCCGCGCCGATTACGGTTACATTCATCTTTCGTCCGTCCTGCCAATCAAATAGTCAACGGTTACTTCGTAAAAATCTGCAATTTTCCACAGAACCTTGGCGTTTGGGTCCCGGAGGCCCTGCTCGTAGCGGCAATAGGAGCTTAAACTAATATCTAATAATCGAGCGGCATCCTCTTGTTTGAGATTTTTTTCTTTGCGCAGTAAGCGCAGTCTTTCCTGTAAATTAGCCATAAATTTCCCCAAAAGCACTTGACAAGTCCAAATGGAATAGTTATAATCAAACTATTCCATTTGGAGTAGTAACAAAGGAGTGATACAAATGACCGAACCCGTCCGAACCCTCTACGAATACGCCTGCAAAACCCGCGTTCCCGCCCTTCTCTCAGGCAAAGACTACGAGGAGCTCCGCAAAATTGTTGAACGGCAGGAGGACCGCCTCGCCACCCTCCTGCCCCCCGGCGGCACACAAACCTGGGACGACTTCTCCGGAGATTCCTTCCTGATGCAGTCCATGGAGCTCGAGGCCGCCTTCCAGGCCGGGCTGTCCCTGGGGCTGGAATTGGCTCGGGTGTAGATAACAGAGTGCTGACATTTTCGGGGCTTCCCTGCGACGAATCCCCCCGCCACGCCTTGCGGCGCGGCCCTCCCCCCTTTCACAAGGGGGGCGAGACTGGCCTGGCGGAGAACAGGTCAGATTTGCACAAATTGGGAAGATTCGCCCCCTTGCCCCCCTTGTGAAAGGGGGGAGGGCCGCCGCCTTCGGCGGTGGCGGGGGGATTCCTGGCGCCAGGATTTTCAGGATTTTTTCGTCTTTGCGGCGGCGGGTTTCTTTGCGGCGGCAGTTTTCTTTGCAGCAGAGGTTTTCTTTGCCGCCGCCGGCTTCTTGGCGGCGGGTTTCTTCTCCTCCGCCGGTTTCTCCCCGGCGTCCTCGCCGCTCTCAGCCTTCTTCCGCCAGCCGCCCCGCTTCTCCTCCGGGGTGAAGTTCGAGCACGTCTCGTTGATGCAGAAGGGCTTCTTCGCGCCCTTCCCCGGCTTCTTGAACATGGTCTGGCCGCACACCGGGCAGTCGTTCTCCGTGGGCACATCCCAGCTCATGAAATCGCAGCGCTTGCTCTCGTCCTTGCTGTTGGTATACTCGCAGCAGTAATAAGTATACTGCTTATTGGTTTTCTTGCTGGTGCCGGTGCGCTTCATCAGCCGTCCGCCGCACTTGGGGCAGCGTCCCGGCATGACCACCACCAGGGGCTTGGTAAACGTACACTCCGGGTACCCCGGGCAGGCCAGGAACCGGCCGAACCGGCCGCTTTTGATCACCATCTTCTTCCCGCACAGGTCGCAGACCTCGTCGCTCTC
>JAAWHO010000053.1 GCA_022795905.1 Oscillospiraceae bacterium
GGTATTTCTTCTACGACAGCTGGGACATCCCCCGGGAATTTGAAAAGACGGTGCCCCAGGTGTTCCCCACCACGGCCCCCGGCAGCTTCACCTGGCTGGAGGACTGCAAACAGGTGGTCATGACCAATTTCTACCCCTACCAGTGGGATTTGAACTACGCCAACCCGGCGGTGTTCAACGACATGACGGAGAATATGCTCTATTTAGCCAACCGGGGCATTGACGTCATCCGCCTGGACGCGATCCCCTACATCTGGAAGCAGCTGGGCACCAGCTGCCGCAACCTGCCCCAGGTCCACACCCTGGCCCGGATGCTGCGCATTGCCTGCGAGATTGTCTGTCCCAGCGTGCTCCTGCTGGGGGAGGTGGTCATGGAGCCGGCCAAGGTGGCCCCCTACTTCGGCACCACCGAGAAGCCCGAGTGCCATATGCTCTACAATGTGACCACCATGGCCACCACCTGGCACACCCTGGCCACCGGGGACGTGTCCCTGCTCAGGCGCCAGATGGAGACGGTCTGCGCCCTGCCCAAGGATTTCCTGTTCCTCAACTACCTGCGCTGCCACGACGACATCGGCTGGGGCCTGGACTATCCCTGGCTCAAGGAGCGCTTCGGTACCAGCGAGGTGGCCCACAAGAAGTACCTCAACGACTATTTTACCGGCAAATGGCCCGGCAGCAGCGCCCGGGGCGAGCTCTACAACGACGACCCCCGCCTGGGGGACGCCAGGCTCTGCGGCACCACCGCGTCCCTGTGCGGGGTGGAGGCCGCCGTCTACGAGCAGGACCCCTTCAAGCTGGAGCAGGCGGTGGCCTGCGACCTGACCCTCCACGCCTGGATGCTCTCCCAGAGCGGCATCCCGGTCATTTACAGCGGCGACGAGGTGGGCCAGCTCAACGACTGGACCTACAAGGAGGATCCGGACAAGCGGGAGGACAGCCGGTACATCCATCGGGGGGATTTCCAGTGGGATATGGCCAAGCTCCGGGGCCGGAAGGGCACCCGGCAGGCCAAGCAGTTCCAGCTCCTGCGCCGGCTGGAGGAGCTCCGGGCGGCGGAGCCCTGCTTTGACGGCAGCGCGGACGTGTGGGTGGAGGACAGCGGCTGCGCCCATGTCCTGGCCTTGGTCCGCCGGAAGGGGGACCGGGAGCTGGTGTGTCTCTTCAACTTCAGCAATCAGTTTGTCACCGCGGGGGTGAACCGGGACGGGCGCTATACGGAGCTGATGTACAATACCCGCCACAGCCAGATCCGGGAGGTCCAGCTCTGGCCCAACGGCTTCGCGTGGCTGCTGCGGGACGATGAGGACGCCCCGCAGTCCGAGTAATCTTACACCGGTGTAAGGAAACTGTAAGGCAAATCGATGGCACGGTCGCTGCCCCGCTGTTATACTGGGTACAGTTCAAGGGAACACCCCATAAAACAAACAATATAACGGAGGGAATTTGAAATGAAGGCTTTGTACGCAGCGGCGGCTATGGCGGCGATTATCGTAATCCAGGTGATTCTGGCGGTTTCCTTTAACTGGCATACGGCGGAGGTATTCTCCAGCACGGCGGTCAGCATCTTGTTCTGGTACGCCATATGCAGGCTGATTGCGGTACAGAAGAAATGCTCCAAAGCAAAATAAACATCTCCGGCAGATGGGGAGGAGGGCTCGGAAGCCCTCCTCCCATTTATTTGCGGCGCAGCATATCCCTGAACTGCGGGGAGAAAAGGACTGCTTTATAGACCAGCAGTGAAATCCCGGCGTTCAGCCCTCCTTTCAGCAAATTGAACGGCAGGAACACGGGGAGCAGCATTTCCGCAACAGCCTCCCTGGGATACCCCATGTAGAACGGCGCAATCAGATAATTCCAAAGCATCATGGCAGAAACCATGCAGAGCCAGCCGCAGAAAAGTCCAACTGCGGCCCCGACGATCCCCCTCTTTCTTCGATGGATGAGAGCGGCTGTACAGGCAAATGAGCAGCTGGAGATAACATTCATGACAAATCCCAGGACGCCGGTTTCACTGACGGTCAGCATTTCCGCAAGGGAGACTGTGCCTGCGATGAAAAGTGCCGGAAGCGGCCCGAAAATAAACCCGCCAAGGGCAATGACGACATCCTTCGGGTCATACTTCAAAAAGAGCACCAGCGGGACCCGTCCCGCCGCCGCCGCCGTGTAGGCCAGGGCGCAGAGTATCCCCATTGCCGCAAGTCTCCTTGTTTTGTTGTTCATAGCCAAAACCTCCTGAAAAAATATTAACACCTGAACGCGGCAAAATGCCGTTCAGGTGTTAATGCTTCAGGCGGATGGAAACTATCGTTAGGACAGAGCCGCAGATCGAGAAAAAGTACGGACCACCGGGTGCTCACCCGGCATTTCCATACGCCTTCTTCAAATCCAGACTATACTGTCGGTTTTGGAATCGCACCAAATCAGCGCCTTCGCGCTCGCGGACTTTACCGCCGATCGGGAATTTCACCCTGCCCTAAAGACATTTCCGCTATTCAGTTGTTTTTGCCCAGTGGGTCTGGGGGCCTACTTCTTCAGCTCCCCGGTCGCGCTGGCGGTCAGATAGGCGTTAATAAACCCGTCCAGATCCCCGTCCATGACGGCGGAGATATTGCCGTTCTCAAACCCGGTCCGGTGGTCCTTGGCCAGGGTGTAGGGCATGAACACATAGGAGCGGATCTGGCTCCCCCACTCGATCTTCATCTGCACGCCCTTGATGTCGGAGATCTTCTCCGCGTGCTGCTGCATCTTGATCTCCGCCAGCTTGCTGCGGAGCATCCGCATGGCGTACTCCCGGTTCTGGTGCTGGCTGCGCTCGGTCTGGCAGGCGACCACCACTCCAGTGGGCAGGTGGGTAATGCGGATCGCGGACTCGGTCTTGTTGACGTGCTGGCCTCCGGCTCCGGAGGAGCGGTAGGTGTCCACCCGCAGATCCTCGGGCCGGATCTCAATCTCCCCCTCGTCCTGGATATCGGGCATGACCTCCAACGCGGCGAAGGAGGTCTGCCGCCGCCCGGAGGCGTCAAAGGGGCTGATGCGCACCAGCCGGTGGACGCCGGACTCGCTCTTGAGGTAGCCGTAGGCGTTCTCCCCGGAGATGATGACGGAGGCGGACTTCATCCCGGCCTCGTCGCCGTCCAGATAGTCGATGGTCTCGAATTTGAAGTCGTGGCGCTCGGCCCAGCGCATATACATCCGGTAGAGCATCTGGCACCAGTCCTGTGCCTCGGTGCCGCCGGCCCCGGCGTGGAAATTGAGGATGGCGTTGTTGTTGTCGTACTCCCCGGAGAGGAGGGTGGCCAGATTGGCCTCCTCCACAGTGGCCTCCAGGGCCTTGTACCCCTCCTCCACCTCCGGCAGCAGGGAGGCGTCGTCCTCCTCCACAGCCATCTCCACCAGAGTGGAGAGATCCTCCCACTGGCTGACCAGCTTGGCGTGGCGGGAGAGCTTGTTCTTGAGCTGCTTGGTCCGCTGGAGGACCTTTTGGGAGTTCTCCAGATCGCTCCAGAAGCCCTCCTCGGCGGTCTTGGCCTCCAGCTCGGCCACCTCCTTCCTGGCCCCCTCCAGATCCAGAGCCGCCGCCAGCTTGTTGAGCTCCGGCTCCAGGGCAATCAGCTTCTGCTTATAGGTATCGTATTCAATAATCGGCATAGGGCTTCTCCGTTTCTGTTGTTTTTCGGTACATTATTATGCCACAAGTTCCAGGGGCTGTAAAGAGGAAAGGGGCGGCTTTTCCAATTTATTTTGCAAAACGCTCGATAATGTCCACCACCATGCGCAAGTCCTCCTCGCTCAGCTCCTTCAGCCCGTTCAAGGCCCTCTGGACCAGGGCAGGGTGCTTCTCGGATTCATCAAAAAACTGCTGCGGGGTCAGCCCGAAGTAGTCGCAAATCGCAAAAAATTCCTTCAAAGGCGGCAGAGCCTTTCCCGAAGAGATATTATATACATATCCGCGGCTGTGTCCCAGATCATAGCTCATCTGGTACTCAGAGATCCCGCGTTCCAGCCGGAGCTGCGTGATTCGCTCCTTGACAAAATCCTCGTACATCGCACCATCACCTCTTTAAGGTAATGATATCTTGTCTCATTTCCAAAATAGTATTAAAATATTTGTCGTAATATATTGAAATAACTAAAAATATATGTTATCCTGAATGTGGAGGTGACGCACATGGCAAAAGCGGTCAATATCTGCCCCAAATGCGGGCAGCAGACATTTTTTGAAACGCCTACCGGCCGGAAATGCTCCAAATGCGGACATGAGATGATCGTTCCAGCCAACGGAGGCATGGGCGGGAAGGGGCAGCTGTGCAGGAATTGCGGTATGTTTACGGTTTTTAACGGGAAGTGCCGGAACTGCGGCGCAAAATTTGGATAATTGATAGGAGGAGAGCCCCTTGACGGACGAACAAAAGATGATGTGCCACGCCATTATTCATACGGCAAGCACCGCCGCCGCCGGGATCGGCGCGGGTTTGGCCCAGATTCCAGGCAGTGACAACGCCATTATTACACCGATTCAATTAACAATGACCATTTCCCTGGGAAAGGTTTTCGGAAAGCCTCTCTCGGAGAGCACCGCGAAGGCGGCCCTGGGGTCGGTTGCCGCTTCCACAGTGGGGCGGACATTGTCGCAGGTTTTGGTCGGCTGGATCCCCGGTGTCGGAAACGCAATCAACGCAGGCACAGCGGCCTCTCTGACAGAAACGCTCGGATGGCTCATCGCAAAGGAATTCGATGAGGGATTGCTGTGATTGATGGCAAATACCTACAAAAACAGCCCCAGCGGCAAGGCTGGGGCTGTTTTTATGCAGTTTACCGCAGCGACACCGAAACCCCCGCCAGGATGCTCCCCTCCCCGGGCCGGAAGGTGATGGACACCTGGTCCCCCTTATTGAGGATCACCGTCAGGGGCTCCTCCACAGCGCCGATGGAGTAGTAGGTCTCCTCCCCGATGAGCTGAATGAAGTAGCAGGTATTCCCGTCCAGCACGGCGGAGCGGATATCGGCGATGGTGCCCTCCACCGTCTCCGTGCCGCCCAAACCGGCGTCCCCGTCGATGACCCCCCGCTGGGCCAGCATGGCAAGGTAGTTCTCCTCGCACTCGGCCACCGTGTCCCCGGTAGCCACAATCTGATACTGCTGGACGTTGACCATGGCGTACTTTTTCACCAGCTGGGCGTCGTCCTTCATGGCCATGAAGTAGGTGGGCTGGCCCCCGATGTTCAGCAGCAGGGGGAAGGTGGCGGTATACCGCAGGTTTTGCAGCTCCCCCTGGGCGCTGGCCATGGCGGAGTGCTCCGTGGCCCCGGCGGCGGAGTAGAAGCTTGTCTCCTTGGTCCGCTGGTTGCTCAGGATAAAGCCGATGTTGGACTGGTCGCCCCCCACGGAGGTGATGCCGGTGTACATATAGACGTCGTCGTTGATGGCGATATAGTTGTAGTCGTCGGTAGTCACGGTCACGTCCCGCTGGCCGAAGAGGGAGTTGAGAAAGCCGTTGTGGTACATGCCGTAGCAGTCGTACTGCCAGACGATGAGGTCCGCGTCGTAGAGGTTGTCCACCCAGTCGGGGACCTCCTCATAGTATTCGCTCTCCCCGGTGATGGCGTTGACCAGCACGCCGCCCCTGGTGTCCGTGCCGCCGAAGAGGCCGATGGTGTGGACCAGCCGGGGGCAGACCCAGTAGGGGGTTCCCTCCTCGTTGATCTCCATCACCGGGTCCCCGAAGAGGAAGGTGGGGTACTGGAAGCGCAGGTGGCGGTAGAGGTTGCGGCTGAAGTGCTCGGCGGTGGTGTACTTAATCCCCTCCTCCAGCCGCACCAGCTCCACGTTCTGGGACACCATGTCGATGATGAGGTATGCGGGCAGGCCCTTGGAGCGGTTGGTAAACCACTTGATGAGGTCCATATAGCGCAGGGTGGCGATGCGCACCGGCCGGCCCCTGTAGTTAATCTGGGTATAGTCCTCCGCCACGTCGAACTGGCTGACCATGTCGCTGAGCTCCCCCAGCTTCCGGTCCCCCAGCCGCTGGGCGGACTGCTTGTCCAGCATGGGGATCTGGTCGTAGGAGATCTCGTTGACCTCGGTGGCAAAATCCCCCACCTGGAAGGGCAGCAGCTGGGCGTAGGCCCCGGCCCGGAAGAGGACGCTGCCCGCAATGCCCCCCACCAGGGCAATCACAAGCATGGCGAGCCCCAGGAAGAAGGGGACGGTACACTGCTTTTTGAGAAATTTGAAGTAATTCTTCGCCCCCTGCCCCTGAAAGCCGGAGGTGAGGACTGTGCAGCCGCAGTAGACCGCGCAGGCCAGCAGGACAAAAACATAGAAGTCCGGCGACTGGAGGCTGATGGGCGGCAGCTCAATATAGAAGTAGAGCAGGGCAAAGACAAGGGTAATTACGATACTGATAAGCAGCCGTTTTCCGGGGCTGGCCGGGGCCCGGCGGGCCTTTTTCGGCTTGGGGGGCTGTTGGGAGGGGGCGCCGCTGTCAAAGCCGTCCCAGCGGAAGCCGCCGGCGTCTGATCCTGAAAATGCCATTAAAAACTCCTTTTCCGCGCCGCCTCGGGGGCGGTCTGTTTCTGTTGGGAAGGGGCAGAGGCGATGCCTCTGCCCCTATTTTACACTTTTTTGATAGTAATAGCAACAGAATTTTCCCCCGGCGTCAGCAGCAGGCGGTCCCCCTTCTGATACCACCCCTGCAAAACCCCCTCGGCGATGGGGTCCTCCACCTGGGCCCGGATGGCCCTGCGCAGGGGCCGCGCCCCGTGGCGCTCCCCGTCCTTCTTCCCCACCAGCCTCTCCAGGGCGGCGTCCTCCGCCTCCAGGGTGAGCCCCAGCTTCTCCATCCGGCCGGCGGAGAGGCGCAGCAGCCGCCGGGCGATCTCCAGAAGGTCCCCGTCCCCCAGCCGGCGGAAGATGATCGTCTCGTCAATCCGGTTGAGGAATTCGGGCCGGAAGGTCTGCTTGAGTTCCTCGAGCACCGACCGGCGGACCCGCTCCTGGTCCGCCTCCCCCGCGTCCGCGGAGGAGAAGCCCAGCGTCCCCCTCCGCTCCGTCAGGGACCGGGCCCCCACGTTGCTGGTCATGACCACCACGGTATTGCTGAAGTCCACCCGCCGCCCGTGGCCGTCGGTGAGCTGGCCGTCCTCCATGATCTGGAGCAGGAGGTTCCACACCTCCTGGTGGGCCTTCTCCACCTCGTCGAAGAGAACCACGGAGTAGGGCCGCCGCCGGACCTTCTCCGTCAGCTGGCCCCCCTCCTCGTGGCCCACATAGCCCGGTGGCGAGCCCACCAGGCGGCTGGCGGTGTGGCCCGCGGCATACTCGGACATATCAATGCGGATCATGGCCTCCTCCTGGCCGAAGAGGGCCTGGGCCAGGGCCCGGCACAGCTCCGTCTTGCCCACGCCGCTCTCCCCCAGGAAGAGGAAGCTCCCGGCGGGCCGGCCCGGCTCCTTGAGCCCCACCCGGCTGCGCCGGATGGCCCGGGCCACGCTCTCCACCGCCTCATCCTGGCCCACCACCCGCGCTTTCAAGGTTTCCTCCAGCCGGAGCAGCCGCTCCCGCTCGTCCTCGGTGATCTGCTGGACCGGGATGCCGGTCCACTCCGCCGCCACCGCCGCCACGTCCTCCTCGGTCACGGCGACGAGGTCGTCCACCTGCCCCCGCTGCCAGCGGGAGCGCTCCTCCCCCAGCTGCCGGGCGAAGTCCTCCTCCACGTCCCGGAGCTTTGCCGCCAGCTCAAAATCCTCCCCGGCAATGGCCTCCGCCTTCTCCCGCCGGACCTGCTCCAGCCGTTCCTCCAGGTTCTTGAGCCCTGGCGTTCTCGTTCCACATTCCATTTTCACTCTGCTGCACGCCTCATCCATTAAATCTATGGCCTTATCCGGCAGAAACCGGTCCGGCACGTACCGCACGCTCAGCTCCACGCAGGCCCGGACCGCCTCGTCCGTTACCGCCAGCTTGTGGTGGGCCTCGTAGCGGTCCCGCAGGCCCTTCAAAATCTCCTCCGCCGTCTCCGGCGAGGGCTCCCCCACCGTCACCGGCTGGAACCGCCGCTCCAGGGCCGCGTCCTTCTCGATATACCGCCGGTACTCCTCCAGGGTCGTGGCCCCGATGACCCGAATCTCCGACCGGCCCAGGGCCGGCTTGAGGATGTTGGCGGCATCCACCGCCCCCTCGGCGCTGCCGGCCCCCACGATGGTGTGGAGCTCGTCGATAAAGAGCACCACGTTCCCCATCCGCCGGACCTCCTGGAGGGCGTTCTTCACCCGCTCCTCGAACTCCCCCCGGTACTTGGTCCCCGCCAGCATGGCGGAGAGGTCGATGGAGAGGATATTCACCCCCCGCAGCTCCTCGGGCACGTCGCCGGAGATAATCCGCTGGGCCAGTCCCTCCACCACCGCCGTCTTGCCCACGCCGGGCTCCCCCACCAGCACCGGGTTGTTCTTCGTCCGGCGGGAGAGGATGCGCACAGCCCTGGAAATCTCCCCGTCCCGGCCGATGACCGGGTCCAGCTTCCCCTCCCGGGCCAGGGCGTTCAGGCTCCTGGTGAACTGCTCGAGCTGCTTGGAGCGGGGGGCCTCCTCCCGGAGCATGGGCCGGGGGGCGGCGGCCTTGGGCAGCCGGGGGGCCACGCTCAGCCGCTGGAGCAGCGCGGCCTGGAGCTTCTGGGGGTCCGCCCCCAGGGTGCGCAGCACCCGCATGGCCATGGTGCCGTTCTCCCGGAGGATGCCCAGCAGCAGGTGCTCCGTGCCCACGTAGCCGCCGCCGGAGCGGACCGACTCCCCCACGGCGTTCTCAATGACCCGCTTGGCCCTTGGCGTCAGGCCCTGGGGCGGGGCCAGCCCCGGCACCCCGGAGCCCACGATCTCCACAATCACGTCCCGCACCTTCTCGCCGGTCACCGCCTGCTCCTGGAGGGCCCGGCGGGCGGCGTTCTCCTCCTCCCGCAGAAGGCCCAGCAGCAAATGCTCGCTGCCCACGTAGCTGTGCCCCAGCTCCTCCGCCGCCGCCTGGGCCAGGCGCAGGGTGTTCTGGGCCTTGGGGGTGAATCTGTTGTCATACATGGTCCCACCATCCTTATGCTTCTTCCCTGACAGTATGCCCCGCCCGGCGGCTTTTACACATTTCTCCCAAACACACAGATTTTACACTTGCATTTTTCGCTTTTCATGGTACAATGGGGATACCATTCTATTAGGGAGGTAACAATTCATGGCTCACAAGATCACTGATGCCTGTGTCAGCTGCGGCACCTGCGCTGAGAACTGCCCCGTCGAGGCCATTTCCCAGGGCGACAGCCAGTACGTCATCGACGCTGATGCCTGTGTGGACTGCGGCGCCTGCGCTGCCAACTGCCCCACGGAAGCTATCGTCGCTGAGTAAGGCTACATAGCGGAAAATTCCCGGCCTTTTCACAAGGGCCGGGAATTTTTTTGAAAACGCGTCGGGGCTCCCATAGGCCCTGGGGGAGCCCCGCCAAACGTTTTGAAAAGGAGAGGAAATATGCAAAAATTATTCGCCATATTGCAGGAGCTTCTGACCCGGGGCCGCAGCGCCGTCCTGGTCACGGTGACGGCCGGCCGAGGCTCGGTCCCCCGGGGGGCCGGGGCCCGGATGCTGGTGACGGAGGAGGGCCGGGCATACGGCACCATCGGCGGCGGCGCGGTGGAGCACGAGGCCATCCTCCGGGCCCAGGCGCTCCTCCCCGGAGGCGGGAACGCCAGCGAAGTTTTCCGTCTCTACCCCAACCAGGTCAAGGACCTGGGCATGGTCTGCGGCGGGGAGGTGGAGGTCTGGTTCCGCCGGTTTGACGAAAAGGACCTCCCCCTGGCGGAGAAGGCCCTGGCGCTGTTTCGGGAAAAAACCGCCTTCTGGCTGGTCTGCGGCATTTCGGTGGAGGGCCCCGCCGCCCTCTGCCGCCCGGAGGGCGTCCTCTGGGGGGCGGCGGTCCCACCGGCGGTGCTGGAAAGCCTGGGCCCCAAGCCCTCAAATATCGAGGCCGGGGGCGCCCGCTGGTTCAGCGAGCGGATGCTCTCCCCGGCGCGGGTGTATCTTTTCGGCGGGGGCCATGTCTCCCAGGCTCTGGCGCCGGCCCTGGCGGCGGCGGGCTTCCGGTGTACGGTTCTCGAGGACCGGGAGGAGTTCTGCCAACCGGAGCTGTTCCCCGGCGCGGAGGAGGTCCGGCTCATCGACATGGCTCGGGTTTCGGACGCGGCGGACATCACGGCGGACGACTATGTGGTCATCATGACCAGGGGCCACAGGGACGACCTCCTCATCCAGGCCCAGGTCCTGCGCACCCCCGCCCGGTATATCGGCGTCATCGGCAGCCGGAAGAAGAAGGCAGCTGTCTTTGCCAAGCTCCGGGAAATGGGCTTCACCGACGCGGACCTGGACCGGGTGATTACCCCCATTGGTCTGGCCATCGGCGCGGAGACGCCCGCCGAGATCGCCGTCAGCATCGCCGCCCAGCTCATCCAGGTCAGGAATTCATAGTGACGCGCCCAGCTCCACATACCGGGCCGCGTTGGCCAGGGTGGCGGCGGCTTCCTCCTCCGTCACCTGGCGGACCACCCGCCCCGGAACGCCCATGACAAGGCTCCGGGGCGGGATGCTTTTGCCCGGAGGCACCAGGGCCCCGGCGGCGATGACGGAGCCCTCGCCGATGACGCAGCCGTCCAGCAAAATCGCGCCCATGCCGATAAGGCACCCGTCCCCCACGGTGCAGCTGTGGAGGATGGCCCCGTGGCCCACCACCACGTTCTCCCCGACAACCGTGGGGACGTCCACGGCACAGTGGACGGTGCAGTTGTCCTGGATATTGCTGCCCCGGCCAATCCGGATGGGGCCCACGTCTCCCCGGAGGACCGCGCCGTACCAGACGGTGACATTTTCCGCTAATATAACCTCACCGATGACGGCGGCAGTCTCCGCGAGCCGGGCGGCGGGATGGATTTCCGGCGTACAATCATGGAATGGGCGAATCAACATGGCTGGACCTCCTGTTTCGATAGTCTGGAAACACCATAGCACAGAAGGCCGGGCAAATCAACGTTTTTCTTGCCCCCGCCGGGTCAGTCCCAGCTTACGGCAGGGGGGCGGAATTGTCAGGGAATTGGGGCGCTTTTACGGCTCGACCGTTGGGAAAGTCCTGGATTTACAAGGGCTTGCGGTTTCCTCTTGACATCCCCCGCCCCGGCGGGGTATGATATCGAAAACGAGAGAAAGAGGTCTTTTCTATGTTCACCGGATACAGCGATCAAACCGTGGATTTCCTCTGGGGCATCCGCTTCAACAACGACCGGGACTGGTTCCTGGCCCACAAGGAGGACTATCTCCGCCACGTCAGCGAGCCCACCCAGGCCCTGGGCCGGGAGGTCTACGACCGCTTCACGGACAAGCACCCCAAGCTCACGGCGGGGCTGGGGCTCCACGTCTGCCGCATCTACCGGGACGCCCGGCGGCTCCACGG
>JAAWHO010000054.1 GCA_022795905.1 Oscillospiraceae bacterium
CAAGGATTCGAGATTGCCACTCGGACGCTTAGCTCAGCTGGCTAGAGCACCTGCTTGACGTGCAGGGGGTCAGCGGTTCAAGTCCGTTAGCGTCCACCAAAAACTCCTAGAGCCGCAACGGTTCTAGGAGTTTTTCTTTTTCTCGCAAAACAAGTTTGTTAGTAACACGGGAGTAACATCGAGATGTCTAGTGTCTCGCTGCACCCGCGTAATATGCCGCCAGTTTATCCTCCACGGCGTCCTTATCATGGAGCCAAAAGGCGCAGGCGAAGTCCGCGTATGCCCCCGGCGTGTCGATGCCGTACTTCTTGAAGAGCGGCCCAAGGTCGCTGTACGTGGCGTTCATGGCGGCCCAGAAGGCAAGGGGGTCCACCCCGCCGCCCCGGTGCTCCAGAAGGGCCCTGGTCTCCGTCATGGTCCAGTGGGGGCCGGTGGTCCCGTCGGCGTTCTCCATGCCGTGTACCCACTCCACGGCGGTCTCCCGGTCCAGCTTTTCTGTGCAGTGTTTCCGCACCGCGTACATCCAGGAGAGCATTTCGCAGTTTTTGTAGCTGGGGGATTCGGCCTTGATCTCCTCGATCGCCTTTTCAGCAAACTTTCTGTACTCCATATCAGCCCTCCTTAATCGCGGCGTACAGCGCGTCCAGGTCGCTCTGCCGGAAGGTCAGCACCCCCAGCATAGGCAGGTCCATAGAAAACTTTTCCATGCCCTTGAGCGTGTCCGTGGCGGCGGCGTATACTTTGTCGATGTCGATGTTGTTCCCCCCATCCAGGACGCCAAGCGCGGTGATGGCGGGGGAATCCATGAGCTTTCCCAGGGTGTTCTCCGCGTTCTGGATCATCAGCGCCGCGCACACGCCCAGGGCGAAGCGTTTCCCGCCCGTCATATTGGGCAGGATTTCGGCGTCAATATATTTGGTCAGGCCGTTCTTGACCTGTTCAATGGTCACCATTGTGATACCTCCTCATAAGGGTGGAGCGCGAGGGAAGCCCCCCGCGCTCCTGATGTTGTTAAGCCGTGGCGGCCGCGGCCGTCTCCGGGGTGACCTTCACCGCGCCCCAGCCGGGGCACACGCTGGAATTGGGGATCACCAGCTTGGTCAGGCTCTGGAGGGCGGCGACCTGGTTCTGGAGGCAGCTGATAGCGGCGGTGTTGGTGGCGTTGTAGACCGCCTGCTGCATGTTGATGCCGGCCTGCTCGTCCTTGTTGGCGCGGACCTCATTGGACAGGTCCTTGATCTGACCCATGAGGTATGCGGTGACCTCGCTGAGCTTCTGGTCGGTGTACTTGTCCGCCTTGAGCAGGCCGATCTCCGCGTCCTTGGCGGCAATGGTCTGCGCCTGGTTCATCTCGTAGCGGCTGACCGGGGTATTTTCGGAGCAGCATCCGCCGCAGCTGTTACAGCCTGCGGCGTTCGCCGCAAGACCGGCCATACCGCCCAGTCCATTGAGGAGGCCCAGCGCGGTACCGGCAATACCGAGGCCCAGACCGCTCCCAGCCACGCCCTTGCTTGCAAATTCAGCCATAGTGTGCACATCCTTTCTGATTTTTGGGAGTTCCCCTGATAGGGATGGTAGCACACATCAGGAGCGGAAAAGGGTCAACATTTGGTCAACCGGACAGGGCGGCAGCAATCCGGCCATATCCGGTCCTTCTCCGTCTCTTGACGGTCTCCGTAGAGAGGAAGAGACGGTCCGCCGCCTGCACAGCACCGTGCCCGTACACATCTATCTCTGCGATACAGTCCCGCTCCTCCTGGTCAAGCGGGTGGGCGGCGAGCCACCGCACGGCCCGCTCCCGCTCCATCCCCGCCAGCGCGGCCCGGACCGCCCTGTGGTATGGGTTCATTCGTCCCACCTGCTTTTCCATCCGTAGGAATCCCACACGGCCTTTTTCTTCGTCTCAGAGAGCCCGGACTTCTCCAGCGCGTTCTTTACATCCTCCTGCGTCGCGCTGCCGCTCTTGCCAGTTCGCTTCTCATGGGCCCTCGCGATGTCCTCGTAGAGCCTGCACCACGCGCCAACGCTGATCCCGGATTTCCGCGCGGCGTTGTACCGCTCCAGCTCCTTCGCCCCCAGGAGCCGTTTGACAGACAGCTCCTTCGCCTCGTCTGAGAAGGGGGAATCCCCGATCTCCCGGATCCTCTGCCGCTTGGTGACGGAATCCTCCCCATCCTCCGGCTCCAGGCCTTCCAGGGCCTTGGCTAGGTCCCCGCTGTCTTTTGGCAGCGCATCCTTCCAACTGCCTCCCCTCTCAAGCTGACGGCGCACCTCCTGGTCGAAGCTCCCGCCGCCGGGGGCGCTGTACTCCACCGGAAGGGAGGACGCCTTGTCGAGGCCCAGGTCCTTTGCCATACGGTCCTCCATGGCCGTCTTGAGCTTATCCCCGCTGGTCCAGCTCTGCTCAATCATGTCCTGGTAGACGCTTTTATATTGCCCGTAGTCCCTGCCCATGACCCGGAACAGATCGTCATAGAAGGTCTTGCTGTCCTTCTCCGGATTGCTCATCAGCTTGTCCAGCTCATATAAAAGCTCCTCCGCACCCACGTCGATGAGGATGTGCTGAAGGGCGGAATAAACATCCCGCTTGATGTTGTAGGCGGGCAGCCCCAACAGGTCCAGGAGCCTTGCAGCCGTGTCGATGCCGGAGGCAAGGGCCGTCTTTTTGCTCTCTCCGTTCACGGCCTTGTAGAGGTCCTTCCCGGCCTCCACGATCTCAGTGATGCCCTCCATGTCGGACCGGCTCACGTCGTAGCCCTGAATGATCGATTCAATGTCCTTGAGGTAGGGGACATAGCCGATAGGGTCAAAGTTATCCAGGAAATTCCCCACCCACGCGTCTGAAAACCGCTCCTTAAAACCGTCCTCCCGGTCCTTATCCCGCCACGCGTCCGGCAAGGACTGGGCGATAGCGTTTACGGCGAAGGAGGCGATCAGGGCGGCGGCGCTTCGGGCGATGGCCTTCCCTGCCTCCTTCCGCTGTCCCTTATCCGCCTGGGCAAAATCCCACAGGCCCCGATAGAACATGTTGTAGATTTTGCTGGGCTCGCTCATAAAGGAGGTAGCCATGCGGTTGGCCGCGTTGCTGGAGCGCATGATCTGGGTCCGGTGGAGGACGCTGTCAACAACCTGCGTCCGGTCGATGACCTCCCCGAACCGCTCCGCCGTCTTTTCATAGAAAGCGCCGCTGCCCCGCTTCAGGGACGGGAATTTCTCCGCCGTCTCCGCCTCCACTGCGTTCCACAGGTGTCCCCATGCCACGCTATCGGCCCATCCGGCGGGGGACATCATGACGTTTTTCGCCTTATCAACGGTCTTGTCTGTCCCGGCAATCAGCTCCTTTAAGCTCCTGCCGGTGTCCAGCTCGAAGTACCCCCAGTCCTTCCACTGTGCGATAGGGCTGTACTTCACGGCCTTTTCCCACCCCTTCATAGGGCTTTTGGCCTGGGCGAAGTACTTGGGATCAATCATGCTCGCAGCCCTGAGGATGGCGGTGGGCTGCTGGAAAACGACGCGGAGGTTTCCTCCCACCTTCGCGGCCTTCCAGGTGTTGAAGAGGCTGTCCGTGAGGCCGCGCTCCGCTCCCGCCTTCGTCCCGGCGGCAATGTCGGTGAGGAGCCTGCCCAGGTACGTCTGCCCGTCTTTCCCATACACCTGCTCCAGGAGGGTCTTGAAGGTGCCGTCCACGTTCCCCTCTCCGTCCCTGAACCGGTAGTTGACCAGGCGGTTGAGGTCCTCGCTGGTCCCCAGCCACGAGGCGTAGGTGCTCATCTTGTTGAGGTGGTCCGTGAACGTGTCCAGGACGTTCCCCAATACAACGGCGTTGTTGGCATTGGGCGTGACGTTCTTCGCCATGCCGTAGCCGGAAACGGTCCTCGCGGCGGTGGAGACGGGGTCCGCGTTGGGGTCTGTGTAGGTCTGGTTTTTGTCCACGTGGATGGGCCAATAGAACGTTTCTTTGAACTTCTTGTATCCGTATGCGTCCATGGAGGCGTCGTTGCCGTAAGCGGCAAGATCGGTAGATAAGTACGCCTGCAGCCCGTCCACCAGCCGCCTCTGCTCCGCCGTGAGGGCGCCCACCATCTCCGACACGTCCGCCGCCGTGACACGCACCGGCGCGGCCTTGTCCGCCTGGAAGAACCCCTTCTTAGCCCCGGCTGGTTTGATGCCGCCTTTATAGATGTGGTCAATGGCCTGCTCCCGCTTGCTCAGGGCGTACAGCTCCATGATCTGCGCGGTGGTGAGGTCCAGGCTGTCCCCGCCCTCTGTCTGGAAGGAGTGCAGTTCCTTCGCGGCCTTGTTCAGGTCCACGCCGGTCTCCTCCACCAAAGCCTTTGCCCGGTCCACACCCTCCTTGAGGATGACGGTCTGCCGGTCCGCCGCCTTTCTCATGGAGCGGAAGACTTCCTCGCCGCCCTCCCCCAGCTTGTGGAGGAAGGTCTCCGGGGTCATCATCTCCACGTTGAGGAGGCTGTCCGCCACCCGGAGGACAGGGTTTGCGAAGGTCCGCCGGTCCTTTTTCGTCCTGTTGTCCGCCCGGATGGTCTCCGCAAGCTGGGAGACGGTCCGGTACCGGCTCTGTCCCAGGACTTTGTCCGCCTGTGAGACGGACGCCTCAACGGCCTTGACGGCATTCCAGATAGTTTCCAGCTGGTTCCGGCTGAGATTCCCCAGCGGCGTGTCGCCGAAACCTGAAATCTCATTCAGATACCCGGCCAGGTCCGGGTCCACCACAAGGCTTTCCTCGCTTGCTATTTTTGCGTACTGAGCCTGCAATTCCCGGGCGGCCTGTGTGCGCTTGGTGACTTTCCCCTCTTCGCCGGTCCCAGTCTTGATCCGCCCTCCATCTTCACCGATGGAGTATCCGCTCTCGCTGTTGATGGACCGCAGCAAGGAAACCGCCGCTCCCCGCAGCTCCTCAGGGATGTGCTGCTTGTCCGTGGGCCGCAGCAGCCGCTCGCCAAGCTTTTTGCTGTGCCGGATGATCTGCTCCCGGCGCTGGGCGGCGGAGAGGTTTTCGCTCCGGCGCTTGTTCGCGGCCTTGTGCCTTTCCTTCATGGCCTGAAGGGCGTCGTTTTTCCTGCCGCGCTCCCTGGTGACGGCCTCCATAAGCTTCTGCCGGTCCTCCGCCTTCTGGGCCTGAAGCCGGTCCTTTGCCTGCTCAGTCCTGCCCCGCTCCCGCTCCACGGCACGTTCCAGCCTCGCACGATCCTTCACCCTCTGGTTTTGGAGCCTCCGCTCCTGCCGGTCGGCGAAGGTAGGGGCCCGTTCGGGCGTATCATAAAACCGCTCCATAATATCCCCTGCGAGGAAGTCCGCCGCCCGGTCCGCCTCCGCACCCTCGAACGCGCTTCCCATGACGCTTTGCAGTTCCCCCGCCACGTCAATGATCCGGTTCATCTGGTCCGCCGGGTTGTAGATATCCTCCGGGAACAGTTCGGGGTACCGCACTGAGAGATCGTCATAGACCTGGTCCACAGCCGCTCCGTTTTCTGTGAGCTTCAGCGTGCCCATCATCCGCTTTCGGGTCTCGTTGTATCCGCCGTCCAGGTCCGCGCGGTACTCCGGCGCAATAGAAATGCCCCTTGTGCGAAGCTCCTTTCTCAGTTCGCTGTACTCCTCATACAGGGGGTTGAGCTCCGTCTGACTGCCGTCCAGGATATCCCCGGCGATGGCGCGGGCCTCCGCCCGGGCGTCCGTGTCGCTGATGGTCTGTTCTGCGATCTTCTTATACAGTTCCCCCACGCGGCTGGACAGGTCCTCTACGGCGTAGGAGGAGTTATAGTCCTTGAGGATAGACCGGCTCAATTGCCGCACGCTCTTTTCGTCCATCTCCGACCCCGTTGTCCGCTTCATCTGCTCCCGCAGGCGCTGGTTTTGGCGGCGCAGGGCATCCACCTGCCGCAGGAGTTCCGCTCCCTCCCGGGTGGCTAGGCGCTGATCTCCGCCGCCTAATTGCCGGGCGATCTCGTCTGAGAAAGTTTTAATCTGCTCCGACACAAATTGACCCTGTGTAGGGTCTATCCACGCTACGTCCTCAAGTTTTACCGTTTTACTGTACACGCGCCCCCCAGCACTGTAGCTTTCTGCCTCCATGCGGGATGGGCTAACAAATACTCCATCTCTGATGGGATAGGAGCTATATACAGTGATGTACCCCGTCCGAAGCGCGTTCCTCGCGTCCTCCATAGTATAGTCCGGATCAAAATCGATATACCCCTCCCACTCTGGATCGTTCAAAGCTTCTTGAAAGGTTTTGATATCCTCAACACTTCGTATCCACGTATGATAGTCATCATTTACGGGGTTGCTGTTCTGGATGACCTGTAATTGCCGCATCTTTCGGCTATCCAATTTTTGTACCGTTTTCCTGCCATGTTCACTAGCCGCATCTATAGCCACACTTTCTCGTCTTCTATTTCTATACGAATCTATCTCTCCGCGAAGCTTCTCAATGCGTGCCTTGAGATCTGCGTATCCGCTACCGGTCTCCCATTCAGAATACCGTTTCATGGCTTCAACATATTCAGGCGGCTGGTCAAAAAGCGACCTTTTTAGCATCTTGGACCGCATTTTGAAGATCGGAGTATTCCGGTCTCTCCATATACGCCTTTTCCTGCTGTTTCAGTCTTTGGTACTCGTCCTGTAGGCTCTCCAACTTTTGGGAGGGGAATGGTAAGTAGTCTTGGTCCTTTCCAATAGAGTACCGTATCTTTCCATCCCCTTCCGCGCTGGTGTTCCGGCTGGACGTCTCCAGCGCCCTCTGCCACAGTGCCGCGCCCTGCTCCAGCTCGGCAGTCTCCGCGTTTCCCTTCCCGCCCAGGGCGGTTTTCACTTTGGCGATAAAGTCCCGCAGCGCGTCCAGCATCCTGGTCAGAAGCCCCCGGTCCTCCCCGGCGAGTTTCCGCATGGCCTTTTCATCCACCAGGAGTTTTGCGGCGTAGTCTGCGGAAAGCTCGTCCAGAGCCGCGTCCTCGCTGATCTCCACCCCCGCCCTTGCATAGTCCGACACAGCGCCCCGGAGATAGGCATCCAGGTCCCCGGTTTCCCTATATAGGTCCGCCACATAGTCCCGGAAAGCGGCGTACTGTTCCGGCGCGGTCTGCTGTAGGCGGTGGGTGATCTCGTGCTTGGCGATCTCCATGTAGGGCCGCGCCGCGTCCTCACTGATGTAGATTTGACCTCCCAGCTGCATTCCCTCTGCCCCGGGCCTAGCCATCTGCTCCAGCTGTGCCCGGGGGACGAACTGGATGTTGGAGCCGGTGATCTGGGAGAGGTTTTGCAGCGTCCTCCGGTCCGCGCGGCTGAGCTGTTTTTTCGCCCGGTCAGAAATTTCTACGCCCGTAGCGGCGTTTTTTTGCGCCTGGGGGATATCCTGTGCGTCCCGTTGTGCTTGGACCTGTGCGGCTTCCTGTGCCGCCTCCTCCGCGCTCCGGGGCCGGTTGCCCATGATCTGCTCCTGTACCGCATCGCTGAAGGTCTTCTGCGGCCCGGTCAGAGCCCTCTGCACCCCGATCTGTGCCCCGCCCAGGATGCCGCCCACCACGGCTCCACCGGCAAGCTCACCAAACCCTCTGCGGAGGCTGAAAATGGCGTTCTCATCCGTCAGGGAGGCAAGGGGGTTGTTTTTCCCGTACATCCCCCGCTGGAGGGCCTGGGAGATCATGCCCTGCACGACCTCCTCCTTGCCCTCGTCAATCATGGACCCGGCCCACTCCTTCAAAGCGTTCTTGGACACGTCCGGCAGCTTGTCGATGCCGCCTCCCACCTCCACCAGGGAGTTGAGGGCCCCGGAGAGGGCTGCATAGGCGTAGGCTTTCGCATCGTCCGCGCCGTCCGCCTTGGCCTGCTCGTACTCGGGACCGGCGGTGGAGAGGAAGGACAGCCAAAACTGAGGATTTGCCGCCGTGTTTTTCAGGCCGTCCGCCACCATCCCGGCGATCTTTGCAACGCCTGTGGACTGCGCGGCGGCGGAGGCGGCTTGGAGGCCGGCCGCGGTCCCCTGGGCGGCGAGGCTCTGCCCGAAGGTCAGGAAAGCGGTAACGGCCTGGGGCACAGCGGCCACGGTAGGGACGCCGTATTTCTCCACCAGATCCCCCGCCTTGCCGGCCTTTTCATACTCCGGCTGCATCCGCGCCTGGTGGGCGGCGATCTCCTTGTCCATATTCTGGTTGATCTTGTAGAACGGGGCATCCTGATAGAGCTGGTCGTTCCCCAGCACCCAACCAGCGGCCTGTGCGACAGGCTTTTCGAGCATTGCCGCCGTGGCGCTCAGGCCCTTGGTGAACTGCTGCAAGCCGCCGTATGCAGTCCCAGCGGCGATCTTTCCCCAGTCTGCCCGCTCCTCCGCCGTCTTTCGGCCACCTGTAAAACCGGTGTCAACCGTCTTTTTCGACCCGCCGCCGAAAGCCCCGCTCCTCCCAGGAGTCTCCCGTTGGGCTGCTTTGGACGGCGCTGTGGGAACTGTAGGCGCTTTGGATTCTGCGGCTTGACCCGCCACCCGGTCCAAAACCGCGCTGTAGAGGTTCACCCCCGTTCCGAAGGGGGCGGTAGTGGACGCCGGTTTTTCTGCTGCCTGTTCCCGCGCCTGACGCACCTGGGAGACCGTTTTCACATGGTCCGTCTGCGTAAATGCCCTTTCCTGCTCTTTTGCCGCTGCGATCCGGTCCCGGACGGACCGGCCGCCTGTCTGGGTAAGCCTCTGGTCCTCCAGCTTCGCCGCCGCGATACGCTCCCTGACTGTCGCCATACGATGCTCCTTTCTCCTGCGGGTTCTACGCGCCGACCAGCGTCAGCAGGTAGTCCGCCTCCGCCTCCGTGATCTCCCCCTTGTCCAGGGCGCTCTCCACGCGGGAGATGATGTTGGACGGGCCTCTGGTCCCCCCGGACAGGCCTCGGGCGATGGCTTGGGCTTTCTCCCCCAGCTGGGACGGCGCGGTCACTGTTCCGCCGCTTGCGTTTCCTCCGCCCACTTGCCGGTACTCCTCTCCCATATAGTACTCATAGGCGGCGAGGACCGCCGGGGAGAGGTTCCCCGCCTCGATCTCCTTACGGGTCTGGGACCAAGTCAGGTTCGGCTTTCCGCCGCCGGAGGAGCCCGAGGACCCGCCGGAGCTTCTTCCCCCGCCGGACGCCTTCGGAGCGTTCTGCTGTCTATAGTAGTTCTCCAGCGCCTGAACGTACTCCCCCTGATATCCGCTTCCGGCCACCAGACTGTCGCTGGGGCGCACCCCGGCGGAGAGCATGGCGTCCACCTGGGCCCGGGCAAGCTCTGCGGCCTGCTCCTGCTGCTGCCGCTGGAGCTGGGCGGCCTGCATTGCCCGCTCATAGGCGGTCTGGTCCTGACTGGTGTTGTACCCATACACCACGACCAGGCCAGCGCCCTTGATGTCCCGTTCCTCGCCCCATTCAACCTCTTCGCCGACCTCCCGGTGGTCGAGCATTTCTGCCAGTTCTTTTGCTGTCATTTTTCCCGCTCCTTTCTCAACTGCTCCTGGTACTTCCTCATTCGGGCCATGTCATCCTTAACAGCATCCTCGCTTTCACCCGCAGTTCCAGGGCCGCCCCGTATACTGCCGGGTGGGCCGGGTTGTTTTCCCAGCCTGTCCCAGGCGATTGACTGCCAGCCATTAGACGCGCAAAGGAGGATCAAGCCTGCAACTGCTTTTTCTCCGTAGGATTTCACGTGCTCCTTCACCTGATCTATCAGGCAGTTCAGCTCCGTAGGCGTACATGGCCGCCGCTTTTCCGCTTTGTATTCCATCCATCTGGAAAGCGCGGACTCCAGTTCCTCGCCAAAGCCCCAGTTCTCATGCGGAGGCGCAGTTACTTTGCTTTACTTTACTTTCCTTTACTTTACTTTGTGGGTTTTCGGGGGAATTATTGGGGTTTCCGGGGGAGAAAACTGGGCTATTTCCCCCTTCAACGCTGAAAAAGGCAAACTTCGCACGAATACTGGCTGGAACGTCTTTTTTGTCGTCCAAATTCAAGAGCCAGTATTCGGAAAAGATCGATATGTCGCTGCGTTTCTCGCATCCGCGAAGATAGCGGCGCTGGATACCTCTGCTCGTCAGTACGCCGAACATCTGAAAAACCCGGTCATCGAAGATCGAACGTGACAGACACCCCTGCAGTACTTCGCTCACATACGTATGGGGCTTTTGAATCGCCTCGGCTGCTAAAAGCCGCTCATCCTTGTCCCACGTAAGGAAGTATCCATCTCCTTCATAGGCTTTGCCAAACACATACAGCACGAATGCCACACTGGATGCACCAAACTCCGCCATAAGGAGCCTTATTTTTTTATCCCTCAAAAACCCGACGTCCATGGAATAATAAGGTATTCCCGGACTCGGTGGTCGTGCCATGCTTTCGCATCATCACCTTTCGCGGGAATCCCAGGAGGCAGGTATCCGCCCCCCGGGTCCCTTGTTATTTTGGTATGTAGCCTACTCCGCGCATACGATGACGTGGACATTCGGCGGCACGACCCGCCGCACCCGCTCAATGAAATTCCCCTCATTGCTGGCGGCATTGGACAGGTGCAGCAGGTACAGTGTCCGGCAGTTGGAGAGGTCCAGCGTCTCCAGATACTGACACAGCGTACCAATCTCCATGTGGCTGTTGGTGACGCGGTAGCGCACCTTCTCCGGCATTTTCTCGCAGCGGGACAGGATGTCCTTGTCATAGTTGGCCTCCAGCGCCAACAGGTTCACGCCGGGGAATGTGTGGCCCAGGTTGACCGTGTCCGTGGCGAACACCAGCCGCTCCCCGTCCACCCGGCTGTAAATCAGGAACCCCAGCGGTTCCTCCGCGTCATGCCAAGTGCGAAACGGCATGATCTCCAGGCTGCCCACATGGAACTGCACCCCCGCCTCCACCGGGGTAATGAGGGCGCAGTCCAGGGCCTCGGCGGTCCCCTCGCTTGCGAAGACCTCCACGCCGGACTTGATGAGGTCCATGACGCTCTTGGCGTGGTCCTTGTGCTCATGGCTGACAAGGCAGGCCCGGATGGCGGACAGGTCAAAGCCCAGCCCCTTTTTGATCCGGCGGAAGGAGATGCCGCACTCCAGCAGGATGGCCGTCTCGCCGTCGCTGACCACATAGCAGTTCCCGCGGGAGGAGCTTGCAAGCGAGGTGAAGGTCATATGGGATTTTCCTCCTTCTTCTCCTGTGCGCCGGCAGCGGCTTTACTGCGGGTGCTTCGAGGGCGTGGAGGGGATGTGCCCCGCGTATATCACGAGGGCGCAGTTTGAGGAGATCAACGCCAACC
>JAAWHO010000055.1 GCA_022795905.1 Oscillospiraceae bacterium
CCCCAGCAGCCCCAGCCGCTCCAGGCCTGGACAAACTGGCTCTGCATCTCCTGGGCGGCCAGGATGGCGGCGCAGGTGTTGTCGCAGTAGCCGTTCTCGTGGGCGTAGCCGCAGTAGAGCACGTTGTCATGGGTGTGTCGCCCGACCTCCACACAGCCCTCCACCTCACACAGGGCGGCGCAGTAGCCGCCGCAGGTGTTGTTGGCGTGGTGATAGCCGCAGTAGCCCACGCCCTGGTGGCTGTGCCAGCCGGTCTGGGCGCAGCCGGCGGGGCAGGTGGCCGAAACCTGGGGCGCGGCGCAGCCATAGCCGCGGCCGTGGTGTCCTCCGTGGGCGGAGGCGGGGGCGGCCAGCAGGAATACGGTCAACAGACCCGCCAGAAGAGGGGCCGCGAATTTTTTCAGGAACATGGAAGTATACCTCCTTTTTGATCTCGGGAAAATCCCAAATTCATTATAGCACGTTTCCCTCTTTATGCAAGGGAAATTCCAAAACTTTCCGCGGCGGCGATAAACGCCCGGAACAGGGGATGGGCCCGGTTGGGGCGGCTCTTGAGCTCCGGGTGGAACTGAACCCCCACGAACCAGGGATGGTCCTTCAGCTCCACAATTTCCACCAGCCGATTGTCGGGGGACAGGCCCGTCAGGGCCAGCCCCGCCGCCGTCAGCCTCTCCCGGTAGGCGTTGTTGAACTCATAGCGGTGGCGGTGGCGCTCGTCAATATGGCCGGTTCCGTAGGCCGCCATGGCCCGGCTTCCCTCCGCCAGCCGGCAGGGAAAGCTGCCCAGCCGCATCGTGCCGCCCTTGTCCGTGACCCCCACCTGGTCGGGCATAAGGTCGATGACGGGATGCTCCGTCCGGGGGTCCAGCTCGCTGGAGTGGGCCCCGGCGAGCCCCGCGGCGTGGCGGGCGAACTCCACCACCGCCATCTGCATTCCCAGGCAGATGCCCAGAAAGGGGACCTTGTTCTCCCGGGCGTACTGAATGGCGGCGATCTTTCCCTCGATCCCCCGGTCCCCGAAGCCCCCGGGCACCAGCACCCCGGCGCAGTCCGAGAGGATCGCCGCCGCGTTCCCGCCCGTGACCGTCTCGCTGTCCACCCATTTGATATCGACCTTTACGCCGTTCTCGATCCCCCCGTGGGTCAGGGCCTCCGCTACGGAGAGGTAGGCGTCGTGGAGGGCCACATATTTGCCCACCAGGGCGATTTTCACCGTGCCGGCGGGGTGCTTGGCCCGGTGGACCATGGTGGCCCACTCGGTCAGGTCCGGCATATGGCAGATGAGCCCCAGCCGCCGGACCACCACGTCCGCCAGCCCCTCCCGCTCCAGCATCAGGGGGACCTCGTAGAGCAGCTCCGCCGTTAAGTTGGGGATCGCGTGGTCTGCGGGGATATTGCAGAAGAGGGAGATCTTCTCCAGAATATCCCTGGGCACCGGCTGATCGCACCGGCACATGATCACATCCGGCTGAATGCCCAGGCTCAGCAGCTCCTTGGCGGAGTGCTGGGTAGGCTTGCTCTTGAGCTCCCCGGTGCCGGGGATGGAGACGATGAGGGAGACGTGGATAAACATGACGTTGTGCCGTCCCCGCTCCGCCGCCACCTGCCGGATGGACTCCAGGAACGGCTGGCTCTCAATATCGCCCACCGTCCCGCCGATCTCCACGATGGCCACGTCGGTGTCCGGTGTGTCCAGCTGGTAGATGCGCCGCTTGATCTCCCCGGTGATATGGGGGATGATCTGCACCGTGCCGCCCAGGAAGTCCCCCCGCCGCTCCCGGTTGAGGATCTCCCAGTAGACCTTGCCGGAGGAGACGGAGGAGTTCACGTCCAGGTTTTCGTCGATAAACCGCTCGTAGTGACCCAGGTCCAGGTCCGTCTCCGCCCCGTCGTCGGTGACGAATACTTCCCCGTGCTGGTAGGGGCTCATGGTCCCCGGGTCCACGTTGAGATAGGGGTCCAGCTTCTGGACCTTCACCCGCAGACCCCGCTGCTTGAGCAGCCGCCCCAGGGATGCCGCCGTAATGCCCTTCCCCAGTCCGGAGACGACGCCGCCGGTTACAAAGATATATTTTACCGCCACAAATACCACTCCCCTGACATAAAAATCTAATTCGCCATTCTAAACCTCAAATCCCCGGAAGTCAAGGGACCGCCCAGGGTTTTTCCCTGAACGGCCCTCTTCTGCTTATATTTTTACCGGACGGCGATCGCCTCAATCTCCACCATGGCGTCCTTGGGCAGCCGGGCCACCTCCACGGCGCTCCGGGCCGGCGGGTCCTTCTCAAAGAAGGAGGCGTAGACCTCGTTCATGGCGGCAAAGTCGTTCATGTCCTTGAGAAACACGGTGGTCTTAATCACGTTCTCCAGGCTCAGCCCGACCTCGGCCAGCACGGCCTGGACATTCTTCAGGGACTGCCGGGTCTGCTCCCCGATGCCGCCCTCGGCGAAGGCCCCGGTGGCGGGGTCCACGGGCAGCTGACCGGAGGTAATGACCACAGCGCCGCCGTCAATGCCCTGGGAATAGGGGCCGATGGCTGCGGGAGCGTTTGCGGTGGCAATGACTTTTTTCATGAGAATCTTCTCCTTATTTTGAAAGATGCACCCATTCTATCAGCATTTATTGGAAAGGTCAACCGTCAACAGCGGAAGAACCGCGCCCGTCTCATAAAAACGAAGGCTGGAACAGCGGATTTATTGTTTTATGGGCGTTCCCACTGGGGAAACGGGCCCGCGATCACCCGCGGAGAATATCCGTATTGCGGTACTGGATGGCCTCGGCCAGGTGGGCGGCGGAGATATCGGCCTCCTCCTCCAGGTCGGCGATGGTCCGGGCCACCCGGAGGATGCGGTCGTGGCTCCGGGCGGTGAGGCCCATGCGGTCGAAGGCGGCCCGGAGGATCCGCTCCCCCCGCTCGTCCAGGCGGCAATATTCCCCCACCATGGCGGGGGGCATATGGGCGTTGCAGGACACGCCGGAGCCCTTAAAGCGCTCCGCCTGACGGGCACGGGCGGCGTTGACCCGGGCCTTGACATCCCGGGAGGACTCCGGGGCCTCCCGGCGGCGCATGGCCTCAAAATCCACGGAGGGGACCTCAACGTGGATATCAATGCGGTCCAGCAGGGGGCCGGAGATGCGGCTGACGTACTTTTCCACAGCGGCGTCGGTGCAGGTGCAGCGCCCCGAGGGGTGCCCCCGCCAGCCGCAGCGGCAGGGGTTCATGGCCGTGACCAGCATAAAGCGGCTGGGCAGACAGATGGTGCCGGCAGTGCGGGTGATGGTGACCTCGCCGTCCTCGATGGGCTGGCGGAGGACCTCCAGAGCGTCCTTGGAGAACTCCGGGAGCTCGTCGAGAAAGAGGACGCCGTTGTGGGCCAGGGAGATCTCCCCGGGCTTGGGGTAGGACCCCCCGCCGGCCAGGGCCACGGCGGAGACGGTGTGGTGGGGGCTGCGGAAGGGGCGGCGCCGGAGGAGGGGGTGCCGGCTGTCGGTCATGCCGGCCACGGACCAGACCTCCGTGGCCTCCAGGGCCTCCTCCCGGGTCATATCCGGCAGGATGGAGGGCAGGCGGCGGGCCAGCATGGACTTCCCCGCCCCCGGGGAGCCGATAAGCAGGATGTTATGCCCCCCGGCGGCGGCGATCTCCAGGGCCCGCTTCACGTTCTCCTGCCCCATGACCTCGGAGAAGTCCGGGCCGCAGTCCGGCTCGGAGGGCTCCGTCCAGGCCGGCGCCGGAGGGAGAGGCTTCTCCCCCCGGAGATGGCTGAGAAGAGCGGACACGTCGGGGACCGGGCGCACGGTAAGCCCCCCGGCCAGGGATGCCTCCAGGGCGTTGTCGGCGGGGACGTAGAGCTCCCGGATGCCGGCCCGGGCGGCGGCCATGGCCATGGGGAGCATCCCCGTGATGGGGCGCAGGGCCCCGGTGAGGGAGAGCTCCCCCAAAAAGGCGGCGTCGGGCGGGGGCGGGTCGATGTCCCCGGCGGAGGCGAGGATGCCCAGGAGGATGGGGAGGTCGTACATGGTGCCCTCCTTCCGCAGGGCGGCGGGGGCCAGGTTGACGGTGATGCGGGAGACGGGGAATTTCACGCCGCAGTTTTTGACGGCGGCGCGGACCCGTTCCCTGGACTCCTTCACCGCCGCGTCCGGGAGGCCCACCACGTCGAAGGCCGGCAGGCCTCCTGAGAGGGCGCACTCCACCTGTACCTCGTAGCCGGTGACGCCCTGGAGCCCCAGGGACCGGACAGTCTCTACCATATCTGCCTCCTCTCCGCTAAACCCGCAGAATCAGCCGGGCGAACTGGAAATAGATCAGCAGGCTCAGCACATCCACGATGGTGGTCAGAAACGGCCCGGCAACCACGGCGGGGTCCAGGCCCAGCTTGTCCGAGATCATGGGCATCAGGCACCCCACCACCTTCGCGCAGAACACGGTGAACACCAGCGTCAGGCAGATGACCGCCGCCACCATGATGGTGATGTCGGTGTTGTGCAGCAGCAGCCGGTCCACCAGCATCAGCTTGGCGAAGTTGCACACGGCGAGGATAGCGCCGCAGGTCACCGCCACCCGGATCTCCTTCCAGAGCACGGACAGCAGGTCGCTGAAATGGACCTCGTCCAGGCTCAGGGAGCGGATAAGGGCCACGCTGGACTGGTTGCCGGAGTTGCCCCCGGTGTCCATGAGCATGGGGATAAACACGGTCAGCACCGAGCAGGCCGCCAGGGCGTCCTCGAAAACGGACAGCACCATCCCTGTAAACGTGGCCGACAGCATCAGCAGCAGCAGCCAGGGAATGCGGCTTTTCACCGTCTCCCATACGCCGGCGCGGAGATAGGGCTTGTCTGTATGGGTCATGCCGGCGATGTGCTCGAAGTCCTCCGTCGTCTCCTCGTTGATGACGTCGATGGCGTCGTCGATGGTGACGATGCCCACCAGGCGCTGCTCGTCGTCCACCACCGGCATGGCCAGGAAGTCGTACCGGCTCAGCGCCTGAACCGCGTCCTCCCGGTCGTCCATGGTGGAGACCGAGATGATGTTGGTCTCCATAATGTCCCCGATGACGTCGTCCTCGGCCGCCAGCAGCAGCGTCCGGATGGATACCAGCCCCAGCAGATGCCGCCCCGGGCTGGTGACATAGCAGATATTGATGGTCTCCTTGTCCACGCCCGTCCGGCGGATGCGCTTGATAGCGGCCTCCACCGTCATGTCCTGCTTGAGGTCCACGAACTCCGTGGTCATGATGGACCCGGCGGAGTCCTCCGGGTACTTCAAAATCTCATTGACGCTCCGGCGGGTGTCCGGGTCCGCGTGCTGGAGGATGCGTTTGACCACCGTGGCCGGCATCTCCTCGATAAGGTCCACCGTGTCGTCCACGTACAGCTCCTCCAGCACCTCCTTGAGCTCCGTGTCGGAGAAGCTTTGGATGAGAAGCTCCTGCTCCTCGGACTCCATCTCCACAAAGGCCTCCGCCGCCAGCTCCTTGGGCAGCAGGCGGTAGAGCAGGGGCAGCTGCTCCCGGCTGAGCGCCTCCAGCACCAGAGCGATATCGGCCGGCTCCATCAGCACCAGCAGGTCCCGCAGGTCGCTCCATCGCTTTCGTCCGACCATTTCCTCAACCTGGTTCAACAATACGCCGTTTTCTAAATCAATCATGCAGTATGCCCCTCCTTTCCGGTATGATGATGGCTGATGACGGTTATTCCAGCACCGCCTTGGGCTCCCCCATGGCGGCGGCGAACTCCTCGCCGGACATCGTCTCATGGATGAGCAGATATTCGGCAATTTCAATGAGCTTCTCCCGGCGGGCGGCAAGGATCTCCTCGCAGCGGTGGTAGCCCTTGTCGATAAGGGCCTTGACCTCCGCGTCGATTTTCGCCGCCACCTCCTCGGAGTAGCTCTTGGCCTGGGCCATGCTCCGGCCGATGAACACCTCGTCATGGCCGCTGTCAAAGCTGACGGGGCCCAGGGCGGCGCTCATGCCGTAGACCATGACCATCTTCCGGGCCATGGCTGTGGCCCGCTGGATGTCGTTGGAGGCCCCGGTGGAGATGTCGTCGAGAAACAGCGCCTCCGCCACCCGGCCCCCCAGCAGGGCCGAGATCTCCTCCTCCATGTATCGCTTGGAGTAGTAGCCCCGGTCCTCCTCCGGCAGGGAGATGGTCATGCCTCCGGCCTGGCCTCTGGGCACGATGGTCACCTGGTGGACCGGGTCCACGCTGGCCAGGCAGTGGTGCATCACCGCGTGGCCGGCCTCGTGGTAGGCCGTCAGGCGCCGCTCGTGCTCCGGCACCCGCTTGGACCGCTTCTCCGGACCGGCGATGACCTTGATGACCGACTCCTGAAGATCCTGCATGGTGATAAACTTGTGGCCCCGGCGGGCGGCTAAGAGGGCCCCCTCGTTGACCAGATTCTCCAGATCCGCCCCGGTAAAGCCCGGGGTGCCCTGGGCCAGGACCCGCAGGTCCACGTCCTCCGCCAAAGGCTTGCTGCGGACGTGGACGCCCAGGATCTCCTCCCGCCCCCTGCTGTCGGGACTGCCCACGTAGATCTGCCGGTCAAACCGGCCCGGCCGCAGCAGGGCGGGGTCCAAAATATCCGCCCGGTTGGTGGCCGCCAGGACCACCACGCCCTCGTTGTTGGTAAAGCCGTCCATCTCCACCAGCAGCTGGTTGAGGGTCTGCTCCCGCTCGTCGTGTCCGCCGCCCAGGCCCGCGCCCCGCTGCCGGCCCACGGCGTCGATCTCGTCGATGAACACCACGGCGGGGGCCACCTTCTTGGCCTCGTCGAAGAGGTCCCGGACCCGGCTGGCGCCCACGCCCACGTAGAGCTCCACGAAGTCGGAGCCGGAGATGGACAAAAACTGCACCCCGGCCTCCCCGGCCACGGCCTTGGCCAGCAGGGTCTTGCCGGTGCCCGGAGGGCCCACCAGGAGAACGCCCTTGGGGATTCTCGCCCCCAGGTCCAGGTACTTCTGGGGCTCCTGGAGGAAGCCCACGATCTCCCGCAGCTCCTCCTTCTCCTCGTCGGCCCCCGCCACGTCGGCAAAGGTGCGCTTCTGCTTGCTCTCGGAGCCGAAGCGGATTCTGGCCCGGCCGAAGCGCCGGCCCTGGTCCACGCCGCCGCCCTGGGCCCGGCCCATCATGAACTGGAAGAACAGGAAGAACGCCGCGATGAGCACCAGATAGAGGGCGATCTCCATCCACCAGGGGGGCGTGTAGGGGGGAGCGTAGTCATAGTCCGTAAGGACGCCCCGCTGGTGCTGGTCCTCAATGAGGGCACCCAGGTCCAGGCGGAAAGCCTCCACGCTCTCCAGGGTGTTGTGGACAGTCTCCAGGTCGCTGCCCTTCAGGTTCAGGTAGAGCTCCTTGCCGTCCCGGACGTAGAAGCTCTCCACCTGCTCCTGCTCGAAGAGGGTCCTGACCTGGGCGTAGGTGACCGAGGAGGCGCTGTCTGAGCCGTAGAGGGCGTAGTAAGCCGCCAGCAGAGCAATCACAAACAGGAAGTAAATCCCGATGCTGGGGCGGCGGGTCTTGTTTGTCAAATCGGTTTCTCTCCTTTGCAGCCCCGGGGAAATTCTGGACGGGGCCGGGTTGATAGTTGGGGGAGGCTGTCTCTACGCCTCTCCGCCGTAGACCTCGGGCTTCAGCACGCCGATGTAGGGCAGGTTTCTGTATTTTTGGCAGTAATCCAATCCGTATCCCACCACAAACTCATCGGGAACCACGAAGCCCACATAGTCGGCCTGGATGGTCTTGGTCCGGCGGCTGGGCTTGTCCAGCAGGGTGCAGATGGACACCGCCGCCGCGCCCTTGGCCAGAAAATACTGTTTGAGGTAGGACAGGGTGTTCCCCGAGTCCAGGATGTCCTCAATCACCACCAGGTGCCGGCCCGTGATGTCCTGCTGGATGTCACGGGTAATCTGCACCGCGCCGCTGCTGGACATGGCGTTGCCGTAGGAGGACACGGCGATAAACTCCACGTCGCTCTTCACCGGGCATGAGCGGACGATATCCGCCATAAAAATGAACGCCCCCCGGAGAACGCTGATAAACAAGGGATCCTTCTCCCGCAGATCCGCGTACATCTCCTCCCCCAAAACCTTGATCCGGGCGGCGATCTCCTCCTGGGTGTAGAGCACCCTCAAAATATCCTGATCCATCGTTCCCATAGCTCTCTCTCCTTTTATGTTCAAAATTTCCGGATTTTACACGGTGTCAGAGAAATCATCCAGCAGTCCTCCCCCGGCTCGGGGCGCAGCGCCCGGTCCACGGCCACGCCGAATACCGCCGCCGGCCCTCCGTCCTCCCGGTACAGCGCCGGGTGCTCCCAGCGCCGCTGGACGGGAATCCCCTGGTCCGCAAACAGCCGCTTGATGGTCCGGCTCCCGTTCTCCACCGCCAGACGGCCCCTGCCGTCCCAGGCGGCGATGGTCAGCGTGCCGGCTTCCGGGCGCAGGTACAGCGTCCCCCGCGCCTCCTCCGCCGGAGCCGGGCCCCGGGTGAGCCGCACCCGCCAGGGCCCCCAGACCTGCTCGCCGGACTGCAGCGCCATAGGCCCCGGCAGCTCCGGCGTTTTCCGGACCGTCAGCTGCCCCCCGGTCCGGAGGGCGCAGAGCCCGCCGGGCAGGTTCAGATACCCGCCGCCGGACAGGTTCCACACGTTCTCTGTCATGCGGCGGTCCAGCTCCACGCCGAAGCGCCGGGCGGCGGACCGGATAAGCCGTCTGCCGGTCACGGCGCCTCCGTCCCAGATGCCGGACAGCGTAACGGAATCAACCCCATAGCTCACAGCGGCGGACCGCTCCGCCGCCCGCTGGAGATACGCCTCCTCCTCCCGCAGCAGCGCGCCGGTACCGGCGATGCGCTCCGTACAGCCGGGGGCGATCTCCTCCAGCAGGGGCAGCACCTCCAGCCGGAGGCGGTTGCGGGTATAGGCCGGGTCTGCGTTGGTCTCGTCCTCCATATAGGGGACGCCGCGGGACGCCGCGTAGGCGTCGATGTCCTCCCGGCCCACCTCCAGCAGGGGGCGCAGAATCCTCCCCCGGACCGGGGGGATGCCCCCCAGGCCCCGGAGGCCCGTGCCCCGGAGGAGGTTGAGGAGCACCGTCTCGGCGTTGTCCTCCCGGTGGTGGGCGGTGGCGACGCAGGCCGCGCCCATGTCCCGGGCGGCGGCCTCCAGGAAGGCGTAGCGCAGCGTCCGGGCGGCCTCCTCCACCCCCAGGCCCTCCCGCCGGGCGAAGGCGCCCGCGTCCCCCCGCCCGCAGGTGAAGGGGATCTCCCGCGCCCGGCACCAGTCCCGGACGAAGGCCTCGTCCCGGTCCGCCGTAGGGCGGAGCCGGTGGTTGAAGTGGGCGGCAGCCAGCCGGAGGCCCCGCTCCTCCGCCAGCTCGCGGAGCAGGTGGAGCAGGACCATGGAGTCCCGGCCTCCGGAGACGGCGCAGAGCACCAGCGCGCCGGGGACCAGGGCGGCCTGCCGGTCAAGAAAGGCGGAGACGGTTTTTTTCATTGCTCTGCGTCCTGCTCCTCGAGCCATCGGTCATAGCGGCGAAAAAGATAGAGATTGACCACGACAGCGGCGGCGAAGAATACCGCCAGCAGCATCGCCGCCGCCGGCTGGCTGATGCCGGGGAAAAGCAGGAAAATCACCCAGAGCAGGGCGAAGGCCGCCAGAAAGGTCAGGGCGGACACCTGCCGCCGGATATCCTCGCGCCGGCGCAGATTGACCAGCAGCCGCCAGGCAAAATAGGCCGCCGCCAGAGCATAGAGCAGGTAATAAAGCAGCATCGGAAGCCTCCTTGTCAATCCTCGTCGTAGCGCATCTCCAGAGTGCTGAAGGTGGTGTACTCCGGCATCCAGCGCAGGGGGACCCGGCCCGTCTCGCCGTGGCGGTTCTTGGCCACGCTGCACTCGGCCACGTTCTTGTTTTCCGCGTCCTCCTTGTAGTAGTCCTCCCGGTAGAGGAACATGACGATATCCGCGTCCTGCTCGATAGCGCCGGAGTCACGGAGGTCGGAGAGCATGGGGCGCTTGTCTTCCCGCTTTTCGTTGGCGCGGCTGAGCTGGCTGAGACACAGCACCGGCACGTCCAGCTCCTTGGCCATGATCTTCAGCATACGGGAGATGTCGCTGACGGCCTGCTGCCGGCTCTCGCCGGCGTAGCCCCTGCCCCCGGAGGAGCTCATCAGCTGGAGGTAGTCGATAACCACAAGCCCCAGGTTGTCCAGGCGGCGGCACTTGGCGTTCATGTCCGCGGCGGTGAGCATGGGGTTGTCGTCGATGCGGATGTCTGTCTGCCGCAGCACCCGGGCGGCCTGGGTCAGCTTGCCCCAGTCGTTGGCGGAGAGCCGGCCTGTCATCAGGCGGCTGAGATCCACCAGACCCTCGGAGGAGATAAGGCGGGTGAGCAGCTGCTCCTTGCTCATCTCCAGGGAGAAGACGGCCACCGTCTTTTTGCTCTGCTTGGCCACGTTCAGGGCGATGTTCAGGGCGAAGGAGCTCTTGCCCACGCCGGGACGGGCGGCCAGCAGGATGAGGTCCGATTTGTTCAGGCCGTGGATCTTCTGGTCCACGGTGGAGAAGCCGCTGGGCAGGCCGGGGAGCCCCGTCTTCCCCGAGGAGAGGTCGTTGAGCTGGTCCAGCAGGGGCTTGATGAGCTGGGCGATGGGGACCATCTCCTGGGCGCTGCGGCCCCGGCGGATGGCGTAGACCTTCTGCTCTGCGGCCTCCAGGATGTCCGAGGCCTCCCCCAGGCCCTCCTGGGTCATGGTGAGAATTTCCCCGGCGGACTTGGCCAGGGACCGGAGGAGGGATTTGTCCTGGATGATTTTCACATAGGCGGAAACATTGGCGCTGGTGGGGATGAAGTCCACCAGGTCGGCCAGGTATTTCCGGGTGGTATTCTCGTTGAAGGTGCCGTTTTTCTGCATCTCCTCAGCCACGGTCACGCCGTCGATGGGCAGGGCGTAGCTGAACATGGTGTAGATGGTCTCGAAAATGTCCCGGTTCTGTTGGATATAGAAGTCCTCCGGCGCCAGCTTGTCCATGACGTCCTTGATGCAGTCGGCGTCGATGAGCATAGCCCCCAGGACGGACTGCTCGGCGTCCAGGGAGTGGGGCATCTGGCGGGAGAGAAGGTCGTCGGTGGGCATAGGGCCTACTTCTCCTCCACAACCATCACGTAGATGGTGCCGGAGACCTCAAAGCCCAGCTTGGCCTTGAGCTCGTAGCTGCCGTAGGCCTTGATAGGCTCGTCCATGACGATCTTCTGCTTG
>JAAWHO010000056.1 GCA_022795905.1 Oscillospiraceae bacterium
GAAGAGCCAGGGCGTTGTCCCGGGACTGCTGGCGGCTGAGGCGGGCGGTGTCAAAATAGGA
Source organism: Oscillospiraceae bacterium (assembly GCA_022795905.1). Taxonomy (GTDB): domain Bacteria; phylum Bacillota; class Clostridia; order Oscillospirales; family Oscillospiraceae; genus Pelethomonas. The sequence goes on from JAAWHO010000056.1 coordinate 62, forward strand.
GCTGGTGTCCACCGGCGCGGACACGTCCGTCAGCCCCTCAGAGGACACCACCTCGCCCCCCACCAGGGCCGCGTCCCCCAGGACCTTTACGCCGCCGCTGTCCTCGCCGGCGGCCTCCCCCTGCTCCGGCTGCCCTGTAGACGCGGCCTGGTCCGCGATATTTCCGGCATAGCGCCAGTTGAGATACACCGCCGCGCAGACAAACACCAGCACCGTGGCCACCACCGCGTTGCGCTTCCAAAGCTCTTTCATTGAATCTGCTCCTCCCATCTCTTCTTGAACCTTATTTTTTCACCTACTCGGCCTGGACGCCGCTCTGCCAGCGGACCACGGCGATCCGGTCGCTGCCCAGCCCCGTCAGGGCGGACACCGCCCCGGTCACCGCCAGGCGCACCGCATCGCTGCCCCCGCCGTCGCAGACCACCAGGGCCCCCCGGTACTGGGGGTACCGCTCCTGGGTGACCACCACGTCCTCCCCGCCGGAGGCCCCCACGGTAACGGTGGTGGTGGAGCGGTCATAGCTGTCCGGGGCGCTGACGTTCCCGCTGTAGCGCAGGGTCTCATCCCCGGCCAGTACCAGCTCCCGGCCGCTCTGGAGGGTGAGCATCACCTCTACCCGGCCAACGCCCTCCATCTTGCCCAGGATCTCCTCCAGGGCCCGCTCTGTCTCCGCCAGGTTCCCGGTCTCGGCGGCGGCAGGGGCGGCGGGCGACGCCTCCCCGCTCCCGCCGGTCTCCTTCGCCGGCCAGGCCAGCAGCAGCGCCCCCAGCGCCGCCACCAGCAGCACATACCTGTACCGCCCCAGGACCTCTAGGGGCTTCCATTTCTTTGGCTTTCTTTCCTCGTCCATTCGCTCTCCTCCAGCCAGTATTGTCTCTCGACGGGGATCCCCACCCCCTCCTCGATTGCTGCGGCCAGGGCCGGGCTGTAAGGGCCGGCAAGGGTGACGCTCTCCGGCAGAGGGATACCGCTCTCCCCCGCCGCCACGGCCACCTCCGCCGTCACGTCCAGCCCCAGCTGGTACGCTTTGTCCCATATATATGCCTCCGTTTTCTCCGCTATGACTGCGGAGAACTCCTGAAGCTGCATTTCCCGGTAGGTCCGGGCCTGCTCCTCCGCCTGGAGCCGGAAGCCGCCGGTCTCCACGGCCAGGCCGGACCAATCTGCTCCCGCCAGGGGCCGCAGCAGCGCCAGCGTCAGCAGCAGCCCGCCCACCAGGCGCACCGCGGCCCCCTCCCTTCCCCCCGGAGCCAGCTGCCGGGCCAGGGCGGCGGCGAAGGCGGTGAGCACCACCCCCAGCAGCCACTGGCGCACAGGGCCCATCACGGCGCCGCCGCCGTCAGCGCGGCCACCACGGAGATGAGCAGCAGCAGGGCGGAGGAGGCGGTCATGGCCAGCACTAAACCGAAGGCGTCCCCCAGCCGGGCAATGAGCTCCACCAGCTTCTTCGGCCCCACGGCGGCGGCCACCAGGGCCGCGCCCTGGTAGACCAGGTACTGGACCCCCAGCCGCAGGAAGGGCACCAGGCAGAATCCCAGCACGCCCAGCGTGCCGAACACGCCGATCATCCCCCGGAGCAGCCCCGCCCCGGCCAGGACGCTCTCCGCCGCGTCCGCCAGGATGCCCCCCACCACCGGCACCGCGCCGCTGACGGCAGACTTGGCCAGCTTCACCGCCGCCTCGTCGGCGCTGCCGGCTACCGCGCCGCTGACGGTGAGGTAGGCGGTAAAGAGCGCCAGCAGGCCGCTGAGGCTCCAGGTGATGCCCTTTTTAATCAGCCGCCCCAGCCCGGCCAGGGCTCCCTCCTCCAGCACCGCGTCGGCGGCGGCTACGCCGATGTAGAGGTAGACCATGGGCAGCAGCAGCCGCTCAATAATGGTCAGGAGGATATCGGAGAAAAACACCGCCGCCACCTGCCGCACCGAGGCGGCGGTAACGCCGCCCATGGCCGCCGTGGCCGCCGCCAGGGAGGGCAGGAGGAGCTTGCTGAACTGGGAGAGCTCCACCACCGTCTCCCGGCCCAGGCCGATGAGCCCCTCCAGGTCCCCGGCGGACATGGCCGTGACCCACAGGGCGCCCACCACCAGGGTGTAGCGGCCCACCGTCTTTTGAGAGACGATGCTCTCCGCCGCCCCCAGCAGCGTCACCCCGGCCATCACCGCCGCCGCGCCCCGCAGGCCGGCTAAAATTTCCCGTTTTGCCGTCCCCGCGGCCTCCTCCCAGAGCGCCGCCGCCCCGGAGAGCAGGCCGTAGTCCGCCCCCTCCTCCACCAGCGCCGCCGTCTCCGGAGCCGCGGAGCGGAGCTCCGCCGGGAGCTCCGCGGCCAGGGCCTGTCCGCACAGGAGCCACAGCGCAAATAGAGTCAGAAAAAAGATCCGTTTGCTTTCCACAGCCGCCTCCTCACCCGAAGTAGCCCATCAGAAGATTGACAACATCCTTCAGCAGCGGCAGCGCGATGAGCAGCGCCGCCGCCGCCCCGGCGGCCTCCACGGTGGAGGCCAGGGCCTGGGAGCCCCCGTCCCTGCACAGGTCCGCGCACAGCCGCGTCACCAGCGACGCCGCCAGGGCCCGCAGGAGGATGGAGACGTGGGCCGTGTCCACCCCCGCCCGGTCAAAGAGGGCCCTGAGCTCCTCCAGCACCGGCGCCGCCGCCGCCAGGCATCGGGCCATGACCACCGTCAGGATGGCCAGCGTCAGCAGCAGCGCCTGTTCCGGCACGCTCCTGCGCAGCACCGCCACCGGCAGCAGGCACAGCACGCACAGGCCTATCAGCCGTATCAGCTCCATATCAGAAGCCGAAGAGGGTCTTGATGAGCTGGAACAGGTCGCTGATCTCCTGCACCAGCATCATCATCACCACCACCAGGCCGGCCAGAGTCGTCATCAGCGCCTGCTCCTCCCGGCCCGAGCGCACCAGCAGCTGGTTGAGCACCGCCACCACAATGCCGATGGCCGCGATGCGAAAAATCAAATCAATATCCATTGTTCTATATCAGCACCAGGATCAGCAGGCAGGCCCCCGACACGCACAGCGCGGCGCTCAGCCGCCCGGACTGGACCTGCCGGATGTGCTCGGCCCGGGTGAACCCGGCCAACTCCTCTCTTGCTTCCTCAATGGCCCGCCCCGTCAGGCCGCCTCCCGCCGCCAGCAGGGGTCCAATGGGGGTCAGAACCCGGTCCAGGGGCGGCGGCAGGGCCCCGGCGGCCTCCGCCCAGCAGGCTTCCAGGGGTCTCTCCGCCCCCAGCTTGTCCAGCAGCGGCCCCCAAAAACACTCCGCACCCGGCCCCTCGGCCAGGTGGAGCCGCAAAATCTCCGGCAGCGGGTCCCGGCAGGTACACACGTGGTACCGCAACACCGCCAGGTCCCCTGTCAGCACCTCCCCCAGCCGCAGGGCAAGGGTGGCCTCCCGCCGGTGGAGTACCCAGGCCATGCCGCTGCCCAGCAGGATGAGCGCCGCGCCCAGGCCCCTCATGGCAGCTCCTCCACCCGGCACCGCCGGTCCGCCCCGGAGATGACCACCGCCCGGCGGAACACGCCGCAGGAGAGCACCTTCCCCAGGAGCGGCCGGGCCGCCAGCTCCTCCACGGAAGCGGCGTGGGCCGTGGCCAGCAGCTCCACTCCGCACCCGGCGGCGGCACACACCGCCGCCACGTCCTCCGGCAGGGCCAGCTCGTCCAGGGCGATGACCTGGGGGGACATGGCCCGCAGGAGCATGGGGACAGCCAGCGCCTTGGGACAGCCGTCCATCACGTCCGTATGGGGCCCCACCTCCAGCTGGGGCCGCCCCTGGCACACCGCCGCCAGCTCCCCTCTCTCGTCCACCAGGGCCACCCGTATGGGCCCCGCCAGATCACTCCCCTGGCTCAGCAGCCGCACCAGGTCCCGCAGCAGCGTGGTCTTGCCGCCGCCGGGCGGGGAAAGAAGCAGGGTGCTCGTCAGCCTGCCGCCCTCCAGAAGCTCCGGCAGCACCGGCAGGGCCACTCCCTCGCACAGCCGGGGGATGCGGATTGCCAGGGAGGAGACGTCCTTGATGCCCAGGTTGTCGTCCCCCTCCGGCAGGGCCGTGCCGCACACGCCCACCCGGAAGCCCCCCGGGGCGGTGACATAGCCCCTGCGGATCGTCTCGGCGGCAGCATAGCGGGAGTAGTCCGTGACCTTGTCCAACACCTGCTCCAGGTCGCCCCGGGTCACCCGCGTCTCCGACAGGGCCCGCGCCCCATCCGGCATGGTCAGGCACATCGCCCGGCCGGCCCGCAGCCGCAGCTCCTCCGCCCCGGCCTTCTCCCGCCGGGACAGCGCCAGGGCCGCGCTCCGCAGCCGGGCGGGCAGCAGTTGGCAGGCGTCCTCGTACCGGGCGGCAGCGTATTCCTCTGTCATTGGTATCCCCTCCCCTTTTGTTTAGTCCACTCTATGAGGGGTTGTCCCAGAATATGACCGGCAAAAAAAGAAAACTGCCCGGGGAGGCAAATCCCTCCCCGGGCAGCGATTCTGCGCTGTCTATTTCTCTTCCTTTCCGCACAGCACCGCCAAAATTTTGGCATACATCTCCTCCGGGCTGTTCCGGAACCGCTTCTGGATGTCCAGGGCCAGCTCCCGGCGGGTAATCAGCAGCTCCAGATCCATCAGGCTGTCCAGCTCGTCGCTCAGGGACAGCTTCAGCGTGTAGCCGCCGCCCTCCCGCTCCCGGACATCCGCGCGCACCAGGGACTGCCGCTTGAGCTGTTCGTTGCTCACCGCCAGGTTCTGCTCCGCCCGCAGGCGCACCGCGTAGGGCAGGCTGCCCTCGCAGGCGGCGCTGTTGCGCCGGCCCTTGTCGGTGATGGCGTAGCGGTCCCCGCTCAGCGTCAGGTGCTCCGTGCGCACCAGGTCCGCCAGACACTCGGAGAAGTTGAAGTAGTCCACCCCGCCGTCGCACATACTCAGCTCCTGGAGCACCTCGAAGGGCGCGGGCTCCACCAGCCGGGAGGCGATATAGAGAATCAGCAGCTTCACCTCCAGCTTGTCGCTGATAAAACCGTGCTCCGCCATGGCGCGCCTCCTCCCCAATTTCATATACTGTATTATACCTGCCCGGGACAAATTTGTACAGACGGAATTTTCACCAAAGCCGGGCGGGCGCATAGACTGAAATGAAGGCGGACGCCTTCCCTGTACCATACAGTTACTTAATTAGGAGGTTTATTATGCCTGAACGCATCGTACCCGGCCCCGTGTCCAATATGCGGGACAACTGCGAGGCCGTTTGCATCCATACAAAGAAGATCTATGACTCGTGCCGTGATAAGGACTGCATCGAGGACCTGCGCTTCTACCCCACCGTATCCTCCCAGGATGTGCTGGCCAGGGCCCAGACCGTCAAGGGCGGCAAGGCCGAGCTCCTCTACACCTATATCAACGTGGAGCCCGTGGTGTTCAACCGTGGCTTCTACACGGTGGATATGCGCTACTTCTACCGCGTCACCCTCAACGCCTACTGCTCCTGCCCCCGTCCGGTGGAGGTGGAGGGCCTGTGCGTCTTTGACAAGCGGGTGATCCTCTTCGGCAGCGAGGGCAACGCCAAGATCTTCTCCTCCCGCGCCCGCATGGACGCCCTGGACCGCCAGCAGATCGAGCAGAGCAATATGCCCATCGCGGTGGTGGAGGCCGTGGACCCCATCGTCCTGGACGCCAAGCTGGTGGAGTGCTGCGAGTGCCGCTGCTGCGACTGCGACATCTGCGAAATCCCCACCTGCGTGTGCCAGTGCTTTGGCTGCGACCTCACCATGGGCGACGACACCCGCCGGGCCTTCATTACCCTGGGCCAGTTCTCCATCGTGCGCCTGGAGCGGGACAGCCAGCTGCTCATGCCGGTCTTTGACTACTGCCTGCCCGACAAGGAGTGCCCCGGCGGAGGCTGCGGCAGCGACGACCCCTGCCAGCTGTTCCAGAACATCTCCTTCCCCGTGGAGGAGTTCTTCCCGCCCAACGCCCTGGAGACCCCCTGCGATTATGAGGGGACAAAGCACTATTGCTCCTGCCGGAAGTGAGGTCGGCATACTTTTTCTTTCGAGAAAGAAAAAGTATCAAAAAGAGAGCTCTGCGCGGAACTCTGTTCCGCTTCTCTCCGGCAAAAGCCGCCCCGGGTACTCCCCGGGGCGGCTCCTCTTTACGCTTTTTGGTAGAGCATCCGGGCCTCGTACGGGCGCAGGGGACCCGCCGCGTCTCTGTAATTGCACAGCAGGACCTCCGCTCCCCGGAATGCCTCCGGGCAGATTTCCGGCTGCTCCTCTGCGGTAAAATTGCAGACTATCAGCAGGTGCTCCCCGGCGGTATCGCGGGTGTAGGCGCAGCAGCTCCCGTCCTCCGGGTCCAGCAGAGTGAAGCTGCCGTCCCGGAACACCGGGTAGCGCTTGCGCAGGGCAATGAGCTTTTGGTAGAAATAAAATACGGAATCCGGGTCCGCCAGCGCGGATTCCACGTTGATTTCCATATAGTTGGGGTTTACCGGCAGCCAGGGCTTCACTGTGGAAAACCCGGCCCAGTCCCCGCCGGTCCACTGCATGGGCGTCCGGGCGTTGTCCCGGCCCCAGGTGTAGATGGAGGGCATGATCTCCTCGGGCGTCCGTCCCTTGGCAAGCTCTTCCTGGAAGTGATTTTTGATCTCCAGATCGTCGTACGCTTCTATGGACAGGCGGATGTTGGTCATCCCCAGCTCCTCCCCCTGGTAGATGTAGGGGGTGCCCTGCATCCCGTGGCACATCATGGCCAGCATCTTGGCCGACTCCATCCGGTATGTCCCGTCGTCCCCCCAGCGGGAGACGATACGGGGCAGGTCGTGGTTATTTAAGAACAGGCTGTTCCAGCCCCGTCCCGCCAAACCGTGCTGCCACTGCTCATAGCACCGCTTGAGCTTCACCAGAGGCAGCGGGATTTTTCCCCACTTGTCCACCTGGTCCAGGAAGGTGTGCTCGAACTGGAAGATCATGCTCAGCTCGCTGCCGTCGGAATTGGCGTATTGCTTCGCCTCCTCCACGCCCGTGCCCCAGGCCTCCCCTACGGTGACCAGGGTGTCCTCCCGGAACGCCTCTCGCCGCAGCTCCCGCATATACTCGTGGAGACGGGGGCAGTTCCCGCTGGCGCCCCTGTCCGGGTCCTTGCCCAGCTTGTCGATGGCGTCCAGCCGGAAGCCCCCTACTCCCTTGTCCACCCAGAAGCGGATCATGTCGTACAGCTCCCGCCGGAGGGTCGGGTTCTCCCAGTTCAGGTCCGGCTGCCAGGGGGAGAACTGGTTGAAATAGTACTGGCCCAGCTCCGGTACATATGTCCAGGCACTGCCGCCAAAGACGGCCTTCATATCGTTGGGCGGGCAGTCCGGGGTCCCGTCCCTCCAGATGTAGTAGTCGTGATAGGGGTTGTCCCTGCCGCTTTTCGCCTCCAGAAACCAGGGGTGCTGGTCGGAGCTGTGGTTGAGCACCAGGTCCATGATGATCGTCAGCCCCCGCCTGTTCGCCTCCGCCAGCAGCTCGTCCATATCCGCCATGGTGCCGAAGAGGGGGTGGATCGCCCGGTAGTCCGAGATGTCATAGCCGTTATCCTTATGGGGGGAGGCGTACACCGGGGAGAGCCAGATGCCGTCCACGCCCAGCTTCTCCAGGTAGTCCAGCCGCCCGATAATCCCCCGCAGGTCCCCCACCCCGTCGCCGTTGGTATCTTGAAAGCTCTTGGGATAGATCTGGTAGAATACGGCGGATTTCCACCAGTCCCGTTTGGTTTTGTCCAGCATAGCCGCTCCTTTCCTCCTTACAGGGTTTTCCAAGAAAAGTGTAACCGCATCCGGCGCAAATGTCAATGAATATTCCTGCCGGGACCCCTCATATCTTTTGGTAAGGACAAGGAAAACCAAAAGGAAAAGGATGGTCTGCCCTATGAAACGTATCTTTTCGCTCCTGCTGGCGCTTCTGCTGCTGACGGCCCTGCTTCCCGCCGCCCAGGCGGAGGATTTGGCGGTGGACAGCCAGGCGTGCCTGCTGATGGAGAAAACCACCGGCCAGGTCCTCTACGCCGTCAACGAGCACGAGCAGCTGGAGCCCGCCAGCGTGACAAAGATTATGACGCTGCTGCTGGTGATGGAGGCTATTGACTCCGGCTCGCTGCGCTATGACGATACGGTTACAGCCTCGGCCTACGCCTGCTCCATGGGCGGCAGCCAGATCTGGCTGAAGGAGAACGAGCAGATGACGGTCCACGACCTGCTCAAGGCGGTGTGCGTGGCCTCCGCCAACGACGCCTCCGTGGCCCTGGCGGAGCACATCGCCGGCAGCGCGGATGCCTTTGTGGAGAAGATGAACCAGCGGGCGAAGGAGCTGGGGATGAACGACACCGCCTTCCGCAACCCCACCGGCCTCCCCGCCGACGGCCACGTCACCAGCGCCTATGACATCGCCGTCATGAGCCGGGAGCTCATCCTCCGCCACCCGGATATCCGGCAGTTCACCACCATCTGGATGGACTCCCTGCGGGGCGGTGAATTCGGCCTGAACAACACCAACAAGCTCATCCGCTACTACCAGGGGGCCACGGGCCTGAAAACCGGCAGCACCGACGCCGCTCAATACTGTCTCTCCGCCACGGCTGAGCGGGAGGGCATGGAGCTCATCGCCGTCATCCTCAAGTCCCCCACCTCCACCCAGCGCTTTGAGAGCGCCAAGGTGCTGCTCAACTACGGCTTCGCCACCTACGGCCTGGCCTCGCCGGAGCCCCCCGCCCTCTCTCCTATCCCGGTGACGCTGGGGGAGGAGGCCGCGGTGGAGGTGCGCATGGAGGGGGACAGCACCATCCTGGCCCCCAGGGAGAAGCTGGGAAGCCTGGAGGTTGAAATCGACCAGGAGGAAGCCCTCTCCGCGCCGGTGGAGGCCGGGCAGGTGGTGGGACAGATGCGGGTGGTTTCCAACGGGGAGGTCCTGGCGGAAATTCCCCTGGCGGCGGAGCGGTCCGTGGCGCGGCTGACCTACTGGCAGCTGCTCCTGCGGTGCCTGAAAACCGCGTTTTTGGGTGGATAGCGGAAAATTTTTTCTGAAAGCCTCTTTACTGTCCGTATTTTCGGTCTGTCCTTCTGTTATTCTGAGATCAGAAAAAAACAAAGGAGGCAACAGTGATGAAGGGTTACTACAGCAGCAGCGGTTACATGGGCTATGTGGAGGGCCGCTGGGTCCTGTTCGCCAGCGAGCAGGACTACCGGGAGTACATGGAGGACTGAGCCATGCCCCGGAAGAAAAGACCCCCGGCGGCAGCTGCCGTCGGGGGATCTTTTTATGCTGTTACGCCTCCTTGCCCAGGCGCTTGTACATGGTCTTTTTCACCGCCCGGAGGATATTCTCATACCCGGTGCAGCGGCACAGGTGGCCGGAGAGGAGCTTGCGCAGCTCATCGTCGGTGTACTCCTTCCCGCTCTCCAGAATCTCCACGGCGGTCATGATGAACCCCGGCGTGCAGAAGCCGCACTGGATTGCCGCCTCGTCGATGAACGCCTGCTGGATGTCGCTGAGCTCCCCGCCGGGGCCCATCAGGCTCTCCAGGGTGCGGATGCGCTTCCCGTCGGCCCAGGCGGCCAGGTACAGGCAGGAGTTGAAGCACTCCCCGTCAATGATGACGTTGCAGGCCCCGCACTCCCCCACCTCGCAGCCCTTCTTCACGCTGGTAAGGCGGAAGTCATTGCGCAGCATATCCGTCAGCGATGCCCGCACGTCCACCATCTGCTCCACGTCCCTGCCGTTGATATTGCAGCGGACCAGCTTGTATTGGATGCTCATGCCAGCTCACCTCCCGCCAATCGGATGGATTCCATAAGCCCTCGCTTCGCCAGCTCCACGGCAATGTGCTCCCGGAACGCTTTGCTGGCCCGCCAGCTGTCCCGGGGGTGGATATCCTCCAGCACCGCCGCCGCGAAGGCGTCCGCCGTCTCCTGGGACGCGGGCCTGCCCTGGGCCGCCTCCTCCGCGTGGGCTGCCCGCATAGGGACAGGCCCCGCCACGCCGTAAGCAATCCGCGCCCGTTCGATCGTCTTTTTATCCCCGCTGAGCACCACGTTCACCGAGCAGCCGGTGGTAGCGATGTCCATGGCGCTGCGCATGGCATACTTGATGTAGTGGCCGAAGCAGTTCTCATAGCTGGCCTTGGGGAGCAAGATGGCCGTCTGGATTTCATCGGGGCGAATATCCACCTTTCCGGCGGAGATATAGAACTCCTGGATAGGCAGACGCCGGACGCCTTTCTCCCCTGTCAGCTCCACGACGGCGTCCCAGGCGAACAAGGTGGAAGCGGAGTCGGCGCTGGTGACGCCGTTGCAGGTGTTCCCGCCGATGGTTCCGGCGTTGCGGATCTGGGGTCCGCCCACCATATCCACCGCTTCCCCCAGGACGTTGATATATTTCTGAATAACGGGGTCCCTGGTGATGTGGCTGAAGCTGGTGAGGGAGCCAATGCGGATATTCTCCTCCCCGTCGATACTCACGCCCCGCAGCTCATCCAGGCCGTAGATGGAGATGAGCTCCTTCCCGGCACGCTTGCCCTCCCGCATCTGGACCAGCACGTCGGTGCCGCCGGCGAGAATCTGGGCCTCGGGGTGCTCCAGGCGCAGGCGCACCGCGTCCTGGACGCTCTGGGCCTCATAGAGCGCTTTCAAATCATACATACTCTTTTCCCTCCTTACAGCAGTCCGGCTTCCCTAAACGCGGGGAACAGCACATGGGGCGTCATGGGCGCGTTGTTGACAGCCACGCCGGTAGCCTGCAAAACCGCGTTGCGGATGGCCGGGGCCGGGGAGCAGGCCGGCGGCTCCCCCAGGGCCTTGGTGCCGTAGGGGCTGGTGGGCTCCGGGTTCTCCACGAAGAGGGCCTGGAGATGGGGGTGGTCCATGAAGGTGGAGAGCTTATAGTCCAGCAGGTTGTTGTTGAGGGGCTTCCCGGTCTTCTCATCAAAGAGCAGCTGCTCGCTCAGGCCGTAGCCAATGCCCATGGACATACCGCCGTGGACCTG
>JAAWHO010000057.1 GCA_022795905.1 Oscillospiraceae bacterium
TTAACCATATTCCTCTCCCTCCCAAATGAAAATCCTCATTTTTCACAATCTTTTTCAGCAGAAAAAGACCCGCATACTGCCGCAGGTGCATACGTTGCACATCAAATATGTGCAGGCCAGCCGCGCGCACAGATTGTCCCCGCAGCCGGTGGAAAAAACCTCGTACCCCTCCGGGCGGTAGCCCTGCTGCCCGTTCTCCAGGCGCTCCAGGGCCTGCCGGTACTCCCTGTTCCCCGGCGACATCTGGCAGGCATTCTGGTAGTACCGGCGGGCCTCGTCGATCCAGCCCCGCCGGACGCAGATGGTTCCCTTGAGAAAGTTCCACTCCCCGTTGTGGTCGTCGATCCGGGCCAGCATCTGCTCCGCCAGACTCAGGTCGTTGCGGCTGATGGCCATACGCACCTGGGCGAAAACCGTCCCCGCCGCCCCGTCATAACCGCTGTAGGCGGTCTGGTAGCCGCCCCAGCTCCGCTGCTGGTAGGCGCCGGAAGCGGCGGAGCCGCCGCCGTGGGCCCGGCCGCTTCGCTGGCGCTGGATGGTGTCGTAGGCCTCGTTGACCTCCTTCATCTTCTCCTGAGCCAGGTCCGCCAGAGGGTTGTCGTGATAGTTGTCCGGGTGGTACTTCCGCGCCAGGTCCCGATACGCCTTTTTGACCTCCTCATCCGTAGCGGTGGAGGGGACGTTCAGCACTTTGTAGGGGTCCGTCATAGCTGCTCCTTGTTCCTGCCGGAGGCACGCCAAGACATACCGCCGGTTTGAAATGATCCCTCTAAAACGGCCTTTCCCACACAGAAAAGCCCTTCGTAAACTGTGGACTGGATAATGGGGCTCCACACACCAAAGTCCCATAGCTCATAGGCCGCCGCCATCCGGCGGACAGACTGGTCCAGGGAGATGACCAGGCTCTCCCTGGCCTCCTCCGTCAGCCGCCCCGACTCCAGGGCGAAGCGGCAGATAAGCGGGTTGTAGTTCCCGGAGGCAAAGTCCTCCTCCAGGTCGTCCGCCGCGTCGATAAGGTAGATCCAGCGGCCCAGGTGGTAGAGGAGCTCCTCCGTCACCCGCCGGCGCAGCGGGTCCTCCACCTCTCCCCCGATGCTCCGCAGGAGACAGGCAAAGGTGTCCGCCGGCCGGTCCATGGAGGGGCAGCGCTCCCGTTCCATGCCGCCCAGCTGCTCCAGCAGCTCCCGGCAGGAGCGGTCAAACGACTCCCGCCGCTGCCTGGCCTTCCGGTAAGCTCCCGACAGGGCCGCTCCTGCCGCCCGGTACTTGACCGATGCCGGGCCGCTGTGGTCCGCCGCTCCGTCCCTGAGCTGCCACCAGGCCAAAATCACGCTGCAGTCCGCCGCCGTCTCCAGGGCTTCATTCCCCGGGAAATAGTCCCGGGCCCGAAGGGGGTGGGCGATACAGGGCCTGCGCAGGGCCGCCTCCGCCTCAGGCGGGGAGAGCAGGACCGCCAGAAAGGTAAAATCGTAGTTGAGAATAAACCGGGCGGCGGTTCCGTACAGCCTGTCCAGCGTGCGGCAGAGGCCGCAGTAGACGGCGGCAAACCGCTGCCGGTCCTCCTCCCCCAGCCGCCCGAGGGAGGGACGCACATAGCCAAACATCCGTTACAGCTTCCGCACAATCTGATAGGAGACCGCGCCGCGCCGCCGGGACCGGCGGTCATACCAGACCGCCCCGGCCAGGCCCAGCAGGAAGCCAAGCCCGCCGCAGAGATACCGCCCTCCCTCCGGCAAAAACGCTGGCAGCAGATACCCCAGCAGGAACAGGGCCGCCGGCAGCAGATACACCAGGGCGGCGATTCCCAGCACCTTGCCGCTGCTGTACAGCTCCACCTTGTCCCCTATGGAGACAGGGAGCTCCGTCTCCGCCCGCACCGTGAGGCTTCCCGGCTTTCCGCCGCAGCCGCCGCACTCGGCGCACTCATGGGCGCAGGCACTCTGCCGGACCACCGCCACCAGGGCTGTCCCCGGGCCGGGGAGGCCGGTGACTGTCGCAATCTGTGTCATCAAACGCCCCCCTGTCAGCTGCTCACCCGGCAGGTGACGATGTACGGTCCGACGGCTCCCACGTTGTCGAAGCCGTCCACCAGGATCAAAGGCTCCACCCGGTGCGTGCCGTCTGTGTTGTAGTCGGACAGGTCCACAACGACCCGGAGATTCTCCTCTGTCAGCGCCTCCATAACCTCCGAGGGCCCCCGGAGCACCACGTTCAGGGACGTGGTCACCAGGCTGCAGCGGTAGCCGTCGCTCAGACCGCGGTAGGAGATATCGGTAACGGTAAAGAGCCTGGTATCCAGCCCGGCCTTGAACTGGAAGCTGACAGAGGCCGTGGTAATGCCGCTGATGTTGACGCAGTTGGCGGGGATATTGATGTCAAAGTCCAGGGAGGTCCCCTCCACGTATTCGCTCAGATCGATCTCCCCCAGTACGATCTCATCCTTGGTCTCCAGGCTGGCGGGCTCTCCGGCCACGGTGATGGTGTCCACCGGCCCGATGGTGTAGGAGATATCCTCCTCCAAAGAGCCGGGAGAGCTGAGCCAGCGCACCACCAGATCCAGGTCCTTGATGAGGTATACCGGCGCCGTAACCGCCACGCGGTGCTCAGAGACCCGGATGCTCTCGTTGACGACCTCGTTCCCGTCCGCGTCCAGCATCTGATACTCCAGCTCCCGCTCCACTGTGCTGTTAGCCCCGCTCATATCCAATACAATATGGGCCGTCTCCACAGGGGCGATGTCCTCCTCCCGTCCGCTGATGGTGATTGTGGAGGGCTCCAGAACCATCAGGTCCGACATATAGATATAGCTGTCGGCCACCTCGCCGGTTACCTCCCATGTCACCGGGACGGTCTTGTTGGACAGCTCCACCACCTGTACCGTCACGCTGAACTGGGACTGGGACTCCATGCTGATGTCGCTGCGGTTAATATCGTCCGGATACTCAATATCATACGTGAGCTGATAGGTGCCGATGGCGCTGATGCTGGTCACGCTGGCCCAGATGCGGATATCCTCCTTTTCCAGGCTGGAGATCACCGTCCGGGGGCCGCTCAGACGCAGGGTAATGGACACATCCTGCCCGTTTTCCAGCATCAGCCCCCGTCCGGCCAGCACATCCGTCTCCCCGATGAACTCCACCGGGATATTGGGAAAGGTGGCGCTGATACGGCTCCCCTCCTCCCGGTCCACGTACAGCCAGAAAATGACCGCCATCAGCAGGGAGAGCGCGATATAGAGGATCTTGTTTGCCTTCTCACTCATTGTCCTCACCCTTCTTTCCCTTGCTCAGCAGCAGACCCCTCCGCTTTTTCTTTCCCGCTTCCTCCTCCTCCTGGGGCAGCAGCTCGTTGCGCAAAAGCTGCCCCAGGGTGTCGCAGGTCAGGTGCCGCTTGAGCATTCCGCCCACGGCCACGGAGATGGTGCCCGTCTCCTCGCTGACCAGCACCACCACGGCGTCGGAATTCTCGCTCATGCCGATGCCGGCCCGGTGGCGGGTCCCCAGGTCCCGGCTCAGGTTCACATTCCGGCTCAGAGGCAGCAGGCACCCCGCGCCCAGAATCCTCCCCTCCCGGATGATGACCGCCCCGTCGTGGAGAGGCGCCTTGACAAAAAAGATATTTTTCAGGAGCTCCGAGGAGGTCTCGGCGTCCAGCCTCGTGCCGCTGCGGAGGATCTCGTCGAGCTGGATGTGCCGTTCAAAGACGATGAGGGCGCCGGTGCGGGACTCGCTCATGTCCCCGCAGGCCGTGACCGTCTGGGAAATGGTCTGCTCAATGACCTGCTGGTCCACAGTGGGCTTGTTGAACAGCTCCAAAAAGGGGAGGCGGCTGCTGCCCATCTGCTCCAGCGCCCGCCGGATCTCCGGCTGAAACAGGATCAGCAGGGCCAGCACGCCCCAATTTACAATATGTCCCAGAATATAGTTGAGCCCCCGCAGGCCGTAGGAGGATATCCACAGCCCCAGCAGCACCAGCAGCACCCCCCGGAACAGCCGGGAGGTATTGGTCCTGTGCACCATAATCAGCAGCCGGTAGACCAGATAGGCGATGATAAGAATATCCAGTATGTCCGTGAGCTGGAGCGACAGAATAAAATCCATCACCCGCTGGACGATCTGCATGACAACCTCCATGGCGTGCCCCCCCATTTCATACGGTCCTATATGTTCCTTCCATTTTACTCGAAGACGGAGAAAAAATCAACAAAATCTCCAAGCATTTTTTTGTACAATCCGTAAATTTTTCTTCCCCAGGTCCCCGCTTCCTTCTCCCTGCGCCCCGTTCAGACCATGGCCAGAACCTTCTCGGCCTCCGCCGGCGTATTGAAAACAGAGGCGGAAAAGCGGACCGTCCCTGTGTCGGCCGTGCCGCCGGTCATGTGGGCCAGAGGGGCGCAGTGGAGCCCCGCCCGGACCGCCACGCCCTTCTCCGCCAGGCGGTCCGCCATCGTCTCCGGGGCCTCCCGGGGCGGCACCGCGCTGAGGACCGAGCCCTCGCCCAAGACCCGCCATCCCTTTTTCGCCAGGCCCTTTTTCAGCACCTCCATCACGGCTGCCTCCTGCCGCCGGACGCGGTCGCTGCCCACCCCCCGCACAAACCGCAGTCCCTCCAGCAGCCCCGCCGCGCCGTGGATATTATGGGTTCCGGCCTCCAATCGATCAGGCAGGAAGTCCGGCATCTCCTGCTGCCGGGAGAGGGAGCCGGTGCCGCCCTCCAGAAGCGTCCCGGGCAGGCGCCCCTCCCCGCACAGGAGCAGTCCTGTCCCCTGGGGGCCATAGAGCCCCTTGTGGCCCGGCATGGCCACATAGGCCGCTCCCCACTTCTCCAGGTTCACCGGCAGGATCCCCGCCGACTGGGAGGCGTCCACAATCAGCGGAACCCCCTTCTCCCGGCAAAGGGCGGCGATCCTGTCTATGGGCAGCTCGTAGCCGTAGACATTGGATACGTGGGTAGATATGACCGCCGACGGCCGGTCCTCCAGCGCCCGGCGGAAGCCCTCCGCCATCTGCTCCCGGTCGAAGAGCCGGCCGTTGACCACCTTCACCGACACATCCCCGATGGCCTCCAGAGGCCGGGTGACGGCGTTGTGCTCATAGCCGGAGATGACCACCGTGTCCCCCGGGGAGACCAGGCTCTTAATGGCGATATTCAGGCCGTGGGTCGCGTTGTAGGTAAGAATCACGTTCTCCGGCGAGGAGACGCCGAAGTAGTCCGCCGCCTCTGTCCGCAGCTTCAGCATCAGCTCCGCCGCCGCTCTGGCCGCGGGGTGGTCCCCCCGTCCGGGGGTCGTCATGGTCTGAATGGCCTTCGCCGCCGCGGCGGAGACGGAGGCCGGCTTTTGCAGGGTCGTTGCCGCGCTGTCAAAATAGATCATAAATTCCTCCCGCTGCCGGAATGGGCCGGGCAGAGAGCCCGGCCCATCCTGACAATGTTATATAATCACTTCACTGTAGGCTCCACCGCTATAGTAAAAAATCTTGGACGGCCACAGGCCGCCTGCCCGCAGGCAGTCCAGCGCGGCAGTCAGCCTCTCGGCGCCGATGTGTACGGCATAACCGCAGCTCCGGTCCGTCAGCCCCATGGGCGGCCGGGAAAACCGGGCGGTGATCCCCGCCCGCTCCAGAAGGGCGCTCATGCGCTGGGCATGGGTGATGGAGCGGCTCAGCAAAAGATAGTATGGCAATGCAACCGCCTCCCCATGGCATCCTATGCCCGCCTCCGGAAAAATGTACCTGCCGGGGTGCGAAAAAACCGGCGGGACACGCGCCCCGCCGGCTGAAGCCTACACCTCCCGGTTGTAGACCTGCTTGATATCCTCCCTGCCCCGCCAGATGAAGAAGTACATCGCCGCCACAGTGACGGCGGACATCCCCAGGATGACCCGCCGCTCCGGAAAGACCTCCCCCAGAGCCCCCGCCAGCAGGGATCCAGCGATGGCCCCCAGGGAAGCCAGCGTCTGAAACACGCCGTTGAACCGGCCCCGCATAGCGTCGGGAACATAGGTCTGGGTGGCCGCTGTGCGGATGGTATACGAGGTCACGCCCAGTCCCCCGTTGATAAAAAACAGAGCCGCCATTACAGGCACCGGCGTGTACAGCACCACCGCCATGAGAACGGTAGTGGCGATATAGACCAGCAGGGCGGTGTCAAATCTCCGCTCCTTGGGAATGCGGATTTTGTACTGGACAAAGCCCCCCAGGACGCGGCCCGCCACGTCGAAATTGGTAACAACGCTGTAGAGCGTCACCGCCGCCACCGGCCACGCCGCAAAGAGCGCGGCGTTATTTCGGAAAAACGGAAGCTTCAGGCTGTCCGCCCCGCAGGAGAAGCTGACAGCGGTGAAGTACAGCACAATCATCAGCAGACCCCTCTCCCGGCGTATGTAGTCTACTCCCTCCCGGAAATCCCGGCGGAATTGGACTGCGGGGCTTGGTCCGGTGGGAGCCCGGCCCATATGGCTCTCCCGGCAGCGGATGGTCCGCTCCAGGCAGGCGGCAATGAAAAAGCTGGCCGCGTTGACCGCGAACAGGGGCGCTGCACTGTTAAGCCAGACGTAAAGCGCCGCCGCCAGCGGCGCGGTCATGGAGGCCAGTTCGTACATTACGCTGTATACAGAATACGCCTTCCCTGAATTTCCCTCTGTAATGAGATTGGGGTAAAAGCTCTCGTACGCCACCATATAGACACTCTCCACCGTTCCGATGAGCAGGCTTCCCCCCAGCAGCACCGGATAGCTGAACCATCCGCCCCGCACCAGCAGAAATAACAGAAAATAGATCCCGGCGGAGAGAAAATCCAGCGTATAGATCACCTTTTTCCGGCTCACCCGGTCCAAATAGGTCCCTGCCAAGACAGGGAAAATCAGCTGCGGCGCCTGGAAGCCCACAATGAAGAGCGCGTAAAGAAAGGTGGAGCCGGTATACTCCAGCACCACCAGCCCCAGCGCGAAGCTGGAGAGTGTACTGCCCACCATGGAGATAAAGCTGCCAACCGTTATCACCGTAAAATCGTAGGTCCACAGCTTGTTTTTTGATTCCTTCAAGTTATCCCTTCTTTTCTTGATGTTTCACACCTTTCCTGAAAATGTTATCCTATTACGGCGGCCCGGGCCGGAACCGCTCCTCCTCCTCCAGGACCTCCACGCTCCCGGCGGAGAGCTCCGTCACGGCGGTCCGGAACCCGGCTGTGTCCTCCGCAGGGAGGAGCACCGTCAGCAGAACGTCGGAGCCGAAGTCCGCGCTCTCCACCGTCCCGCCGCTCTTTTCCACCAGCAGCCGCATCCGCTCATACAGCGGGTACGGGCACGGCACCGCCAGCACCGCCCACAGGCGCATCCGGCTGATGCCCGCCGCGTCCAGGGCCAGCTTGGCCGTGCCGCCGTAGGCCCGGGTCAGGCCCCCTGCCCCCAGCAAAATACCCCCGAAGTACCGGGTCACGACGCAGACTGCGTTGGAAACCTCCTCCTTCAGAAAGACGTTCAGCATGGGCTGGCCCGCCGTGCCCTGGGGCTCGCCGTCGTCGCCGTAGCGCAGGACGTTTCCTTCCCGCAGAACGCAGCACCAGCAGTGGTGCCGGGCGTCGTGGTATTTCTTCCGGACCTCCTCCAGGCGTGAGCGGGCCTCCGCCTCGCTCTCCACCCGCCAGACCTGGCCGATGAAGCGGGAGCGCTTCTCCACAAATTCCGCCTCGCCATACCCGGCGGGGACTAAGTAGCTATCCATTCCTGACCCTCTCCCATTGCTCCCGGAGCATGAAATAAAAGCAGGTGGGCCGGTCCGGGAAGAACTCGTCGGTGAGCTTGTCGGTAAAGGCGTAGGTAAAGCCGGTTTTTTCGATAACCCGCCGGGACTGGCCGTTCTCCTGGTAGTGGGTACACCAGATCTCCTGGAAGCCCAGCTCCTCAAAACCAAACCGCAGCAGCTCCCGGACCACCTCGGGCATGATGCCCCGGCCCCAGAAATCGGGGCTGAGGGCGTAGCCGATCTCCGAGGAGGTGTCGGGGGCGTCCGCCTTGTGGGGCTTGACGAACCCGGCGGAGCCGATGACGCGGTTTTCGGCCCGGTCCACCACCGCGAAGGTGTTGGGAGCGGCAAAAACGGTGCGGATGATTTCCCGGCTCTCCTCGATGCTCTCGTGGGGCTTCCAGCCGGCGATGGGGCCCACCCGGGGGTCCTTGGCGTAGGTGAAAACGTCCGCCGCGTCAGCCTCGGCGAAGGGGCGCAGGATGGTGCGTTTGGTTTCTAAAACTGTCATGCGGTCCTCCTATTATTCAACAGCAAACGGCATCACGGTCACTGGTAAATTGCGTGAGAATCCCCCCATTGTTTTGGGGCTCGGTGGGGACCTTGAGAGAATCCCCCCGCCACGCCTACGGCGCGGCCCTCCCCCCTTTAACAAGGGGGGCAAGGGGACTGGCGGAACACATAGGTGCTCCGCCTGACGAGGAAAAACAAGGCTGCAGCGAGGCCCTTGGAAAGATTCGCTGTCTTCTCGCCCCCCTTGTTAAAGGGGGGAGGGCCGCCTGGCAAAGCCCGGTGGCGGGGGGATTCGTCGCAGGGAAGCCCGTCGCTGCCAGCACCAGCAAAAAGATCATGCGCTGGCCTACTCCTCCCAGAACTCCTTCGGCTCCACCCAGCCCTCGATATAGGGCTTGACCAGGCCGATGGCCCTGGGGTTGCATACCGCCACCACGTCAATGGTTTCGGCGTAGTCCACGCTCTCCACCCTGGCCTCCCGGTAGAGGACATCCAGGAGATTCCCCTTGTTATACGGGATGTGTAAAGTGACTTTCCTTGTCCCCTTGTCCAGGGTTCTGTCAATGGCCGCCAGCAGCTCCGGGAGTCCCTCGCCGGTCTTTGCGGAGATGTTCACCTCGTCCTCCCCGTGGGGGCGGATATCCCCCCAGAAGAGGTCGGACTTGTTGTACACCCGCAGGCAGGGGGTTTTCTCCGCCCCCAGCTCGGCGATAAGCTGGTCCACCACCCTCGCCTGCTCTGTCCACTCCGGGTTGGAGATGTCAATGACGTGGAGCAGCAGGTCCGCATACTCCAGCTCCTCCAGAGTGGCCCTGAAGGCGTCCACCAGCTGGTGGGGCAGCTTGCGGATAAAGCCCACCGTATCGGAGATAACCACGTCCATGGTTTCGCTAACTGTCAGCAGCCGGGAGGTAGTGTCCAGGGTGTCGAAAAGCCGGTTGTTGGCGGGGATGTCAGCTCCGGTGAGGGCGTTGAGGAGGGTGGACTTCCCGGCGTTGGTATAGCCCACGATAGCCACCACAGGGATCTCATTTTTCATCCGCCGCTGGCGCTGGGTGCCCCGAACGCGCCGGACCTCCTCCAGCTCCTCCTTGAGCTTGTCGATTTTCCGGTGGATGTGCCGCCGGTCCGTCTCCAGCTGGGTCTCGCCGGGGCCCTTAGAGCCGATGGGCCCCTTGCCGCTGGTGCCCGCCTGGCGCTCCAGGTGGGTCCACATCCCCGTCAGCCGGGGCAGCAGGTACTGGTACTGGGCCAGTTCCACCTGAAGCCGCCCCTCCCTTGTCCTGGCCCGCTGGGCGAAGATGTCCAGAATGAGGGCGCTGCGGTCCAGCACCTGGACCCCCAGGTCCTCGGTCAGCGCCCGCAGCTGGGAGGGCGAGAGGTCGTTGTCGAAGATGACCATGGTGGCCTCCTCATTTTTGACCAGCTCCTTGATTTCCGCCACCTTGCCCTCCCCGATGAAGGTCCTGGGCTCCGGGGACGCGCGGTTCTGGAGGACGGAGGCCGCTACCTCTCCCCCGGCGGTCTCCACCAGGGCCTCCAGCTCCGACATGGTTTCCTCGTCCGCGTTGTCCT
Source organism: Oscillospiraceae bacterium (assembly GCA_022795905.1). GTDB lineage: Bacteria > Bacillota > Clostridia > Oscillospirales > Oscillospiraceae > Pelethomonas. The sequence continues at coordinate 9,831 of JAAWHO010000057.1, forward strand.
GCGCGTCCAGCCGGGGGCTGGACAGGCCGGCGATGACGGCCCGGTCCCGTGGCTTTTGCAGGTCCTCTGCCGTTGTAATTGTCTGTTCTCTCATAGTACCTCGTTTTTATCAAATTTGCTTATCTTAGTATATCCGAAATGCGGAAGCTTTGCAACTATTTATTCGTCGATGAGCGATTTGCTCTCGGCCAGCACCGCCCGCCGGAAGTCCTCTTCACCGATTGTTTCCAGAAGCCCGGACAGATTGCCGCAGATCGGTTTGGTGTCCAGAAGCAGGCTCAAAAGATCCGATTTTTCCCACCGGACCAGCTCCGGCCAGCCGCAGACAAAGCCGCAGAGGAGCGCCCGCTCCGGCAAAGCTTCCACGGCGGAGCGGTAATTCAGATCCTCGGTGTCTAGCCGGTCCAGGATCAGCACCACGTCGATGTCGCTGCTTTCCTTCGCCTCACCCCGGCCCCGGCTTCCCTGGAGCCCGATGAAGCGGATCCGCTCCCCAAAGGCACCCCGGACAGCGGCGGTATATTGATCCACCCATTGATTGATATCCAGCACAGCGGTCACTCTCCTCTCTTTATCTCGTTCCACTCGTCTTCCAGCAGCGCCATCAGGATATCGTCGGCATAGCTGTCCCCGTCCAGGACCGCGTCCCGCAGGATGCCCTCCTGGCGGAAGCCCGCTTTTAAATACGCTCTCTCCGATCATGCGGCCGTCGGGTGAAATCAGCAGGAAGAGATACTGGTCCTCTGCATGGACGGCTTTGCGGAGAAAAGAGACGACCTCCTCCCGCGTAAATGACGCCTTACAGCCTGTGAGACGAGCCGCCTCCCTGTCCAAAGGATTGAAATTCTGCTCAAAGCAGCGCTCCGCGTCCTCCTCTCGGGCCGGGCGCAGAATATAGCCGTCTTTTTCCCAGCTTCTGTCAAGCTTCACACCGCTCTCCTCCTCTCTCCCTCCTGGCCAATCGCACAAAAAAACACCGCGCCGCAGACTGCGGCACGGTGCTCTTCAGCAATGCAATTACTTCAGCCCGAACTTCTTGTTGAACTTGGCCACGCGTCCGCCGGTATCGACCAGCTTCTGCTTGCCCGTGAAGAAGGGGTGACACTTAGAGCAGACTTCCACGCGAATGTCCTTCTTCGTGGAACCTGTCTCA
>JAAWHO010000058.1 GCA_022795905.1 Oscillospiraceae bacterium
GCGCCGCTTCCCTTCATTTTTTATCGAGGTCGTCATGCACCTTGTGAATACCCCTGCGAATAACCTCTGCTCTTGATACTTCAAGTTTCTCACTACACTCTTTCAACTTTTCAAAAGTTTCATCGTCAGCCAGAAATTTGACAGAGTTATTCTTTGGATTGTCGGTAGGACGCCCCATTTTTTTGCCGCCCAATTCATCACCTCACTTTTATGGGTCAGTAATATTCTAACTTACCTACCCCGAAAAGTCAAGATATATTTTCTGCACCTTACAACTCCATATCCTGCGCCCTGCGTGGCTGCTGTTCCCTCTGTTCCTGCCGCATAATACTGTAAACGCTCCTGCGGATTTGCTCGGCTTCTTTTACCTCGTCTTTGAGTGCGAGATACCGCTGGTTGAGGATTTTCCGTTCGGCGGTCAGCTTGGCATACTCCGTTTTCCATGCCTTTACTGGCAAGGAGGTTTCCCTGACAGCCTACACTATCGGCGGGAACAACTATTTCAAGCTCCGGGATATCGGACAGGCCTTTGACTTCGGCATTGGCTGGGACAATGCCGCAAAGACCAGCACCATCGACACCGGCACGGGCTATACAGCCTGAACATACAGAGGGGGCGCGGCGCGGGCCGCGCCTCTTTTTTGCCGTCCCCCGGTATAGAAACGCTGCGGAAGCGGGCAGGATTTGACGTGGGAGCAAAAATCTGGTATACTTGTTCCCGACTCAAAGGAAAAGAGGTAATGCAGATGAAAAAGCGTTTGATTTCTTTTGCCCTGGCGCTGACCCTGGCGCTGGGGCTGGCGGTACCCGCCCTGGCGGCGGAGGGCGGCTACAGCGACGTGCCCGAGGACCACTGGGCCGCGGAGAGCGTGCGGCAGGCCACGGAGCTGGGCCTGTTTGAGGGCGTGGGCGGCGGGCGCTTCGGCCTGGGCCAGCCCATCTCCCGGGCCGCCTTTGTCACGGCCCTGGTGCGGCTGTTCGGCTGGGAAGCAGTCTCCCCGGAGGGCCGCTTCGAGGACGTGCCCGACGGCAAGTGGTACGCTTCCGCCGTGGAGACAGCCCTGGCCAACGAGGCCCTTGTCTCCGGCAGCAGGGCCTTCCGCCCGGAGGAGGCCATCACCCGGGAGGAGATGGCCTCCATGATCGTGCGGGGGCTGGGCTACGCCTCCCTGGCTCCCATGGCGGCGGAGCTGGGCACGCCCTTTGACGATGTGACCCTCAATGAGGGCTTTATCGCCATCGCCTACGACATGGGGCTCATCAGCGGCATGGAGGACGGCCGGTTCGCCCCGGAGGAGACGGCCACCCGGGAGCAGGCCGCCGCCGTGCTGGTGCGGCTCTATGAGCGCTGGCACGCCGAATCCCAGCGGGTTTCCGCCGACAGCTACGGCGAGCAGCTCATCATCCCCGCGCCGGAGGCCTCCCTGGAGACGGGGATGCCCGTCACGCCGCCGGAGCCCATGGCGGAGCTCTACGAGGCCCTGCGGAGGGCCCGGCGCGACGGGCTGTATATGGACGGCCTGGTCCTGCGCCTGACCGCCGGGGGCGTGCGGACCGTGGTGTCGGGCGGGGAGATTGCGGAGAGCGGCCCGATAACAGCGGCGGAGGTCAGGGAGCTGCTGGACAGCGGGGCCAACGACTACTACTCCGCCCGGTATGAGAGCGCCTACTGCATCTATCAGCCCGAGGAGGGCCGGACGGTTGTCGCCTGGTACCAGAACGAGGCGGGCATGGCGGCCAAGCTCCAGCTGGCCCGGATGTTCGGCGTGAAGAAGTATACCCTGGGATAAGGGCGGAGGAAAGGGGCGCGGCTTACGCCGCGCCCCCTCTTTGTGCCGGGCGTCAGTAGCCCAGGGCCTTGATAAGAGCCTTTGCCTCCTCCTTGTATCCGTCGTCGGCGACGGCGAGGAGCACGGTGGAGCCGATACAGGAGACAAAATAGTAGCTGCCGTTGGGAGCCGTCAGGGAGTAGGCGGCATAGCTGCCGGCGCTGGCGTGGAAGGAGGCCCGGGGGCTGGGGACCTCCGCGTCAAAGACGGAGGTTATACTGCTGAAATACCGGTTGGCCGCGCTGGTGCCGGCAAGCTGGTAGAATTCGGCCTGCCAGCCGCCGGCGCGGGCGCAGATCCCCGTCTCCAGGAGCGCCTGGTCCTCCGGCGAAAACTCCGCCCGGTTGTCCTCCCACGCCAGGCCCCGCTCCTCCACAGCGGCGATGAATTCTTCCGCCGTGGCGGGGGCCTTGTTCAGCGCCTGGACCAGGAACAGGACCAAAGCGGCTATCGCCAGCGCAGCCAGGACAATGATGAGGAGCACCAGCTTCTTTTTCCCGCCGCCCCTTTTTTGCGGGACGTATTCGCCGTACATATAGGTGCTTTCGGGGCCCATGGGGCCATCCCTCCCATCCAATATTTTGGCGAGTATACCATATACTCGCAGCTGTGTCAAGCATCCGCCTGCCACATGATGGAATGCTCTCCGCCCCCGCAAATTGCAGTTGCCACAGGCGGGCATATTATGGTATATTAGGCAAAGAAGCCTTTTGACGGGAGGAGAAGGGAATGGGAAAAAAAACGATAGGCATCATCGGCGGCATGGGGCCTCTGGCCACGGCGGACCTGTTTGAGAAGATCGTGGGCCATACAAAAGCCGCCTGCGACCAGGAGCACCTGCACGTGGTCATCGACAGCAACACCAACATCCCGGACAGGACGGCCGCGCTGCTCCACGGCGGGGCGGACCCGCTGCCGGAGCTGGCCAAGAGCGCGGGGCGGCTGGAGAAAATGGGGGCGGATGTGCTGATTATGCCCTGCAATACGGCGCATAATTACTACGACGGCATCGCGGCGGCGGTGTCGGTGCCGGTGCTCCACATGGTGCGTCTGACGGCCCAGGCCCTGGTGGAGCGGGGCGTGAAAAAAGCGGGGCTGCTGGCCACCGACGGGACGGTGCGGACGGGGATCTATCAGAAGAGCTTCGCGGGATCCGGTGTGGAGCTGCTGACGCCGGACGAGGCGGGACAGCGGGCTGTGATGGAGATGATCTATCAGGGAGTCAAGGCTGGGGACATGGCCTTCGACGCCCAGCCGGCCCGGCGGGCTATGGAGCGGCTGCTGGCCGCCGGGGCGGAGGTTTTGATCCTGGGCTGTACGGAGCTGCCCCTGGCGGTGAAGCTGTACGGGATCGCTCTGCCGGCGGTGGACCCCACCTTGGAGCTGGCTTTGGAGGCCATCCGGTTCGCCGGGGGAGAGACAGTCTGACCATATCAAATCACCGGCAAAGAGCTCAAGGCCGGAAAAAAGAAAGTTGAGGATGACCTGAAATGAATGAGATCAAGAGAACAGCCATGATCCCCCTGGTGGGCCGGCCCAATGTGGGCAAATCCACCCTGACCAACGCCCTGGTGGGGGAGAAGATCGCCATCGTATCCTCCAAGCCCCAGACCACCCGCAACCGCATCTGCGGTGTGGTGAACAAGGGGGATACCCAGTATATTTTCCTGGACACCCCCGGCTTCCACAGGGCCCGGACCCGCCTGGGGGACTATATGGTCAAGGTGGTGAAGGACTCGGTGGCCGATGTGGACGGGGTGTGTTTGCTGGTGGAGCCCATCGCCAAGCTCGGCGCTCCCGAGCAGGAGCTCATCGACCGCCTCCGGGAGGAGAAGCTCCCCGCCGTGCTGGTCATCAACAAGATTGACACCGTGGAGAAGGCACAGCTGCTGGAGGTCATGGCCGCTTACAGCGGGGCGTACCCCTTCGACGCCATTATCCCCGTCTCCGCCCAGCGGAGGGATGGGCTGGACGTGCTCATGGGGCAGCTGGAGAAATACGCCGCCGAGGGCCCCCAGCTCTTCCCCAACGGCATGACCACCGACCAGCCCGAGCGGCAGATTGTGGGGGAAATCGTCCGGGAGAAGCTGCTGCGGAACCTGGACAAGGAGGTCCCCCACGGCACCGCCGTGGAGGTGACGAAGTTCTCCGAGCGGGACAGCGGCGTCATCGACCTGGACGTGACCATCTACTGCGAGAAGGCCAGCCACAAGGGGATTATCATCGGCAAAAACGGGGCCATGCTGAAGAAAATCGCCTCCCACGCCCGGGAGGATATTGAGCGGTTTATGGGGACCAAGGTCTATATGGAAACCTGGGTAAAGGTCAAGGAGAACTGGCGGGACAACCTGAACTATATCCGGTCCTTTGGCTACGATGAGCAGTAACGGGGAGGAGACAAATGGAGTACGCGAGCAGAGAGGTTTTAATCAAGAACGGGAAAATGTGCGTCATCCGCCGGGCGGAGGAGGCGGACGCGGAGATGATGCTGGAGTATCTGAGGGCCACCTCCGGGGAGACGCCCTATATGCTCCGGGAGCCTGAGGAGGTCAGGACCGACCTGGAGGAGGAGCGGGAGCTGCTGCGCAGGGCGGCGGAGGACCCCCGGTGGCTGATGCTGCTGGCGTTTGTGGATGGGGAGTTTGCGGGGTCCTGCTCCTTTGCGGCGGTTTCGGAGCGGAGCCGGGCCAGGCACCGGTGTACGGCAGGCATCTCGCTCTACCGCGCGTTCTGGGACATGGGTATCGGCACGGCGCTGCTGGAGGAGCTGCTGGAGGCCGCGGAGGCCGCCGGGTACGAGCAGGCGGAGCTGGACGTGGTATCCGTTAACGAGAGGGCCGTCAGGCTCTACAAAAGATTGGGCTTTGAGACTGTGGGGACCGTCCCCCACGCCTTCAAATACGCCGACGGGAGCTACGCGGATTTTTTGTTTATGGTGAAGAAGCTGGTTTAACCACAACTTCCCACTCATAACCGCCCCGTCCTCCGCCCACCATAAAGGGCGGGGGGCGAGGGAAATGGACGACGGGTATTGGGACCTGTTTTGGGCCACCGGCGCGCCGGAGTTCTACCTGCTGCGGGGGCAGCGGGAGAGCGGCGGCGGCCTGGTCTGAGGGGCGGCGGCTTCGCCGCCGCCTACATAGAGGGGGGCGCGATGGCGAGGGAGCGGACTGTAGTGAAGGGCATTGTCCTGCGGGGCGTGGACACCAAGGAGAGCGACAAGATTCTGACGGTTCTCACCTCCCAGGGCAAGCTGCCGGTGATAGCCAAGGGCGCCCGGGGCCGGCGGAGCCGGGTGACAGCCTGTACCCAGCTGCTGGCCTACTCGGAGCTGACCCTCAGCGAGAGCCATGGATGGCAGTACCTCAGCGAGGGCAGTACCCTGGAGCTCTTCGAGGGGGTGCGGGGGGATATCGAGCTGCTGAGCCTGGCCAGCTACTTCGCGGAGCTGACGGAGGCGGCGGCCCTGGAGGACACGGAGAGCGGGGAGCTGCTGTCCCTGCTGCTCAACGCCCTGTACGCCCTGGGCACTTTACACCGCCCCCAGGAGCTGGTAAAGGCGGCCTTTGAGCTGAAGCTGATGGCCCTGAGCGGGTTCGAGCCCCTGGCGGACGCCTGCGCCTGGTGCGGCGTGCCGGAGCCGGAGGAGCCGGTGTTTGACGTGAACGGAGGCGTTATTTGCTGCAGAAGGTGCGGAAAAGGGGAGAGGGGATTGTCCCTGCCCCTCTCCGGCGGCGCGCTGGCGGCGATGCGGCGGGTTCTCTACGGGGAAGTGAAGCGGCTTTACAGCTTCTCTCTGGCAGAGGAGGACCTGAAAAGGCTGGGGGACGCGGCGGAGGCCTATGTCCACGCCATGCTGGAGCGGGGGTTCAGGACCCTGGATTTCTATAAGGGCCTCCGGCATCAGGGGGAGCAGCCGTGTACACAGTAGGTTATATTGATGTCGAAAAATACAAAATGGTATCGAAGCATATCCAGACCGCCCAGGTCATTATCACCGAGGAGCGCATCCGCCATATCCAGGAGCGGAACCCGGAGGATTATGAGCGGTATGCTGAATATCTGAAAGAAATTGTGGAGGACCCGGATTATATTTTGGAGGCCAACAAGCCGAACACCGCCTTTATTTTGAAGGAGGTACAGGCGGCGGATGAAAAATTTCAGCTTATCCTGCGGCTTTCCGTTGCGGGGGACACCCCGGAATATAAAAACTCCGTTATCACTTTTTTGAAAATCGATCAGAAGCGATTTCAACGATACCTGCGCACGAAGAAAATTCTTTACAAATCTGAATAATGCGGCTATAATAAGTATAGGATAGCTTGGCGCTTTGAGGTGGTCAATTTCGTGGCAGCCACACGCCGATGGTACTGACAGGGGTAACCCGAGAGATGCAGGAGAACGCCACGCCTGCCAAAGCGCCGACTGACGGGGCCGCAGAGATGCGGTCCCGGTTTGTTTATGGAGAAGCGACTATGAGCGAACTGTTTGACAAATCCATCCGAACCCTGGAGCTGCCGGCCATTCTGAAAATGCTGGCGGACCAGACCAACAGCGCCGAAGCCAGGGAGAAGGCCCTGGCCCTCGTCCCCCAGACCGACCGGGAGGACGTGGAGCAGCTCCAGGACGAGACGGACGCCGCCCGGGAGATGATCGGTCTGCGGGGGTCCCCCGCCTTCTCCGGCATCAAGCCGGTGGGGGAGAGCCTGTACCGGGCCGACCGGGGCGGGGCCCTGAACACCCGGGAGCTGCTGGACATTGCCGGGGTACTGCGGTGCGCCCGGCGGGTGAAGGACTATTACAGCGAGGACGGGAAGAAAACCAGCATTGACCACCTCTTTGCCTCCATCCGTGGCAACCGGTTCCTGGAGGAGAAGATTTTTACCGCCATCCTGGAGGAGGACGTCATCGCCGACAACGCCAGCCCGGAGCTGGCGGATATCCGCCGCCACAAACGGCAGGCCGCCTCCAAGGGCCGGCAGATCCTGCAGAAGATCATCTCCTCCGCCAGCTACAGCAAGGTCCTTCAGGAGGCCATCATCACCCAGCGGGACGGCCGGTTCGTGGTGCCGGTGAAGTCCGAATTCCGGGGGAGCCTGCCGGGGCTGGTCCACGACGTGTCCTCCAGCGGGGCCACCATCTTTGTGGAGCCCATGGGGGTGGTCCAGGCCAACAACGAGCTCAAGGAGCTGGAGGCCAAGGAGAAGAAGGAAATCGACCGCATCCTCCGGGAGCTGTCCGCCGAGGCCGCCGCCTACCACAGGGATATCCTCTGGGACTACGATATGCTGGTGCAGCTGGACCTGATTTTCGCCAGGGGGCAGCTCAGCTATAAGATGAACGGGAGCCGCCCGGCGGTGAAGCGGGACGGGAGCGTGCTCCTGCGCCATGCCCGGCATCCCCTGCTGGATACGGGGCGGGCGGTGCCGGTGGATATCGAGCTGGGAAAAAAATTCGACACCCTGGTTATCACCGGCCCCAACACCGGCGGCAAGACCGTGAGCCTGAAAACCCTGGGCCTGCTGACCCTCATGGCCCAGTGCGGCCTGCACATCCCCGCGGACTGCGGCAGCGAGGTCAGCGTCTTTGACCGGGTGCTGGCGGACATCGGCGATGAGCAGAGCATTGAGCAGAGCCTCAGTACCTTCTCCGCCCATATGGTGAACATCGTGAAGATCCTCGAGGAGGCGGACGGACACAGCCTTATCCTCTTCGATGAGCTGGGGGCCGGCACGGACCCGGTGGAGGGGGCGGCGCTGGCTATCGCCATTATCCAGAGCGTCCGGGAGAAGGGGGGCAAAATCGCCGCCACTACCCACTACGCGGAGCTGAAGACCTTCGCCATGACCACGGCGGGGGTGGAGAACGCCTCCTGCGAGTTCGACGTGGAGACGCTGCGGCCCACCTATAAGCTGCTCATCGGCATCCCCGGCAAGTCCAACGCCTTCGCCATCTCCCAGCGGCTGGGCCTGGAGGAATCGGTCATCGAGATGGCAAAGGCCCAGATGGACAGCGAGTCCGTCCGGTTCGAGGATGTGCTCACCCAGCTGGAGGAGAAGCGGCAGAGCCTGGAGAAGGACAAGGACGAGGCCGAGCGCCTGCGCGCCCAGCGGGAGGCCGACGCCAAGCGGGCCAGGGAGTTCCGGGAGCAGATGGAGCGAGCCAAGGAGAACGCCAGGACCCGGGGCGAGGCCGAGGCGAGGCGCATCATCAAGGAGGCCAGAGCCCAGGCCGACGCCATCTTTGAGGAGCTGGCCCAGCTGCGGCGGGAGCAGGAGAAGCACAGCGACTGGCAGGGGGTCAACGACGCCCGGGCCGCCATCCGGGGCCGGCTCAACCAGGCGGAGGAGGGGCTCCATTTTGAGGTGGAGAGAGAGCCCATCCCGGCCCCCAGCCGGCCTATCCAGGTGGGGGACCTGGTGGAGCTGGGGGGTACCCGCACCAGGGCGTCGGTGACGGCGGTCAGCGGCGATAAGCTCCAGCTGGCCGCCGGGAACATGAAGCTGACGGTGAAGGCGGAGGAGGTCCGGCTCATCGAGGAGGCCGAAAAGCGGGAGAAGAAGCCCCCCCAGCGCCAGGTGGCTACGAATATCCGCTCCGGCGGGAGCCGGGCCGGCAGCACAGAGCTGGATATTCGGGGGATGATGACCGATGAGGCGGACCTGGTGGTGGACCAGTTTTTGGACCACGCGGTGATGAGCCGGCTCAATACGGTGACCATCATCCACGGCAAGGGCACCGGGGCCCTGCGTGCCGCCGTCCGCCAGCAGCTCAAGCGCCACCCCGCCGTCAAGACCTTCCGGCCGGGCCGGTACGGCGAGGGGGAGGACGGGGTCACCGTGGTGGAATTGAAGGGCTGAGGGACAAAAAAAGAGGAAATTTTTCGCAGGTTCCGCATATACTGAGGGGGAAGAGAAAAGGGTGCGCCGGCGGGGAGCGCGGTATATTTCCCCGGTTTTTGGGAAGTATTCCAGTGAAGCCCCGCCGGTTTTCAAGGGCCGGCGCCGTCTCCAGTGCCGGGGAATGTGCAAAAATTCCCACAAAATGGCGAGCATAACTCCCTCGGAAGGAGGTAGTTTTGTAGAATGTGCCATTGACAGGAAAAGAGAAATTTGCTAACATAGTATCATATTCCCGATCTGCGGATACAGTGATACAGACTGCGATATGAAGAGGAGATAGGTATATGTATACTCAGGAAGTCACCATCAACAATGAGGTCGGCCTGCACGCAAGACCCGCCACCTATTTTATCCGCAAGGCCAATGAGTTCAAGAGCGGCATTTGGGTCGAGAAGGATGAGCGCCGCGTCAACGCCAAGAGCCTGCTGGGCGTTCTGTCCTTGGGGATTGTCAAGGGTACTACCATCACCCTGATTGCTGACGGCTCCGATGAGAAGGAGGCCGTGGAGGCCCTGGCCGAGCTGGTTCGTTCCGGCGATTTTGGCGAGTAAGAGAATCTTACAGCGGATGAAAGACTGTTTCGGTGACGAAACAGTCTTTTTCTGTCTATTAAAGGATACTGCGCTTTTGGAGGAGAAACGATGACAAAGGAAGAGCTGCTGGAGAAGGCCAATTCCCTGCCCCTGGCCCCCGGGGTGTACCTGATGCACGGCAGGGACGGCGAGGTTATTTACGTGGGCAAGGCCAAGAGGCTGAAAAACCGGGTGAGCCAGTACTTCCAGGCCGGGCGGGGCCACAACCTGAAAACCCAGACCATGGTCAGCCTGGTGGATACGTTCGATACGATTATCGTGGGCAGCGAGTTCGAGGCCCTGGTGCTGGAAAACGCACTGATTAAGCAGTATATGCCCCGGTACAACATCCTGCTCAAGGACGACAAGGGCTACCCCTTCGTCCGCCTGAGCCGGGAGGAGTACCCCCGGTTCACCATCGCCAGCCGGGCGGCGGGGGACAAGGCCCGGTACTTCGGCCCCTACGGAGGGCGGTTCGAGACACGCTCCGCCCTGGACGCCATCAGGAACGCCCTGAAGCTGCCCACCTGCGGCAGGCACTTCCCCAGGGACATCGGGAAGGAGCGGCCCTGCCTGAACTACCACATGGGCCGCTGCGACGGCTTCTGCCGCAGGGACATGACGGCCCAGGAGTACAACCGGCGCATCGACATGGCGGTGCAGCTGCTGGAGGGGAAGGTCCGGCTGGTGACGGCGGGGCTGGAGAAGGAGATGCTCGCGGCGGCGGAGGACCTGCGCTTTGAGGAGGCCGCGGCCCTCCGGGACAGGATTGAGGCCATCAAGGTCCTGGGCAAGCGGCAGAAGGTCATTGCCGGCATCTGCGCCGACACCGACGTGTGGGGCCTCTACATGGGGGCCAAGTGCTGCTACGCCGTGCTCCACTACGAGGAGGGCCAGCTGACGGGCCGGGAGGCCGAGCTGGTGGCCGCCGGGGCTGTGGAGGACGAGAGCGGGCTTCTGTCGGCCCTGCTGCTGCAGTATTACGGGGGGCGGACCGCCCTGCCCAGAGAGATCTGCATTCCGGTGGAGGTGGAGGACCAGGAGGTCCTGGAGCAGCTGCTGGCGGAGAAGGCGGGGCACAGGGTGTCCCTGCGGGTCCCCCAGCGGGGGGAGCGGGCCCAGGTGCTGGCCATGGCGGAGACCAACGCCCGGGAGGAGGCCGAGCGCCAGACCACCGCTCAGGAGCGGACGGACAGGACTCTGGAGCTGCTGGGGCGGCTCATGGGCCTGGAGGAGCCGCCGGAGTGGATGGAGTCCTACGACATCTCCAACACCGGCAGCGAGGATATCGTGGCCTCCATGGTGGTTTTTCACGGCTCGAAGCCGGCCCGGGACCGGTACCGCCGCTTCCGCATCAAGGAGCTGGAGGGCCACCCGGACGACTACAAATCCATGGAGGAGGTCCTCACCCGGCGGCTGACCCACTACATGGAGCAGGACAAGAAATTTATGCCCCTGCCGGATGTGCTCCTCATCGACGGCGGAGAGCAGCACGCGAAGGTGGCCCGGCGGGTGACGGAGCGCTTCGGCCTGGTCATCCCCATCTTCGGCATGGTCAAGGACGACCGCCACCGCACCCGGGCCCTGGTGACCCCGGAGGGCCGGGAGATCGGCATCCAGGGTACCCAGGCGGTCTTTGCCCTCATTGGCCGCATCCAGGAGGAGACCC
>JAAWHO010000059.1 GCA_022795905.1 Oscillospiraceae bacterium
ACAGGGCTTGGTTTTTGAGCCTTGCGGAGTAGTGATCCATGAGGATGGAACTGTAACCTATATTTGTGGATGTAGTGATTCCCCGGAGCGTGTGGCCGAAGTAAACAGGATCAATGCGGAAAAGGCCAAGAAAAAAGCGGAACAGCAGCGGCAGTATCAGGAGCAGGCCGCAGCAGCGGCGGCACAGCGCAGAGCCATGTGGGAGCGTACCGCAGCGGCGGAGGCATTGGAAAAATCCTTTTCCAATATTGGTGATCTGCTAAAAACGCGGATGGTATCTGCCCCTGCTATCACGCCGGAGATTTCTTTACCGGCAGGAGCAAATATGTTTTTCCTCAATATGGTATGAAACAGGAAGGGTGATACAATGAGCAATACAATTCAACCAAGTTACGGGACACAGACATACAGCTCCCCCACAAAGGCCCGTGAAACAAAGCAGACAGGGACGCGGGGCAGCAGCTTCATGGATATGGCGGCGCAGGTCAGCAGAAGCAGGGCCGACACGTTCACCACCGGTCTGGGCGGTCTGGCAGGCATGGCGGCGATGCCCACCAGCCTGATGATGGATTTGGCGGTTCGCTCCGGCGGACAAGTGCAGGCCGCAGAACCGGAGGCGGTAGAGGCCCCCTCTCTGGAAACCATGCTGAAAGCGAAATATCCCAATATCCACTATCACGTCTTTGACGCCAGCAGCGGCTATTGGCGCACCAGGAACGACTACCCCCACTACCTTCTGTACCAGGACGGGGACAAGGCAAAGGAAACGCTGGAGAATTGGCAGCCTGCCGGAGCCAATCCCTTCTACGGCTCCATAGACGGCAGGTTTACCGCTCCCAAGGAGATTCACGCCCTGGGCAACGTCCCGCCTGGGAGTAAGGCCGTGGTCATCCATCCCAAGGTGCAGGAGCGCATGGAGCAAGACCCGGCTTATGCCCAGGAGATTTTTGCGAAGATCGACACATGGTTTGCCTTTGACGTGGCGCGGAACGAGGCCATCATACCCGGTAGTACATGGGATATGTCCCAGGCCGTTGCCATCGGGGAGGACGGGAACATCTGTAATGCCTGTTCCTCCAGCGCGGGCGGCGAAATCACCTACTCCAAGAGCGGTTCCGACGATGAAGAAAGCTGGTGGGATTTGCGCATAGCCCGCCACGCCGAGTTTATGAAGCTGGCAGTGGAAAAGCAAATCCAGCGGAAGATGCAGGCCTCTGATCTGCTCTCCGCCAGCGCGGCAAAATCCCGGCTTGCCGGTATGATGAGCAGCGAAAATCTGCACACAATTTTTGGTGACGAAATCGCCGGTGTTCCCACTGGCCTGTTCCGGACGACTGCTGTGCACAGTGGCGGAGCGGGCTGATGGGGATATCGGCCCCTGCAAACGCAGCACCCGCTCCGAGGCGTATTGCCCGGGGCGGGTGCTCTCTGCGGTTTTGTCAGGCGGTGTAGCCTGTGCCGGTGTCAATGGAGATGGTCTGGCTGGCGCCGTCCCAGCCAGCCCCAGACACAGGACCAGGGCCAATACTGCTGACCAAAGGTTTCTTTTCATTCATTTGTCCTCCTAAAAAATATAGACTTCCAGCGGTCCGGGACGGGCGAATGAGGGATTCCCGTCCCGGACATTTTCGCTGGAAACACAAAAGACGGCGCCGAGTTCTTTTCCTCAGCGCCGTCTTGGTATGCGAAGCACAGCCTATCCGCCAATTCCGCTCTTGCAAAAGGGGCAGAAAATGGCTATAATAGGCCTGTGGTGCAATCAAGATTGCTGTGCTGAGTGCTGCTGTCACTCGTACAGGGCCGTGGGGTGCTTCCAACGCCCCGCGGCCTGCCGCAATTCATGTTTCCAATCCTATTCTACTCTATACTGCCACAAATTGCAAGTGCCTTTCACGAAAATCCGGAGTATTCATACATAGGAGGCGTTTTATGAAGCATTCCAATCCGATTCTGCGGCATCTCTACGAGTACGGCATGATTACTCTGGGCTGCGCCATCTACGCCCTGTCCTTCAACTGGTTTTTCTCGCCCAATAACATTTCCATGGGCGGCTTTACCGGTGTGGCTCAGATTCTCAATCGGCTCCTGCCGATTCTGCCGGTAGGCATCACGTCCATTGTGCTCAATATTCCGCTGTTTGCCGTGGGGGTGCGGAAGCAGGGGGTCCGGATTCTGATTTCGTCTCTTTTCGCCATGGCGCTCGGTTCGCTGATGATTGACGCCATGGCGGCGGTTCACACCTTCCAGCCCATGGACCCGCTGCTCAGCAGCGTGTACGGAGGGGTTCTGCTGGGGGTATCCATGGGGATTATGCTGACAGTGGGGGCCACCACGGGGGGGACGGAGCTGCTGGCCCGGCTGCTGAAATACAAGTTCAAAAGCCTGTCTATCGGGCGGCTGTGCCTGACGGTGGATGTGATTGTAATCTGTCTCTACGCGGTGACCTTCCGCAATGTCAACAATGCCCTCTATGGAATCATCGCCATGTATATCTCCAGCCTTGCGATGGACACGGTGGTCTACGGCTCCATGAACGCGAAGCTGGCGTATATCATCAGCCAGAAGAGCGGGGAGGTTGCCTCCTGCCTGCTGGGGATGGATCTGGGAATTACGCTTCTCGACGGACGGGGCGGCTTCAGCGGCGACGAGAAGCAGGTGGTTCTGTGCGCGTTCAAGCGCAGTCAGATTGCGGCGATCAAGGCTGCCGTCACCGCCATTGATCCCAACGCCTTTATTATAGTCTGCGAAGCCCACGAGGTTCTGGGAGAGGGATTTGGGGAGTATACCCCGGACAGCCTGTAGGTTTGTTTCGTCCCCGCGTCCATTTAATCAGTCCCCCCCATCTCACGTCAGTGCGCCGGTTCAGCGGGATCTGTCGGGTTAGCAAGCCGACAGGCGGAGCCGGTGGACCGCCAATCTGCCCTGAGGGCGCGTCTGATTGTCGAGGCTTCGCCTGAAATGCAGCGCCGCAGAAAACCCCCGTAAACCCCTCGTATGCCCGGGGTCCAGCCCCCGGCGGGGGGGCTGGCGGTTTTTTGGCTGCTTTTTTGGCGGCAAAAAAGCAGCGGAGAAGCTATCAAAGAAATTCATCAAACGAAAAAACGGAAAGGAGCCCAAACCATGGCCTTTGAAGAACTGCAAAAAAAGTTAGAAAAAAACGGCTTCACAGTAAAGGTGTTTTCCACCGGCGAGGAAGTCTCCGCCTATCTCAACCAGGAGATTGACCAAAAAACAGTAGGAATGGGCGGCTCGATGACCATCACCCAGCTGGGCCTGAAGGAATCGCTGAGCGCACATAATGTGGTATTCTCCCACAGCTTCACCCCCTGCGACCCGAAGGAAACCCAAGCGCTGGCGGCCCGGGCGGAGGTCTATCTCCTCTCCGCCAACGGCATCGCCGCAGACACCGGCGAGATCATCAATATCGACGGCATTGGCAACCGCGTGTCCTCCACCCTGTTCGGCCATCAAAAGGTCTACTTCCTGGCGGGAAAAAATAAGATATCCCCTGATTTTCCCACCGCCCTCCACCGGGTGCGCAACGTCGTCTCTCCCAAGAACGCCCAGCGTCTGGGCCGCAGGACTCCCTGCGCCGTGAAGGCGGACCGCTGCTACGACTGCGACAGCCCGGAGCGCATCTGCCGGGGCCTGGTGGTCCACTACCGGAAAATGAACAGCATGGATATGGAGGTCATTTTAATCGACCAGGAGCTGGGCTATTGAGCCGGCCCCGGGGGATGAAAAAGCAAATTCCGCCCCTCCTGCTGGCGCTCTGTCTGTGCCTGAGCGGCTGCGCGGCCATGCTGGAGCGCTCCTACTCTTTTTCGGAGCCCTATGTCAACCGCTACTGGGATACCGGCGCCGGGGATACCCTCCGGGCCTCCACGTATCAGGACCTGGTCAACTCCCTGCTGATGCTGGTGGAGCAGCGGGCGGAGGAGGGCGTGGTCCGCTACTCCGCCCGGACCCGCTCCTATAACGAGGTCTATGACGCCGTAGCGGAAGTCCGGCAGAAAACCCCCATGGGCTCCTATCTGCTGAAAAGTATGCTTTTCCGCTACGAGGCCGGGGAGGACGACTGTACAGTTACCCTCCAGATCACCTACCGCGAGGACACGGAGGATGTAGATAAACTGATGCTCCTCTCCGACAGCCAGTCCCTGGTGGACCTGCTGCGGCTGGCCCTCCGGGAGGAGCACCAGAGGCAGACGGCCCAGTTTGTCTATGAGACGGAGCGCAGGGAGGATGTGCTGGCCGCCGTGGAGGGGCTCTGGACGGAGATCTGCCTGGAGCGGCAGGCCCAGGAGGCGGAGGCCGCCGCAGAAGCGGCGGCGGCCCTTACAGACCCGGAGGACGGCGGGCCCTCCGCGTATCCGGAAGCGGAGCCGGACCAGGAGGAACCCGCCCCCGGCAGCGGGGAGGAGTTCCAGGCGGAGGACGAGCCGGCAGAGCCTGCTGCTGAGGAGATTGTCATTCCCCCCTGCCCGTGGGAGATCCGCTTCTATCCGGACGCGGAATATGCTGGGATTGTGGAGATCTGGCTGAATATCGGCGGCCAGTCTTGACAATTTTCCCCTGCCTGACTACAATAGGGGACAGCAAACTCATAAAATATTTGATATATTGGAGAAAATAATTATGGCAAAGGATCAAAGACAGGTTGACGCCATCACCGCCCGGGATGTTGACTTCGCCCAGTGGTTCACCGACGTGTGCAAGAAGGCGGAGCTCATCGACTACTCCAGCATGAAGGGGATGTTCATCTACCGCCCCTACGGCTACGCCATCTGGGAGAATATGCAGAGGGAGCTGGACAGGCAGTTCAAGGCCACCGGCCATGAGAACGTGGCCATGCCCATGCTCATCCCCGAGAGCCTGCTCCAGAAGGAGAAGGACCATGTGGAGGGCTTTGCCCCCGAGTGCGCCTGGGTCACCTACGGCGGCAGCGAGAAGCTGGAGGAGCGCTACTGCATCCGCCCCACCAGCGAGACCCTCTTCTGCGAGCACTATAAAAATATCATCCACTCCCACCGGGACCTGCCCAAGCTGTACAACCAGTGGTGCTCCGTCCTGCGCTGGGAGAAGACCAGCCGCCCCTTCCTGCGCCACCGGGAATTTCTGTGGCAGGAGGGCCACACCATGCACGCCACCGAGGAGGAGGCCCGGGAGGAGACCACCCGGATGCTCAACGTCTACGCCGACTTCTGCGAGAACTACCTGGCCATGCCCGTCACCCGGGGCCGCAAGACCGACAAGGAGAAGTTCAACGGCGCCGAGGAGACCTACTGCGTGGAGTGCATGATGTACGACCGGAAGGCCCTCCAGGCCGGCACCAGCCACTACTTCGGCGACGGCTTCGCCAAGGCCTTCGACATCACCTTCACCGGCGCGGACAACCAGCTCCACTACCCCCACCAGACCAGCTGGGGCGTCAGTACCCGTCTCATCGGCGGCATCATCATGACCCACGGCGACGACAACGGCCTGGTGCTGCCCCCCCGGGTGGCCCCCATCCAGGTGGTGGTCCTGCCCATCGCCATGCACAAGGGCGGTGTGCTGGAGAAGGCCCGGGAGCTCAAGGACCGGCTGGAGAAGGCGGGCCTGCGGGTGAAGCTGGACGACAGCGACAAGGCCCCCGGCTGGAAGTTCGCCGAGTACGAGATGCGGGGCGTGCCCCTGCGGGTGGAGATCGGGCCCAAGGACATCGAGAAGGACCAGTGCTGCATGGCCCGCCGGGACACCGGGGAGAAGGCGTTTATCCCCCTGGCGGACCTGGAGAGCGCGGCGGCGAAGCTCCTGGACGAGATCCATGAGAATATGTTTGCCATGGCGAAGAAGAACCTGGAGGAGAACACCTTCACCGCCGAGACCTGGGAGGAGGTCAAGGCGCTCATCGAGAAGAACAGCGGCGGCTTTGTCCACACCAAGTGGTGCGGCTCTCTGGACTGCGAGCTGGCCATGAAGGAGAAGGCCGGCGTCACCTCCCGCTGTATGCCCCTGGCCCAGTCCGGGACCGCCGGGAAGTGCCCCGTCTGCGGAAAAGACTGCGCTACCGACATCATCTGGGGCGTGGCCTATTAAGAAAAGCGCGGAATCAATCGGCGGCCCTGTGGAAACACAGGGCCGCCGGTCTGTCTAAAATTCTGACAAACGGGCCGGCCCCTACAGATGGGCTTGTAGGGGCGGATATGATCCGCCCGTTTCTGACGAAAAAGGAGCATTACCGAGCGGGCGGATGATATCCGCCCCTACTTTTTTTCGTACTTTGCGAATTGAAGATCCCTTGAAAAGTACCTCTTGACAAAAGGACAACGCTGTGTTATATTTTTAATATCAACATTCTGTCATACATTAAGGAGGGCAACCCATGGTGCAGCGATTATCCGATGCAGAGCTTGAAATTATGAAAATCGTCTGGGGAAACCAGTCGGAGGTGACGCTGTTCCCCTACATCATGGACGCTCTGGCGGCCAGAGGCAGGCCCTGCCAGAAAAACACACTGATCGTGCTCCTGTCCCGGCTGATAGGCAAGGGCTTTCTGAGCGCCAGGAAGATCGGACGCCGCAACGAGTACACCACCCTGGTTTCAGAGGCGGAGTACCAGACGGCGCAGACAAAGAGCTTCCTGGATAAAATCTACGAGGGAAGCGTAAAGGGCCTTGTTTCCAATTTGATTACGGGCGATCTGATGACAGACGAGGAATACGAGGAGCTGAAAAAACTGCTGGAGAGAGGGAAGGAGCAGCCATGAACGCGGTTTTGAAAATCTTCCTGTCCATGTCCGTCTCCGGCAGTCTGCTGATCCTGGCGCTGCTGCTGGGGAAACAGCTTTTGAAGGACAAAATCAGCAGACAGTGGCAGTACTATATTTGGCTCATCGTTATCCTGCGGCTGCTGCTCCCCTTCGGGCCGGAGGCAAGCCTGCTGGGGAAGGTCTATCAGTCGGTCGGGCAGTCCATCACCCAGACCGCGCCTCTGCCGCGGCAGCTCCCGCTTTATATTCCGGAGGACACCCCCTCCCCCTCTGCCAGTCCGGCGCAGAATACGGAGAGCGGGGAGACTCCGGCGGAGGCTCCGACCGCCGCCCACCCGATTCAGGAGCTAGAAGAGCTGCTGGCGGACCATATCTGGCTGATCTGGCTTGCCGCCGCGCTGGGACTGCTGCTTCGGAGGGTGACCATCTATCAGAGCTTTGCGCGGTATATTAGAGCCGGACTGACCCCGGTTTCTGACCTTGCGGTTTTAGACCGGCTCTCCGTCGCCGCGGAGCGGGCGGGCGTCCGGAAGCCGGTAGAGCTCTGCGTCAATCCTCTGGTCTCCTCGCCGCTGCTCATCGGCTTTTTCCATCCGTGTATCGTGCTGCCGAGTACGGATATTCCCGAAACGGACTTTCAGTATATCGCGCTGCATGAGCTGACGCACTTCAAACGGGGGGATCTGTTTTACAAGTGGCTGGTGCAGATCACGGTCTCTCTGCACTGGTTCAATCCCCTTGTGCATCTTATGAGCCGCGAAATCACAAAAGCCTGTGAATTTTCCTGCGACGAAGCCGTCCTTGCAAAAATGGGGCGCGATAACGCGCAGGAGTATGGGAAAACCCTGCTTGACGCCATGGCGGCAGTCGGGAAGTACAAGGAAAATCTCGGTTCTGTCACCTTAAGCGAAAATAAACAGCTTCTGAAGGAAAGGTTGGGTGCAATTATGAAATTCAAGGAACGGTCGAGGGCGGCAAAAATATTGACCGCCGCGCTGACGCTGTGCGTGGTCCTGGCGGCGTCCTTTATGGGGGTTTATCCCATGGCCTCCGCCGCGGGCGTGTCAAGTCCGGCAAATACAGAGAAATCATTGCCGCCGCAGCCTGGCAATCCGCCGGCAATGGACACTCTGACGCTGAAGGGAACCACCTATCATCTGGTTGCGAACGAGGCGCAGCTCAGAGCGATCGCCGCAGGCGAGTACGGCATGGACTGGAGTTATATGCAGCAGGCCGATATTGCACTGTCCTCCGGGGAATGGACGCCTATCGGAACATGGGACACCCCGTTTACAGGCACCTTCAACGGCAACGGGTTTGAAATTACGGGGCTTACCATGACTGATCCGGACGCGAAGCTTATCGGGCTGTTCGGCGTCGCCGCCGGAAACGCGCATATTTACAACATTACCCTGCGGGATTATGACATCACGAGCGCGGGTAAAAATGCCGCAGGCAAATCGGTCGGCGCAATCCTTGCGGCTGCGGTTGAGCAGTCGGTCCGCTCCTACGATAATTTCGTCTATCCCAAGAAATCCGGCACAGTCCTTGAGGACGGCGCCTCGCAGATAGAGAAATATTATAATGCCGACAGCCTGCCGCTGTTTCAAATCGCATTTTCCCGGCTGGACGCGGAGAACCAGGGCAAATGGCTGGACAGGATCCGCGCGGATGACCGCATCATGTTCTGGGGCGCCGCGGTGAACCTTCTGGATGAGGACTGCGCTCCGCTCCTGCACGCGGCGGAAACCGTGTACGCAAATAATGACATTGTATTTTTCTCCGTTCTGACTACGCATATGAGCAAGGGGACCCTGGAGCTCTGGCTGGACAGGGCCGTCGAGGACGGGAACTGGATGTTCCAGTCCGTCCTGTTCGACGCGCTGGACCGGGACGACGAATTCGACGAGATGAAGGAAAAGAAGGAAAAGGAGTGGGCGGAAGCGCAGCGGGCGGAGTATGGCGCCGTGGGTGTTACGATGGACGGAAAGGACTATTACTACCAGGGGCAGCTGGTCAACATCTTTCTGGACATCCGGCAGACCGACAAAGCCTTCTATACACTGAATATGAACCCTAAAGGCGCCGTCAATATCAAGATCATCCGCAATGCGGGCAATGCGGTCACAGGCGTGGCCTATCTGACGGAGGCGGAAATTACAGAGCTGTTCGGCGGCATGGACGACCCGGAACCATGAGAAAATAATCCCCGTTGATTTTGAGACCGTCGCAGCCGGAGAGCGCGTCTTCCTGGGGGAGTATACACTGTCCGAAGGGGATGAAATCCGGTACGACGTTTCGGCGGAGACGGGCAGCAGAATGCAGATCTTTTTCGCCCAGGCCCAGCGGCAGGACGTGGTCTATTGGTGCGCGGACAACCGGCGGCAGCCGGGGGAGCCGCTGGAATGCGCCTCGGATTTTACCGTTGGACCGCCGTCGGCGAAGTCCGGAACCTATCAGCTGTACCTGCGGGCCCCGGAGGGCGCTCTGGGAAACGTCAAAGGCAGCATTTCGCTCACCCTGGCGGACGCCGCTTAGGCTGTCAGAGAGCGGCATGAGAAAAGGGCCGGCAGTATGGCAATCGCCATACTGCCGGCCTCTCTCGGTCCGGTACCGCAGCCGGCTGTCAGCCCTGGCCGTAGTAGGCCCCGGGGCCGTGCTTGCGGAGGTAGTGTTTATCCAGCAGCTCCCGCTGCATGGGGGGCAGACCCGGGGTGAGGGCCATGGCGTGGAAGTCCATAAAGGCCACCTCCTCCAGCACCACGGCGTTGTGGACCGCGTTGAAGGGGTCTGTTCCCCAGGTGAAGGGCCCGTGGCTGTGGACCAGCACCGCCGGCACCTGGGCCGGGTCAATGTTCCGCTCCCGGAAGGTCTCGACGATCACATTCCCGGTCTCCAGCTCGTACCTCCCGCCGATCTCCGCCGGGGTCATCTTCCGGGTGCAGGGGATTTCGCCGTAGAAGTAGTCCCCCTGGGTGGTCCCCATGGCCGGGACGCCCCTCCCCGCCTGGGCGAAGGAGGTGGCCCAGCGGCTGTGGGTGTGGACGATGCCCCCCAGGGCAGGGAAGGCCCGGTACAGCGCCAGGTGGGTGTCCGTGTCGCTGGAGGGCTTGTATTTCCCCTCCACCCGCTCCCCGTCGGACAGGCGGATGACCACCATGTCCTCCGGCTTCATGTCGTCGTACTCCACCCCGGAGGGCTTGATGACCATCAGGCCCTGCTCCCGGTCGATGCCGGAGACGTTGCCCCAGGTGAAGGTGATAAGCCCGTGCTCGGGCAGCAGCAGGTTTGCCTCGCAGACCTGCTTTTTCAGTTCTTCCAGCATAAATTCACCTCATTTGCCGGCGTAGGGACCGCCGCCCCCGGCGGCCCGTTTCAGCCGTGGGACGGGCCTTCCAAGGGGGCGGACCCTACGCCGCGTTATTTCAGCTTCCAGGCCAGGTCGGACAGGAACAGGTCGTGCTCCAGGCTCTCCACGGTGGTATCCCTGGTGATATGCACGAACTCAATATCCATCATGGTACACCAGTCCTTCATCTGCTCGGCGGTGACGTCGTAGCTGAGGACGGTGTGGTGGGCGCCGCCGGCGGTGATCCAGCACTCCACGCCGGTGGTGAGACTGGGCTCCGCCTGCCACATCACCCGGGCTACGGGCAGGTTGGGCATGGGCATAATGGGCTTGACGCAGTGGATGTCCTGGCAGATGAGCCGCAGGCGGCCGCCCATGTCGATGAGGCTGACAACAATGGCGTCGCCCTCCTTGCCCTCGAACACCAGACGGGCGGGATCCTTCTCGTTCATGCCGATGCCCAGGTGGTGGGTCTCAATGCGGGGCTTTCCCGCGGCGCAGCAGGGGCAGACCTCCAGCATATGAGCTCCCAGGCTGTACTCCTGACCCTCCACCAGGTGGTAGGTGTAGTCCTCCATAAAGAGGGAGCACCCGTTGCCGTTCTCGCCCATGGCCTTCATGATGGCGGTCATGGCGGCCACCTTCCAGTCGCCCTCGCCGCCGTAGCCGTAGCCCTGGGCCATCAGGTGCTGG
>JAAWHO010000060.1 GCA_022795905.1 Oscillospiraceae bacterium
GAGTGCATCTGCGGCATTGAGCCCTTCTCCAACGGCCTGGTGGTGGTCAACCGGGAGTACAAGGGCATGACCCCCACGGGCATGACCTTCGGCGAGCTGGCCTCCATGACCGGCGGCGGCGTGCAGACCCCGGGCTTCATGGGCCACGGCCGGCACTTCATTGCCTCCAAGAAGTTCGCTTCCGCCGAGGGCGGCATCGCCCGGATTGTCTGGATGCCCAAGGAGCTGAAGGACGACGTGGCTGTCCGGCTCAACGCCACCGCCAAGGAGCTGCTGGGGATTGACAATTTCTGCGATATGATCGGTGACGAAACCATCGCCGAGGACGCCGAGAGCCTGCTGAGCTTCCTGACCGAGAAGGGGCATCCTGTGCTCGGGCTGGCGCCGCTGATGTAAAAAGAATATCCTATGGGCCGCTCCCGCGGGGGCGGCCCGCTTTTTTCGGAAAAGCCCTTGACATAGACCTGACTCCAAGTATTATGATAAAAAACATGAGACATTTAACAGGAGGAAGCGATATGCAAATTCGTACATTAGGCCGCTGCCCCTTCCAGGTGGGCGCGGTGGAAAATATGCGGCAGGCCGCCGGGCTGTTCGGCGCGTAAAGGAGGCGGGAAGTATGACCATTGCGGAGGCCAGCAGGAAATACGGCATTTCCGCCGACACCCTGCGCTACTATGAGCGGGTGGGCATCATCCCCCGGGTGCCCAGGACCAAGAGCGGCATCCGGGACTATGACGAGGCGTCCTGCGGATGGATCGAGCTGACCAAGTGCCTGCGCTCCGCCGGGGTGCAGATTGAGGCGCTTATCCAGTACTCCGCTCTCTTTCAGCGGGGGGAGGAGACCGTGGGGGAGCGGAAGGCTCTGCTGGAGGAGCAGCGCCGCCAGCTCCTGGAGCGCAGGGAGGATATCCAGCGGTCCCTGGACCGGCTGACGAAAAAAATCGAGAGCTATGACCAGCTCCTTCTGGAGAAGGAGCGGCAGATCCGCGCCGCCGGCGGGGACGTGTAAGGGCCGGGGACAAGATTCGCCCTTTGGAATGCCCTGATTTTTCCTCCCTTTCCTGTGGAACTTTTTGCCCCGGTTTTACGTCTGTTTAATTGGTTGGCTGGAAATATCCAGCATTTTGAAAAGATGCAGGTCCGATACATCTATGACACGTTCTTTTCACAATGCTGTGGTAGGCTTCAACCATATCCTGGCGGAACCCACACACGTTTTTTCTGAGAAAGGATTTGAGGAAATGAAACGGAAAATTTTGTCTCTTTTGATGGTTTTTGTCCTGCTCTGCGGGATGCTGCCAGCAGCGCTGGCGGTGGATGATCCAACGGATGGCAGTGACGGAACAGGTCAGCCTCCACATACACATACGCCTAGCAATCCGGGATGGAAAAGCGACGACACAGGACACTGGCATGAATGTACTGGCGACGACTGTACTGACAAAAAATATGATTTTGCCGCGCATAACGATTTCACCTACGAAAAAGTAGATAGCTCTACGCACAAAAAGATTTGTAAAACTTGCGGATATGTTGCTGCTTCGTCTGAAAACCACACTTTTTCCAATGGTACTTGTGTTTGTAGTGAAAAAGAAGCACAGCAAAAAATTCCCGTGGCAGGTGTTTCTCTTGATAAATCCACTCTGACACTGAATGTAAATGAAACGTATAAGTTGACTGCTACTTTAGCACCGACGGGCGCTTCTGGTACTGTAGATTGGATTAGTAGTGATGAAACAGTTGCAACTGTTTCTGGGGGTACTGTTACTGCAAAGGCAAAAGGAACTGCCGTAATTACAGCAAAAGTTGGCGAAATAAAAGCGGTATGTAATGTTACAGTAAAAGAAGCCCCATCGACCGACACCAACAAGCTGACTATTTCCGCCAAGAAAACCACGCTGTCTGGTAAAAATGATTCCACTACAATTTCCGCTTCCTTCACCAATAACGGCGCTGACTTGAAGGATATCAAGTGGTCCACCAGCAACGACGATATTTATATCAGCGGCAGCGGTAGCAGCGTTACGGTTTATGCGGAAACCAACTCCAGCAGCAGTGCGACTATTACAGCGAAATTGAAGTTTGATGGAAAGACTTACGAGGATTCTGTTAAAATTTCCATTTCCAATTCTGCCGACATTGACATCTCTGCCACTGTCTACAACTCCAACACCGGCTACGCCCTGGGCGACAAGGACGACGCCGGCAACAAGTCCGTTGTTGATAAAATCACGGCGGAGCTCTCCAGCAAGGAATATATTGACTATGTGCAGTTTGACAGTGTTTCCGAGAAGAACAAGGGTTCTCTGGATTGCAGCACCAAGAGCAAGCTGGATGAAGATGAGCTGGCGGAAGTCGAGTTTGAGCCCGATGAGGACTATACCGGCAGTGTGAGCTTCAACTTCACGCTCAAAACCAACCGGGACACTTACGACGGTGTTCTGACCTTCAACGTCAAGAAGGGCACCGCCTCCAACGCCAAGGGCGACATCAGCTACACCGGCACCCGGGGCGGCACGGTCTACTTTGACGCCCGGGATTTTGAGGACTATTTCGAGGACGAGTATCCCCGGGGCGAGCTGGAGTACGTGACCTTCGGCCGCGCGTCCAACGGCACCGTCTACTATGACGGCAAGAAGATCTCCACCAGCGACGAGTTCTACGCCAACCCCGGCAAGCGGGACAAGGACCTGGACGAGGTGTACTATGAGCCCTCCAGCGACACCTACACCGGCACCGCCACGGTCAGCTTCACCGCCTACGGCGAGAACTCCAGCGGCACCAGCAAGTCCACCAGCGGCGTGATCTCTATCGTCTACTCCTCTGCCAACGCCAAGGACATCAGCTACCAGGCCACCAACGGCTCTGTGCGTCTGAACGCGGACGATTTTATCTCCACCTATAAGAAGGCTACCGGCGTTACCTCCAGCAATCCCACCATGTATATCCGCTTCACCAAGCTCCCCAGCAAGGGGAACCTGTACGTGAACTACACCTCTAACGGCGGCGGCTCCAGGGTGAGCACCAGCACCTACTACTCCAGCAAATCCAGCGCGTCGAACTATATCGGCGACATTACCTACGCTGCCGACGCTGCCGGCGGCACGGAAACCGTGGAATACACGGCCTATTCCACCGACTCCACCAGCGGGCTCAAGTACAGCGGCAAGATCGTCTTTACCGCCAACGCCACCAACAATACTGTCCCGACCACGCCGGTCAATATCTCCTATACCTGCACCGGCGGCTCCGTGAAGTTCAGCAACGCGGACTTCTCCGGCAGCAGCTCGTCCATGATGCTCATTGACTACCTGGTCTTCGGCACCCCCTCCACCGGCGCGCTGTACACCAATTACGCCGGCGGCACCGGGAACGCCGTCACCAGCGGCCAGCGCTTTGACTACGTGGGCATTACCTCCCTGGGCACCACCGCCGTCAGCAGCGTCAGCTACGTGCCCCCCATGGGCTGGTCCGGCACGGCCAGCGTGCCCTTCAGCGCCTATCTCATCGGCGGCGGCACCATCACCGGCACCGTGACCATCTCCGTCACCGCCGCCGCCACCACCGTCCTCAGGGATGTCAGGACCACCGACTGGTACGCTGCCTACGTCACCGACCTGCTGGCCGCCGGGGTGCTGACGGGCTATGAGGACAACACCTTCCGCGCCGCCAACAACGTGACCTACGGCGAGATCCTCAAGCTGGTCATGCTGGCCACAGGCTACGCCGAGCAGTCCAAGAGCGGGGCCCACTGGGCCAGCGGCTACGTGGACCGCGCCCTCACCGACGGCATCCTCACCGAGCGGGTGGACCCTGAC
This sequence comes from Oscillospiraceae bacterium, assembly GCA_022795905.1. Lineage (GTDB taxonomy): Bacteria > Bacillota > Clostridia > Oscillospirales > Oscillospiraceae > Pelethomonas. The sequence goes on from JAAWHO010000060.1 coordinate 3,822, forward strand.
GCCTACGCCAGCCGCGCGGCGGTGGCCGACATCGCGGCCAGAGCCATGAGGCTCTCCCCCGTCACCGACGGCGTCAACCCCTTCACCGACAGCGTCAACGGCTACGCCAGGGCCCTGTACAACGCCGGTATCATCACCGGCTATGAGGAGGGCGGCCGGACCTATTACCGGGGCGGGAACCCCATCGAGCGCGCCCACATCGCGGCCATCATCTGCCGCATCATGGACTACACCGGCAAGGCTCCCTCTCAGCCCTCCACGACCCCCACCCCTCCCCGCACCGACGTGGAGATCCCGGACTGGCTGCGCTCCTGAGCACAGCCGGCGGGCAGAATACGTGAAAAAGCAGGGCCGCTCCGAGGCTTCGGAGCGGCCCTGCCTGTTATCGCAGAGGGTCAAAAAACAAGGGTATGTTCAGCTCAGGTGGATTCCGCCAGTGTTACATAGTGCTCCTCCGCCTCCCGCAGCGCATTGACAAGCACCTCCCCGGCCCTCTGGGCCAGAGGCTCGTCCCAGGCGCAGCGCTCCAAAAGGGAGATCGCTTTATCCACTTGGCCAACTAAAATCGCGTACTCCTTCTGATAGTTCATACTGTATTTCCTCCACGTTCACCCCGCGTCGGGGGCATATTCTTGTTTTGAGAGCTCCGGCAGATTTTCGGGATGCCTGCCGGAATCGGGCGGTCTCTGTCGCTCTCTGGCATCAGTATACAGCGGCAGACACTCAAAATTTGTAGAAACTTGTCTGCTGGTAAAGATTTTCCAGTTCTTCATTTTTCGTCAAAACACTACTTGCAGTATAGTGGCCCCGGCGGTATAATCAATATATAGTGTTCAGAAAAAGAGCCGCCCTCACCGGACGGCTATGTAAGGACCCACTGAACCAGCAGAAGGAGACCAAGCCCCGGGATGCCCAGAATACCAACCACCAGCGCGTTGAACAGGTTCAGCCCCAGGGAAAGCCCCGTCAGGGGGGAGATGGCGTTGAGCAGCAGCAGGGCTCCCAGGCCCAGGAGCGTATTGACGGCGGCCTTCCCCAGCAGGCGCAGGGGGGCGGAGAAGGCGCGGGAGGCCATGGCCAGCACCGCCAGGCCCCCCGCCCCGATGAGAAGGGCGGTCTTCAGGTCCATCGGCCCCTCCCGCCCGCGTGGGCTGTGACGGCGGTGGCCGCGCAGGCCTCGAAGTCCTTGATCTGCCGGACCAGGTAGTTCATCCGGGCCTGGAGGGAGCGGATCTCGAAGATGCAGGCCTCCGTCAGCTCCGGGTCGCTGGCGTAGTCGAAGGCTGTGTAGGCGCTGTTGAGGGCGTCCTGGGTGGTTTGCAGGCTTGTCTTTAATTCCAGAAGAGCGGGGGCGTCCGTCTGGCGGGCGCGGATGGGGGAGATGCGTTTCATGGCAGATACCTCCTTGGTTTCCATTGTATGTGAAGTCTGGTCAAATATTCCTGGATTTATACCGAGGAGGCGGGAAAGATGGAGGAGCGGTTTATGCATGAGGCCCTGGCCCTGGCCCGGGAGGCGGCAGCGGCTGGGGAGGTGCCCGTGGGCTGTGTGATCGTGCTCAATGGGGAGGTTGTGGGCCGGGGCCGCAACCGCCGGGAGGAGACAGGCCGCGCCGACGGCCACGCGGAGATGGAGGCCATCGCCCGGGCCAACGAGGCGTTGGACTCCTGGCGGCTGGAGGGCTGCGAGCTGTACGTGACCCTGGAGCCCTGCCCCATGTGCGCCGGGGCGATCCTCAACGCCCGGATCTCCCGGGTGTGGTACGGGGCCCGGGACGAGGTCATGGGGGCCTGCGGCGGGGTGCTGAACCTCTATATGGAGGATTTCCCTAACCGGCCCAAGCTGGTGGGGGGAATCCTGGAGAGGGAGTGCCGGGAGGTCCTGTCGGGTTTTTTTCGGGGCCTTCGGGATATCCCAAAATAATACCCCGGCCTGGAAACGGATTTCCGTCTCCAGGCCGGGTTTATTTTGCCGCTCACTCCCCCTTGCAGGATACCACGCCCCACTCGGTGACCAGATAGTCCATCCGCAGGTCGTGCTCCTCCAGGGGGATCTCGTCCGTCAGAAGGTGCCGCCGGCACAGGAGCATCGTCGGGCAGCTCACCCTGGGCAGGTAGCGGTCATAGTACCCGCCGCCGTAGCCCAGCCGCTCCCCCCGCTCGTTGCCCGCGGCGCAGGGGACCACCACCAGCTCCAGCGCCTCCGGCTCCACCACCGGGCAGGTCAGCTTGGGGGCCAGAATGCCGTATTTTCCGCTGACCAGGTCCCCCAGGCCCGCAATCTGCCGGGCCTCCATGACGCCCTTCTCCACGCACAGGGGCAGGGCCAGAACCTTGCCGTCCCGAAGGGCGGCGTGGAGGAGGGCCGAGGTGTCGATCTCCCGGGCGGAGCCCACATAGCAGAGGAGCACCCGCGCCCGCCGGTAGAGCTCCGACTGAAGCACCCCCCGGCAGATGGCGGCGTCCGCCTCCCGGCAGTAGACCGGCGAGAGGTTCTTCACCTTCCCCGCGACTCGTTTCCTCAGTTCCTGCTTTGTCACTGCCGTTCCCTTCCTTCCCTAGGATTTCTGTTCCGATTTGGCCGCCAGCCGCTGCTCCTTCGTCTTGCAGAAGGTTTCCAGCTGGGGCACCAGGATGATAGCGATCATCAGAGCGGTGAAGCCGCCGTTGTAGAGGCTGAAGCCCCCGTGGATGGCCGGGATGGAGGTCACCAGGAAGTAGTGCATCCCGCTGGCCAGGATGCCCGCCCACCAGCCGTAGTTCCCGGCGATGGGGGCCAGGCCGCTGGCAAAGCACAGCCCCACCAGGATAGCCTGGGCATTGACGGGAAAGGCGCCGCCCAGAAGGTTTGTGGCAAGAAAGGAAAACGCCACATAGCCCGCCATGATCGGCCACACATTGCCCGGGTGGGCCCCGTTGGCCCCGAAGCACACCATGCAGAAGATGATGCCCAGGGTCACACCGTTGAAGGATGCTCCCACGGCAAAGTAATACGCGCAGATAAACAGGCCATAGATGCCCACGTTCATGATAGCCAGGCCCGCGCCGTATTTGGCAGTAAAATCCGCCTTGTGGCCGGTATCCCCTAAGAGAGCGATATAGCCGCGCCAGCTTTTCCCATTGAGCCAGAAGCCCGCGAGGATGCACAGTGCGAAGAACGCGGCGCAGAAGGGCCAGACCACCTCCGGGCGGCTGTCGCCCAGGGTGGCGGCGATGGCGGGGACGTCGTTCCCCAAGGTCTTGTACAGCACCGCCACCGCGAACAGGCCCAGCAGCACGCCGGGCAGCGCGGCGGAGTAGAGGTCGTACCCCTTATGTACGTTGGGGGAGTGGCCCGCCATAGCCGGGGTCAAAAAGCCAATAAGCATTCCCACCACCAGCATCAGCACCACGCCTTCCAGGGTGACGCCCCGGACCTCCTCGCTGCCGGGATACCGCAGCAGGAGCTCGCTGGCCAGGGGGCACAGGGCCGTGGAGAACATCGCCAGGTTCACGTACTTGGGGAAGGGCTCCCGCCGCACCAGGGCATGGATCATGACCCCCAGGAAGAAGGGCCAGATATTCAGGAAATTGATGCCCCAGGCGGAGAACCCCACGGTGAGGAAGTAGGCGGCGATGGTCAGTCCGTTGACCGCCGCCCCCGGCAGGCAGGTCATAGCCGCGCACACCCACCCCACCAGGGACATATTCAGGAAGGTCCCGGAAACGCTCCCGACAGCAAAATAGTCCTTGGTCAGCTGGGCCGGGGACATGAGGATCTGGGCCAGCCCCGTCAGCATCTGGTCCCGGTCCGGGGCCAGACCGGCGGCAATGAGGAACGCCGCCGAGGAGGCCAGCAGAAAGAGCCGGATAACCTTCACCGTATCATATTTTTGGTTTCCCAATGAATGCGCCCCCAATCAGCCGTGGATGCGCTTGGCCGCCTCCACCACGTGCCCGATGAGCACGGAGGTCGTCACGGCGCCCACGCCGCCGGGGACCGGGGTGATGGCCTCCACAATGGGCTCCACCTCCTCAAATACCGCGTCGCCGGCGATGCCGCCCTTGGCCTCGTCCCAGTTGATGGACACGTCGATAACGATCTGGCCGGGGCGGACGTACTCCTTGGTCAGGCTCCCCAGCACACCGGCGGCGGAGACCAGGATGTCCGCCTCTCTGGTGACAGAGGGCACGTCCTTGGTCCGGGTGTGGCAGGTGGTGACAGTGGCGTTCTTGCCCATGAGCATGATGCCCAAGGGCTTGCCCACCACCAGGCTCCGGCCGATGACCACGGCCTTCTTGCCGGTGCAGTCGATGCCGTAGTGGGCCAGGATCTCCATGCAGGCGGCGGGGGTGCAGGGGGCGAAGCCCAGCTCCTTGCCCATAAACACGCCGGCGTTGGAGAGATCGGTCATGCCGTCCACGTCCTTCCGGGGATCCAGGCGGTTGCAGATCTCATCCTGGTCGGCCTTGAGGTGCTTGGGCAGGGGGCGGAACATGAGCACGCCGTGGATCTTGTCGTTGGCGTTGATATCGTCGATGACCTTGAGCAGCTCCTCCTTGCTCACATCCTCGGGGAGCACGAACTTCTCCACCGCCACGCCCAGGGTCTCCGCCCGCTTGGTGGCGCCCCGCTCATAGCTGAGGTCGTCGGGCCGCTCGCCGCAGCGGACGATAGCCAGGGTGGGGTTGACGCCCTTGGCCTTCAGGGCCTCGCAGTCGGCGATAATCCGGGCGTTGAGCTTCTCATTGACTTCTTTTCCTAACAGCTTAGTAGCCATTTGTTCTATCTCCTTCTTATCTGCTTATTTGAAAAATCCGCCCTTGACCACGTCAAAGATGTGGTCGGCCAGGGCGCAGTACTTGTCCAGCATATCCAGGCACTTTTTGTTCATCTCCTCGGCCTTCTGCCGGTCTTTGAGGGTCTTGGTGTTGATAAAGACGTTGAGGCTGGCGGCCTGGAGGGCGGCCTTGACGCACACCGCGCCGCAGCCCGCGTCGCTGACGGCCAGGCGGCTCCCCTTGTCGGCAAAGACCTGGATAGCGTCCAGGGACTCACAGCACAGCTCCATAATCTTCATAGGCACCCGGCAGGCCACCAGGGTGGCGTCCTCCATAATCTGGTCCCGGCCGGGGGCGTCCTTGGGGATACCGTAGGCCTTGGCCAGGGGCTCGAAGCCCTGGGCGTCCAGGGCGATCTGGTCCAGCAGATCCTTCTGGAGCTGGTCGCACTTGGCCTTCAGGGCGATGATCTCCTCCTCCACGTCGGCATACTTCTTCTTGCCCACGGTGAGGGAGCCCACCATGTTGCCCAGGGCGGTGCCGATGGCCCCCACCAGGGCGGAGGCTCCGCCGCCGCCGGGTACCGGGGCATTGGAGGCTAATACAGTGACAAATTCAGTACAGGATGCTTGTGCGAAATCCATAAATATGTTCCTCCTTTTCGGAAATTAAAAGAGGGGGCCGCAAACTGCGGCCCCCTTCCAGGTCGGTGCTTTGGCGGGCGTCGCCTCTCCCGCATCTCTCGGGTTTCCCCTGTCATGCCATCGGCGTGTGGCCGCAACGAAATTTACCACCTCAAAGCACCAGTTATCCTATGTATAGTATAGCCGCTTTATTCAGATTTGTAAAGGATTTTTTTGTTTCGCAGATAATTGTTCCAGCGGGATTCGCTGATTTTCCAGGCGGAAATGATGGAGTTTTTGAAGCCGGGTGAATCCGCGGAGGTATGTATGCGGAGCACCATCTGGAGCCTTATCCCGTTCTCACTGACCGCCTTCAGAATCAGCCCCGTATTCGGCGCGTCCTCCAAAATGTAGTCAGGCGCTTCCACAGCCGCTTTCAGAAACGGAGCGATCTGTTCAAAATGACCTGGATGGTGGCTTTTAATGTGCTCCATCCGCTCGGCCGTAAGAATGACCTCGCGTGTCGGGATATCTGGTGTGATGCACCTATAGGTTTCAATATCCAGGTCGCATATTTTGTTCACATCCGCTCCTCGTCCTCCGTCCACCGCTCGCAGCCGCCCCGCATATCGTTGGAGAGGCCCAGGAGGTAGTCGGCGGAGATGTGGTAGTGTTTGCAGATTTTTGCGATTTTTTCAGAGGTGGTAGCTTTTTTCCCGCATTCCATCTCGCTGACATTGTTTGCCCTCATACCGATGCAATCGCCCAATTCCTGCTGTGTTTCATTGTGCAGCTTGCGGACTTCTCGAATCCTCTGAGCAAATAATTCCTTTGAAAACATAAAAACTCCTTGACATCGGTATGCTGTGTGATATAATCTCTCTATAAGAGATATCTCTAAAAGAGAGAATTTGTGAGGAGGCAAGACAATGAGCATCTTAGAAGAAATCTACAGCAGCCGGTATTTCCCCATAGAAATCATCGGCCCCCAGCTGCCCAGAGAGCTCCGGGAAAAGCAGAAAAATTTCTACGACGAAGCCGAAAAGGCGATCGGGGCGGATCTCTTCGAGAAATACTGGGATGAGCTCTGCGAGGCGAACCGTCTGGAAGATTATCTCATCTTCCGGGAGGGGTTCCGCCTGGGGGTATCGCTGACGCTGGAATTGCTGTAGCAAAGAAAATCCCGGCGGCGGGGTCCGCCGCCGGGATACAAATTAGGCTTCTTGCCTCGGCTTAGGCTTATACTGATCGTCTCCGGTTTCAATATAGAGGACAAAATCGTTGATTTCCTTGTCCGTCCAGCCGGCGGCCCGCAGCCCCAGAAGCAGTCTGGCAACTTCTGTCATGTTCATCTTAGAACAGGCCGCTGACCTTGCCGGTCTCGGTGTCCACGTCGATGCGGCGGTAGGCCGGATCGGAGCTGGTGCCGGGCATCATGGAGATGGTGCCGGCCATGGGGCACAGGAAC